>QHQE01000120.1 GCA_003219265.1 Verrucomicrobiota bacterium
TAACGCAGACGACCACCAAAAAAACCGGTGCAAAAATGAAGCGCCACTTGAAGCGCTGGAATAGCGCGCGATCGCCGTAGGCACGAATCATTCCTGGCAAGTGGTGACCCATCGCGCCGAAAGCAGCGACAAAAAGATAAATGTCTTCGGCGCTCCAACGCGCCTGTGCCAGGATGAACATCGGCACGAGCAACAGCGGCGTGCAGACGTAGAGAATCAGGTCGCGCCAGCTATCCAGAATCCACAAATTCCTTCGCGACGCCGCAGCCGGAACGGCCGGGACAGTTTGCGGTCGAGAAAAAGCGGTGATGTGCTGCATGAACTCGGCTGGTAAGTTTTCCTTAAACCGGCAGGAAAATCAACGCCGGTTTCACGGGCAGGACCAGGCGCGCATCGTCGATCTGATGCACGCACTTTCAAGCTCGCGTTCGAAACAAAAATGGCATCATGAGGAAGACGCAAATCGAAAAGTTAATGGAACAGGAAAAGGAACGGGACTTTTTTTGCGTCGTCAGCGATGCGTTTCGCCTCTTCGCACGTCGTTCGTCCATCATCCTTGGCAGCGCCTGGGCCTTTGCCGGAGCTGTGCTTGTCATCCTCGTGTGGATCCTCACCGGTCCCACCTTTCATTTCTCCGATACGTGGCAGCTCATTATTAATACGGCGACAACGATCGTCACCTTTCTCATGGTGTTCCTGATCCAGAACACCCAGAACCGCGATGCCAAGGCGGTCCATTTGAAACTGGATGAGATCATCCGCGCCCTCAAAGGTGCGCGAAATGAACTTGTCGATCTTGAAGAACTTTCCGACGAAGACCTGAAAAAGCTCGAGCAACAATTTCAGCGCATCCGCAAAAAGGCGGAGCACGACGGAAATCACGCACACGCCGAACCGCCGGAATTGTGCTAAGAACGCAAATCAATCGACGGTGGCGTCGGATTTTTGGCTTCGCCCATTCGCAGGAAAATTTTGCCGCTCGGGCAAAGTCGAAAAACTTCGCAATGCGCGCAGTCCGGCTTGCGCGCGTAACAGCGGCGCCGTCCGTGCCAGATGAGCCAGTGACTCCAGTTCGTCCAATGCTCGCGCGGCACGAGTTTTATCAAATCGCGCTCGATTTTTTCCGCGTCTTTTTGCTTGGTCAGGCCGAGCCGCTGCGACAAGCGCGCCACGTGCGTGTCCACTACGATCCCTTCGTTTTTTCCAAACGCATTGCCGAGCACGACGTTTGCGGTTTTTCGGCCGACGCCTGGCAATTCGCGCAGTTCTTCCATCGAATCGGGAACTTTACCGCCAAACTTTTGGTTGATTGTCGATGTCGCCGCGCGAATGCTCTTCGCTTTGTTCCGGAAAAACCCTGTCGATCTAATCGCGCTTTCCAGTTCAGGCTGGGGCGCCTTCGCGTAATCCGCCGGCGTCCGGTATTTCTTAAATAACGCCGGCGTGACCATGTTCACGCGCTTGTCCGTGCATTGCGCCGAAAGAATTGTCGCGATGAGCAGCTCCAGCGGATTTTTGAAATCGAGTTCGCAATGCGCGTCCGGATAAACTTCCGGCCAAATTTCGAGCAGTTGCGCCACGCGCTCGCGGACAGTCATTTGCTAGAGCCGGTTCACGAACGCAAGATCGACAATCAATCGCGGGCCGCGTACCGGGCGAGCTTTTGTTCGAGGTGCGGCGGAACGTGCGCGACAATTAATGCATCGTCGCCTTGGTAACGCACTTCGAGGACGTGGCCGACACGATGAATCTCGGCAATGAGAGCTGATTCATTCGCCGGGATGCGAAATTGCGAACGCAGGCGCCAGGAGCTGAGCGCGTTTTCCAGCGCTTGCACAAGATTGCCCATGCCTTCGCCGGTGCGCGCAGAGATTGCCACGCTGCCCGGAAATCGTTTCACATAAATTTCCGCGAGCTCGCGACTCTCCAGATTGTCGATCTTGTTAAAGACAATCAGCGTTTGTTTCCCGAACGCGTCGAGTTCTTTGATCACCGCATCGACCGCTTCCATCTGCTCATCCACGCGCGGGTGGCTAAGATCGACAATATGAATGAGCAGATCGGCTTCGCTCACTTCTTCGAGCGTCGCCTTGAATGATTCGATCAAAGTGTGCGGTAACTTGCGCAAAAAACCGACCGTATCGGTGAGCAAAACACGCTGTTTGTTAGGCAAAACGAAACTGCGCGTGGTCGGGTCGAGCGTGGCAAAAAGTCTATCCTCAGTCACAACGTCCGCGCCGGTGAGCAAATTCAGCAACGTCGATTTGCCCGCGTTCGTGTAACCAACCACGGCGGCGACCGGCCATTGATGACGTTTGCGACCTTGACGCTGCACGGCGCGCGTCTTGCGGACCGATTCAAGTTCGCGCTCGAGCCGCGCGATCCGTTCCTGCACGCGACGCCGATCGACTTCTAACTGCGTTTCACCGGGACCGCGTGTGCCGATTCCACCGGTTTGCCGAGAAAGGTGATGCCACATGCGAGTAAGACGCGGCAGAAGATATTGCAATTGGGCAAGCTCGATCTGCAATCGGCCTTCACGGCTGCGCGCGCGCTGCGCAAAAATGTCGAGAATCAGTTGCGTGCGATCGAGCACCTTGCTCGCGAGCAAAGTTTCCAGATTGCGTCCCTGTGCCGGCGAAAGTTCGTCGTCGAAGATCACGGAAGTAACTTGTCGATCTTGCAGCGAATCCTTGATCAATTCCGCTTTGCCCTTGCCGATGTAGTAAGGCGCGGTTGGCTTCGGCAACTTCTGCGTAATGGTATCGACCACTTCCGCTCCGGCCGAGTTCGCCAGCTCGCGCAATTCCTCCATCGAATCGCGCAGGTCCCACTTTGAGACGCCGTCTTTCTCGAGGCCAATTAACAGAGCGCGCTCCCGTGCTTTTTTCGGGCGTGTTTCAATCATTCGCTTGCGCAAGAGAGCGAGAAGCTCTTTGCGAAATCCATTTCACGGCTTCGTTGTGACTTAGAAGCGATAAATTCAGCGGTTCAAAATTAGTTTGGCGCCGAAACCAGGTCAACTGTCTTTTGGCATAACGCCGGCTCGCCTGTTGAATTTGGGCAACACATTGCAAGATCGACATCTTCCCGTCGAGCAACTCACGAATCTCGCGCAACCCAATCATCTTCGACGCAGTTTCGCTCATTGCACCGGTCGCACGCACTTCTTCGATAACGCCATTTTGAAACATCGCCTTCACTCGCTGATTGATTCGCTGGTAAAGCTCATCGCGGTCGCGGAAGACAAGGACGCCGGTAGAGGCCCCGAATGCTTTCGGGGCAGATCGCGTTGCGTCTTGCACGCGTTTGCCTGTGCCGCTGGCGACAGCGGCCCCTACAGCTTTCCATTTCGTGCGTTGCGCGGAAGCAGGGCGACCGGTCATGAGACAAATTTCGAGAGCGCGGACCAAGCGCCGCCGGTTTTTTATGTCAATCTTGTCCATCGTTTTCGGATCAAGATCGACAAGGCGCGCGCGTAATTGATCGAGAGTTAATCGATTTAATTGCGTGCGCAGACTTGGATCCGCCTGGGGCAAATCCGACAACCCGTGCGTCAGCGCTTTGATGTAAAGCCCGCTCCCGCCGACGACGATCGCGACTTTCTTGCGCGAATGAATTTCGTCGAGCGTGGCAAGCGCCAGGCGACGAAATTTCTCCGCGTTCATTTCTTCGCGGATCGACATCGTGCCGATCAAATGATGCGGCGCCTTTGCGCGCGTCGCTTGATCAGGCTTCGCCGTCAGAAGATCGAGACCGCGATAAATTTGAAACGCATCGGCGTTGACAATCTCAGCATCGACGTCGTGTGCGAGATCGGCCGCGAGCTCGGATTTCCCAGTCGCGGTTGGGCCAACGACGAAAAAGACGCGCGTCATCAATTCGACGGCACGACGGGCCGTCGCGCCCAACCGTTCGAAAACAGAACCGGGAGACGCGCGGCAGTCTCCGCTTCGTCTCCCGGCTGTGAATCTTTAGTTCTAACTTCTTGCGTGATGCTCGCTCGATTTCGCGCCGCTGACCACAAGTTTGCGGCCAAGGAATTCTTTGTCGTGCAGTTCCGCCACGGCGCGCTTGGCTTCATCGATGGTTTGCATTTGCACGAAGGCGAACCCTTTCGAGCGCTGGTTGTGCCGGTAACTCACCACCTCTGCGTTCTGCACGTGGCCAACGCCGTTGAACAATTCGAAGAGGTCGCTCTCGGTGGCGTCGAAGGAAAGGTTGCCGACGTAAAGACGCGGCGAACTTACCTCAACCGATTCAGGCTTGCGCGCCGGCCGCGAGGGCTGCGTGCCATTGGGCGACGCGGTCGCTGGCTTTTTTGCGCCTTTGTCGCTGTCGTTTCCAAAAAATGCGGCGACTCGCTGCCAGAATGTTTTCTTGGGAGCTTGCGCGCGCGTTTCTTGGTAACGCGGGCGATCGCCCCATCGTCGGGACCCGCCGCGCGAACGGCGCGGGCGTCTCCCGGGTGAATAAGAGTTCATATTGATCCTCAAGGTTTACCCAATTGTTAAATGGGCGGAGCGCATCGATTGATGCACAGTCCACGGCGCGCGAACCTGGCAAGGTTCGTTCAAGCAATTTGCAAGCACTTTGCCACGCCGCTGGAAACTCCGCCTCGTCAAGCCGGAAATGGACTCGTGTCGAACCGCCAGCCGCCATAGTCAGCCAACGAAGCAGCGAAGATGCAAAACCGCGCATCATAATCTCAAAAAATCTGACTCGTCGTGGGAAGCGGACGCCCGGATGACCGAAGAAGATTCCCGACATCTCCTGGCGAGTATCGCTCGTTGACCGAGCGATTGCAAGCGCGCTTCTTTATCTGAAATTCGGCGGAGCCTCCAGATGGCTAGATCCTTGATAAAAAATCCAGGATTAAGGATCGAGCATCCCGGATCGTTTTGCCGTTGTCGGTCTTAGCGCCGTATCCAATCGTCCCGCAACGAATAGAGCCGGGATTTCAAATACTCTTTCGGTCGCTCCTCGCGAATCGGTTTCACAAAATGTCGCAGAGAGAGCGCGCTCAGCCGCGGCTCATATCCAAACTCTGGCATCAGTTCGCGACAATGCCATTCCACCCAGCCGATCTCATCGGCGGAGAGCTGACGCTGCCACCGCGTCACAGGCTCGGTACTAATTTGAGAAAAACCGATTCGGGCGGCCGAGTTGCCTCGCCAGAGCCGGCCCGCCTTCGTCGGCGTTAAAACGGTCGCGGAATCAAACGTAATCTCGAGATAGGCACATACTTTTTCCATCGACATTGCGGGCTCGCCCACAAGTTGTTCGTAGGGCACGACCAGGCCCGAAAGTTCGCCATTGAGGACGCGCCTCGCCAGCTTTGCCGCCACTCGCCAATGAGCGACCACATAATAGACCGAGAAGCGCCCCCTCCGGCGGGTTTTCTCCAGAGCAATTTGCGCCGCTAGGATCGCACGCGGATCGCGCATCATGACGAGCAGTTTTGCCTGCGGAAATCGCGAAAAGATCGAGGAGATGTAATTACGATTCGCCGGCGTTTTCTCGACCCAACGGCGCACGTTTTCAAGCGATCGGCCAAGGGTGGCGGCGTACGCTTCCACCATCAGAACAAGCAAATCCTTCTGGGCGTTGGCCGGATCGAACGCCGCCTGTTCGAACAACTCATAAAATCGCCCGGTCGGAAAATTGGAATAGTCGCGCTTGCCCCATTTGCATCTGCTTCCGAAAAGGACATTGGAGAGCGATTGCTGGGTGATGTAATCGAATTGCGCGCGACGGCCGCGCGGCCCGTATTTAGTGAGCACGGTTGGGAAGTAGGCCGTCTCTTCCGGCAGGACGAGCAACTCCGGATGATTGTCGAGCAAGGCAACCATCAAGGTGGTGCCGGACTTGGCCTGGCCGGCGATGAAACAGGCGCGTTGATCGAACGGCAAGGTTTGGATCGACACCTTCATTTCGCCAGGCTCGATTGCAGAAACCATTCGATAAACCGCGGAAGCCCGTCGCTCAGCCGCGTCGATGGATTGTAACCGAGCAATTCTCTCGCTTTGGAAATATCGGCGTAGGTTACCGGCATATCGCCCGGTTGCTCGGGCAACCGATTGATCTTCGCCTTTTCCCCAAGCGCGTTCTCGATTCCCGCGATCAAATCCCTTAGCTGAATGGTTTCGTTTTCACCAAGGTTGAAGATGTCGAACATCGGCCCGTCGTACTTGAGCGCCGCGATCGTTCCTTGAATGATGTCATCAATGTAAGTGTAATCGCGGCGCGTCGTGCCATCGCCGAATTGATCGATCGGTTTGCCGGCATGGATGCGACGCGTGAATTGATGAATTGCCAAATCGGGACGCTGCCGCGGTCCGTAAACCGTGAAGTAACGCAACGCGACCACGCGCATTCCGTAAAGATGCGAATAGGTTGAACAAAGAAACTCGCCGGCAATCTTCGTCGCGCCGTATGGACTGAGCGTTTGAATGAGTTGTCGATCTTCCGAGAACGGAATGGTTTTCGAATTGCCGTAAACCGAGGAGCTCGAAGCGAAAATGAATCGCTCAACCCCTGTCACGCGGGCCGCATCGAGAAGATGCAGTGTCCCATCGACATTTGTATCGTAATAAAGCTGCGGATTTTGAATCGACGGCCGCACCCCGGCACGCGCGGCGAGATGCGCGATGGCTTCAAATTTTTCGCGGTGAAATAAATTCCGCACCGCGCCGCTGTCGCGAAGATCGAGATGATGAATCTCTACATCTTTCGCGACTGCGGCGATGTTCTGGCGCTTGATTTGCGGATCGTAAAAATCGTTGAAGTCGTCGAGAATGGCGATGTCGTGGCCGAGCGAAAGTAATTTTTCGACAAGATGCGAGCCGATGAAACCAGCGCCCCCGGTCACGAGAATTCGCATGCCTTAGATTAGCCACAGATGAACACAGATCGACACAGATTTCGGGTGGCGCGGTCCGCATTCTTATCTGTGTTTAGCATCGAACTCGCCGATGGACGAGTCCGTCCGACTGGCGGACAAGGGACTGCTCGATCCACCAACGCTACGGGCACGTCCCCTTCTACAACATAACGCCCTAAAAGTTTCGCCAGTGCGGGAGCAAATAAATCCAGTTCAGCGCGAGCAAAGCGATGGTTAGAAAACGCGCGACGGTTTTCTCCGCGCGACTGGAATTAGCGATTCGCAAACGGGGCGCGCGCGTGGTGAGAACGATGAACGCATAAATATTGAAGCTCGCCAGGGCGCACAAAAATCCAAACGCGAGCGGATTCCATTTCCATGCGCTATAGAATTGGCCATGGAGAAATGCGATCGCCGATCGGGTCGAGCCGCAGGTCACGCACGGGAGCCCGGTCAGCGCGTGAAATAAACATTGCGGCCAGGGCAACCGCAACGCGAACCACGCCGCCGCTGCGCCAAGCGAAGCGATCGAAACACTCAGCCAAATCAGCTCGTGATCGGTTTCACCCGGAGCGAGGCGACGGAAGCAAAGCTGCATCTGCGAACGATCAAGGATTCCAGTAATGGCTCAAGGCGCCGATTCCGCCGAACAGAATCGCCAGTAGAAGTCCGCCTCCGCAGCAAACGATCAACGGCAGGAAGACAGCGAGAACCGCGCGTCCGGTATCGGTTTCATGCGCGCGAGCCAGACCGATGCAACGAAGCACGATTCCCCATACGCCGGCGATAACGCCGCCGCAGAGCGGGATGATCATGAGCGGGTAAACTGATCCGGCAGAAAAACAAACGACGCGAAACGTTGTTTCGAACGACTGCTTTGCGCCTCCCACAATCATCAGACACACATGCAGAATCGCCGCATTGATAAACATGCCGATTGCGATAAGGACCGGCGTCAGGATCAAGAGGAACACTGATGCGATACCTCTGCCGACCAGATGGGCGAGCGGGTTTCTTTGTGCAAAAATTCCTAATGACTGGAACGCGAAGCTGTAAATGAAATAAACGATTAGACCAAAGCTTCCCCCGATCAGCACATAGAGCAGCGGCTCGGCCAGACCGCCTTCGCGCTTCATGGCAGTGAAGGCGATTGTCGGCCGGGCCAAAACCATTTGCAGCGTTTCGATAAAGGCATTGAAAAATCCGCGCTCTTGCCGGTCGTCCCACGGCAATCCGCCGCCCGGCGCCGGAGTTGCCGACGGGGTGATTGTCGATGTTGCGCCGGCTGGCGGAGGCGGTGCGGTTGAGGCGGCCGCAGCAAATTCCGGAAATTGCGAGAGCGTTTGCCAATTGGCCATGCCTTCACGCCAACCGAGATCGCTCAGCGCGAAACGACCGGTGCGCAACCCTTCGGTAACTTCTTCTTCAGAAAATGCGCCCAGACTGGTTGCGCCCCGATTAACGTGGATCATCGCCATAATCCTGGCGTTTTAGTCAGGAGTGATTGCAAAGTCAATCGTTGTAGCCACGGCGCTGTGCGCCGTTGGTAAGAAAACAGGTCGGCCATAGGCCGGTGGCCACAGTTCCTCAGTCGAAACGATTGGCCACTTCCGGCTCATCGAGTGCGCGCCAAAAATACCAGGCCGCGACCGAGCGATAAGGCTGGAATTTCTTGCCCAGCTTGATCATTTGCTTCGGCGTCGGAAGTTTTCGTTTGCCGAAAGTCTTGGCCAATCCCTTTTGCACTCCGTAATCGGCCACGGGCCAAACATCCGGTCGCCCGAGATCGAAGAGAAGAAGCATTTCCACCGTCCAGCGGCCGATCCCGCGCACGCTAACCAACCGCTCGATAATTTCTTCGTCCGTCATCTTCGCCAACGCGCGCGCGGTTGGCACCGCGCCGTCGATTGTTTTAGCCGCCAGATCTTTTAGCGCCGCAACCTTACTGCGGGACAAACCGGCAGCGCGCAATTTTCTGTCCGGCGTCGCCAGCACCAGTTTTGGATCGAGATATTTTTTCTTCGGATAAAGGGCGCGGACCCGGGCCCAGATGGTGGCGGCGGCTTTTCCGCTCAATTGTTGATAAGCAATCGATTCGGCCAGGGCGTCAAACGGACGAATGGCCAGCGAAGGCGCGATATTGTAGTGGCGCGATCGTGCGATTAATTCCGCCATCCGTGCATCCGTCGCGGAAAGATGGCGGTGGGCATCGTCGTGATTCATATGTCGATCTTAGCGAGAGTGTGTCTGGCAAACAAACGCTTTGCTCCGAATGACGTTTTCGCTTTCGTCATCACCATGGCTTCGCAAACGCAACTCACCTGGTACGGACACGCTGCATTTAAGTTAGTCACGCCCGCGGGCAATGTGCTCCTGATCGACCCGTGGCTGACCAATCCTGTTTTCGAGAATGGCAAAGACGAACTCGCCGCCTTGAAACGGGTTGATGCGATTTTGCTCACGCACGGCCACGGCGACCACGTCGGCGACGCAGTTGAAATCGGCAAACGCACCGGCGCGAAGCTCAGTTCCAATTACGATCTGGCCGAGGCGATGAAATTGGTGCTCGGTTATCCGGCCAAACAAGCGGATAACGACACCACCGGACACATGGGCGGGCAGCTCAATCTGCTTAACGGCGATGTCAGCGTTTGTTTCGTCCCGGCGTTCCACGGATCGGCCGTAGTGAAAGATGACAAATCGCCGCCGGTCTACGCGGGCAATCCCACTGGTCTCGTGATTGCAATTCGAAATGGCCCGACAATCTATGACACGGGCGATACCGCTTTCTTTTCCGACATCGCGCGCGTCTCCGATTACAACAAGATCGACATCATGCTGGTGTGCATCGGCGACCATTTCACGATGGGACCGATCCGCGCGGCCGATGCAGTCAAGGCGGTGAATCCAGGCAGCGTCATTCCGATGCACTACGGAACCTTTCCGGTGTTGACCGGCACGCCGGAAGCGTTCGATCGCGAATTGAAAGACCGCGGTGTAAAAACAAAGCTACGCGTGATGAAGATCGGAGAAACGATTACGTTTCCGGAACATGATTGAGATCGCAACCTTGCGTGCGCGAAAAGGTTTGAAGTTATTGAAGCCGGGCACACCGAACGAGGGAGGGAAAATGTTTTTCTGGGAAAATGGGTTCAACTTAAAAGAGCGTTTGGTGCCGCAGGGCCTTTCCAACGCCGCAAGCGCAGCGGTCGAAGCGCTAAAAATCAATTCGATCACGGAGAAAGTGCGCAGGGGCCGGCGAGTGGTGGTGAAGCGCCGCAACGCCCACGGTGAGCAAATGGCCGATCTGGCCAATTTTTATTTTCGCACCTGGAACATCCCGATTCGTTTCTTGAGCAAAGTCAAAGCATGGCGCCACTGGGAGATCAAATGTTTCAACATGCTCAATGGCGATCGTTTTCGCGCGGTTGCCTCGGGCGAGCGGACGGTGATCGAGGACAAGCTGCCTGGCGAAAGTCTTTGGGACCACATGAAGCGAGGCACGCTCACTGGGCGGATGCTGAGAGCGGCGGCCAGGGAATTTCATCGCGCCCATCAATTTTGGAGCGATGAATTCCGCGACCGCTGGTCTCACAGCGATGCCACTACCACCAATGTTCTTTATGACGCCAAGAACGACACGGCGCGCTTGATCGACTTCGAAATCATGCACCAGAGGTCGCTGCCGGCGGAAGCGCGCCACGCAGATGATCTCCTTGTTTTTTTACTCGACATGGTGGGAAGCGTTTCGAGCCGGCAATGGTTGCCTTTCGCGCTCTGTTTTCTGAACGCGTACGGCGCGGCAGACGTGATCGCCGAGTTAAGAAAACGGCTCGTTTTGCCGGGTGGTCTGGCGTGGATTTGGTGGGAAGTCCGCACCAATTTCACTAAACCGGCGAAGGTAACGCGGCGGTTGGAAAGACTTCGGACCGAAATCAGACGACTCGGTCTTCATCGGCCCGCGCCAGCCGAACGAGCGCGCAACAAGCGGCGGCCCTCGATCATTTGCCAGACAACCAGGCCCGGAATGCCGAGGGCCAGTTCGCGCATTCTGGCGATCAAAGACAGGGCAAAAGCCGCATCACCGGGGATGCCGAGCAGATTGCCGACGACGAGATAACCGCCTTCCTGCACGCCCAAGCCGCCCGGAACGGCAAAGGCGGCGGAGCGAATCGTCAAAGCCATGCTTTGCAGAATGAGTGCATTGACAAGTGTGGCTGGCAGACCGAGCGCGTGAAGCGCAATCCAAATTTCACCTGAACCGCCGACCAGGGAAATAATCGTCCACGCGCAGCACATCGCCACGCCACGCCGGCGAGCATAGAGCCCACGAATCGCTCGATCCAATGTCTCGCCGCTTTGCACGAGCGACTGCCACTCCGGCGAATTGGCCAGGCGCGCGACAATCAGGCCGAGAAAACGGAACATGCCCAGCCGCTGCGCGAAATAGAAGCCGACCACGGCAAGAATGCCGAGGAGCGTTCCAAGCAAAGTAGGGCGGACAAAACTTTTTTGTCCCGTTGCATCGACAAGAAGTGCCAGCCCTAGCATGGTAAATCCGGCCTGTGTGAAGACACCGAGCGTGATGTCCACGAGCACGCTTCCGGCAGAGATCGGCAACGGTACCCCGTTGATCGCGGCCAGACGCGCTCGCACAATGTCGCCACCGACGGCGGCTGAAGGCACGAGCGTGCTGACCGATTCGCCTACCCAACGCATCCAAAAAAGTTTGCGCAGCGGGAGACGATCAGATCTCGGAAAGAGCACCCACCAGGCAACAGCATCGAGAAAAACCGGCACCACGAAATGGTAAACGACCACCGCGATAATCGCCCAGCCGGCCGTAGCAAACGCCGCGCCCACCTGTGAAGCGCCTTGGCGAATCAGCAATCCGGTAAAG
This sequence comes from Verrucomicrobiota bacterium, assembly GCA_003219265.1. Taxonomy (GTDB): domain Bacteria; phylum Verrucomicrobiota; class Verrucomicrobiia; order Chthoniobacterales; family UBA10450; genus AV133. The sequence goes on from QHQE01000120.1 coordinate 11,784, forward strand.
AGCGCTGCGCCGGCAAAGCCGAGTAGGTAAAAGGTAAGCTGGACTTTGCCGGGTGCTTTCATTGCTTCTCGGAAAAATGCTCGCGTATGAGCGCGAGACGAGCGCTTATGACGCTAGCACGAAATACAAACGCGCGCGCGATGCGCGACCGCGTCTATTAACTTAGAGAACTCTGCGCGTGTTCGCCCGTCTGCTGAATGGGCAC
>QHQE01000182.1 GCA_003219265.1 Verrucomicrobiota bacterium
GGCGTACGCGCCGCCGAATGTGACAACCGCGGCTTTGCTGAAAAACAATCCTTCGTTGAACAATGTGCTCTGCCAGCCCTTCGCGATGCCGGCGATTAGCGTCGGCGCAATCCACAACGCAACGCACACGGCTATAACGCGTATCGCACGCGCCCAATTGGGCCGAGTGTGCGGCGGCGATTCTTGTTCGTCGCTAATTACAGATGTCTCCAGCTCACCACCGTCACTCGATAGAACTTGAAATTTGTTTTTCCAAAAGAGGCCGCCCAAAAATCCGATCAAGCCCGCGCTCAATACGATCATCGGAAATGGCACTTTGAAAAAATAGATCGCGATGAATGCGAGCGTGGCCAGAGTCCACATCACTTCGTTGCGGAGCGCTTTTCGACCGATGCGAACGACCGCTGCCATGACGATGGCAGTGACGGCGGGTTTTAATCCGTAAAAGACGGCCGCGATCCATGGGATGTTGCCGAAGGCCGCGTAGACGTAGCTCAACATCCAAAGGACAAAGATTGAAGGGATGACGAAAAGCGATCCGGCAACAATGCCGCCCCACGTTTTGTGCAAAAGCCAGCCGATGTAAATCGCCAGCTGCTGCGCCTCCGGCCCGGGAAGCAGCATGCAGTAGTTCAAAGCGTGAAGAAAACGCGACTGACTGATCCATCTCTTTTTCTCGACCAGCTCGGTTTGCATGATCGCGATCTGTCCAGTCGGTCCGCCAAACGAAATGAAGCCGAGCTTGAGCCAGAACCGGAACGCCTCGCGAAACGTCGGATGGCTCATCTGGCGCGATGTCTCTGCCGTTGTTTGCTGTAGCGAAATCGCCTTCATCGCCGTTGCAAAAATGCGTAGAGCGCATCAAAGCATTCAAAACCGCGATGCAGAATCTGCTCATCGGGCAGTCCCTCTTTTGCCCAACCTTTGAACACGCGGTCGATTCCCACGCAGTCGACCCGCTGAAATTTGGCGTCGTCCAAATCGGCGTCGTGAATCATTTCGCCAATTTTCGCGACAGCCTTATCCGAGATGGCGAAACGCTTTGTGAGCGTCTCAAACGTGCAGCAGTTGCCATGATGCGAGAATTCCGCATCCAGCATGTCGAAAGCAATCGCTCCCGGAACAGCTTGAGCGGTTGGCGCGAAGACGAATTTGGCTTTGGGATCGATAAATTTGGAAATCAACCATGCTGATCCCACACGGTCGATCTCCGGCCGAGGGCGAGTCAGCCAGATTTTGCCGTGATATTGCTTCGCATCGAGGGTTTGAAGTTTCGGCGAGCGCTTCGGTCCCTCGGCGCGACGGAGCAGCATCGCCGCCTCGTGTCCGCGCGGACTGTCGAAGAAATCGATCTCCCGAAGCTCGCGGAACTGTTTAGTCAATCGTTCAAGCTCCGCTGCGGCAAAGTTCGCGTCCGATTTCCTGCGACGCAAAATGAAACTTTGCAATGCTTTTCTTAGGCCGACGTATTCTTTGTCACGTGCCGCGTTGAAGAGAGAAACCACTTTCTCTCTGGTCAGGCCTTCGATTTCCTGGGCTCGAACCAATGTCGAATCGCCGCCGTAATCGCGAATCTGCTGCGCGAGCCATTGGAATTGCTCATATTGGGCCGGTTCATCGGGCAGCAGATAAGCGGAGGTCTTAAGCTGGATCGCCCCCATTCTCTTCAACCGGCGCCAGACCGCGACGCGCTCGGTGTTGCGGTTGGTCGGCAGGCTATAGAGAAGCAGGAGCCACGAGGTCGCCTTCATCACATCGCACGCTGTGCAATGAAATACGTATTGCAAATAGTATTTGCGCTTACATCCGAGCGATGTTTCGTACGCGGAAGAAACTATAACACAACAATCAACCCAGGAGGTTTAAGAAGGAAACAATGAAAAAAACAATCGCAGCAATATCAATTGCCATAATCGGCAGTTTGGCCTGTCCGGTTTTTCTGACGGCCGCAGAGGAGAAAGAGGAAACCGTCAAAATGTCCGATCTGCCCGCCGCGGTGCAGACGACGATCAAAGACAAAGCCGGGAGTAACGAGATCGTGAAGATCGAAAAGAAGACAGAAGAGGGCAAAACCGTTTACGAAGCCGTGGTAAATAAAAAGGGCACGGAGTGGAGCATCGAAGTTGATGCAAACGGCAAGTTCCTGAAGCAGTGCAAGGAGAGCGAGGAAAAGGGAGAGAAGGGCGAGAAGTATTAATTAAGACGAGGGGGATCGAGCAGTCGTCGCCGCGGCGACCTCGATGCTACATTTGGCCCCGAAGCGTTTCGGGGCATGATTAATAGCATCGCCTCCGAAAGCGTTCGGGGCCGATCCACCTTCGCATTCGCGATGAAAAAACTTTTTATACTGGCGGCGATTTTTGCCGCGATGAGCATCAGCGCGCTGGCCGCGCTCGATACCGCGAAGATCGACCATCTGACCGGTCTCAAAGGGAAGCTGAATGAGAAGGAAGGCGTTTACAAAGTCACCTTCCCGCGCGACGACGTGAAAGTTAGGATCAGTGGCTCGGCGATGCCGCCATTCATGGGACTCGGCACCTGGGCGGCGTTCACTGAAACAAAAAATGGCGCGATGGTGATGGGCGACACGGTCTTGTTTGAAGATGAAGTGAATCTAGTGATGTCGATCGCGCTCGACACTGGTCTCAGCGTGACCGCGCTGCATAACCACTTTTTCTTCGACGAGCCAAAGGTTTACTTCATGCACATCGAAGGCGAGGGCAGCGTTGATAAATTGGCCGGCGCCATAAGGAAAATATACGATACAATCAAAACGATCCGCGGTCCGAACGCAAAACCGGCGAACACATTTGAGGAAGGAGTGCTGGGACAGGAATCGTTGCCGGAAAAGAATTCGATCAACCCCGCTCCTCTTAACGAGATATTCGGAATGCAGGGCGAATCGAAGGACGGCATGGTCAAATTCACGATCGGACGCCCAGCAAAAATGCACGGCGTCAAGATCGACAAGGAGATGGGCGTGAACACCTGGGCGGCCTTCGCGGGCAGCGACGACAACGCGGTTGTCGATGGAGACTACGCCGTTACCGAAGATGAACTCCAACCGGCGCTCAAAGCCCTTCGGGTCGGAGGAATTAATATCGTGGCAATCCATTCGCACATGACGCACGAAAATCCGCGCATCCTGTTTCTGCATTACTGGGGCAGAGGTTCATCCAAAAAATTAGCGCAAGCAGTCAAAGGCGCGCTGCTGGTGACTGGATTGTCAGGTGTCACCATGCCGTTGGTGCACTGAAGCCGTGGGGACACGCTGAAAGCGTCAAATGAAAACCTTATTTCTTGCATCACTGGCTTTCACTGCGATTGCGGCGTCATCATCGGCCGACACCGTGACCTTTGATAATTTTAAAACGGGAGCAACACCTCCCGGATGGACGGCGACGCAAACTGGCAGCGGCTCTGCGAAATGGTCTGTGGAGAAGGACGATTCGGCGCCGAGCAAGCCGAACGTGTTAAAGCAATCCGGCCAGGCGACGTTCCCCGTCTGCATCAAGAACGACACCAACCTGAAGGACGGTTTCGTTGAAGTGAAGTTCAAGCCGGTTGCAGGGAAGGAAGATCAAGCCGGCGGGGTCATCTGGCGCGTGCAAGACGCGAACAATTACTACATCTCGCGCGCGAACGCGCTCGAGGACAACGTGACGATTTATCACACGATCAACGGCAAGCGCGTGGCGTTCAAAAGCATCAACACGAAGGTGACTTCCGGCGTCTGGCACACGCTCCGCGTGGACTTCGCAGGCAACAAGTTCACCGTCACGTTTGACGGCAACAAAGTAATCGATGCCACTGATGAGAGCTTCGCCAACGCTGGCAAAGTTGGCGTGTGGACGAAAGCCGACAGCGTGACGGAGTTTGACAATTTCACTTACGGAGCCAAGTGAAACGTTTAGCCCTTGTTATCGTCATCGCAGTCGTCTGCCATTCTCTCGCCGCCGCGGAATCAGGTGACGCGAGCCTTCAATTAAAACAGACAATCGCGCTGCCTGGGGTGGAAGGACGCATAGACCACTTCGCGCTGGATGCTGCGGGTGACAGATTGTTCGTCTGCGCGTTGGGCAATAATACCGTCGAAGTCCTCGACTTACGCAAAGGGCAACGAATTCATTCCATCACGGGCCTCGGCGCGCCTCAAGGAATCGCCTACATCCCTGAACCGGATCGTCTCTTTGTTGCCAATGACAAAGGCGGCGTTTGCAAAATCTACGACGCCAAATCATTTCAGCTCGTCGGAGAAATAAATTTCAAAGACGACGCCGACAATGTCCGGTACGACGATGTATCGAAGCGGATTTACGTGGGCTTTGGCACTGGAGGAATCGGAATCATCAGCGCGTCAGAGGGCAAAATCATTGGAGCAATAAAACTCCCAGAGCATCCGGAATCGTTCGAGCTGGAAAAACAGGGGCATTGTATTTTCGTGAATGTCCCTAATGCGCGGCAAGTAGCGGTGATTGATCGTGAAAAAAGCGAAGTGATTGCA
>QHQE01000121.1 GCA_003219265.1 Verrucomicrobiota bacterium
CGAGCGTGAGTTCGCGGGAGGCGTGACGGTTTCTGCGGGTTACGTTGGAAATCGAGGTTTGCACTTGCAACGAAAACGCAATATCAATCAAATTCTAACACCGGGAACAACATACGCCAATCCTTCGGTGAACCCCAACGCGCTGCGGCCTTATCTCGGAGCCGGGATTATCGACATCTCGGAAAACTCCGGGTTGTCAAAATATGACTCCTTTCAGGCCACTGTGCGGAAGATCACCGGAGCGCTGACGTTCGGGGCGTCCTACACTTATTCGCGTTCTCTGGACAACACGTCATCGCTGACGGATGTGCTACCTAACTCATACAGTGATGCGAATTATTGGGGGTCTTCTGATTTCAGTGTGCCGCAGGCATTGACGATCAGCTACACCTACAACTTGCCGACGCGTGGTCGGGAAGCCTTCACGAGGATGGTGATCGGTGGATGGGCAATTTCCGGGATAAATCAGTTTGATTCCGGCATGCCGTTTTCGGTTCGCACGAACATCGACTATGCGGGCATTGGATCGGGTAGCGGAAATCAGTTCTGGATCGTGAGCGGCAATCCAAATGGTTGCTCTACGCCCTTTGCCGGAATCGGTGCGACGGTTTACTGCAAGAACGCATTCACCGCGCCTGCGCAGGGCACATTCGCGCCGGGCGACACGAGAAATATGTTCAGCAATCCGGGGTTCTGGCAGTGGAACTTCGCGGCATACAAGTCATTCCCGCTCAGGGAATCTTTGCACTTTCAATTTCGCGCTGAGGCCTTTAATTTGACGAACCATCCGAACTGGGCAACGGTTAACTCAAACCCTCTGAGTTCAACGTTCATGATGGTCACGTCGAAGTTGGGTAGCAGAAATCTGCAGTTTGAAACGAGACTCACGTTCTGAGTTTTTACAGTTTGACCGCAAGAGTTTTTTGAAAGGAGATGGGTGTGACTCTCTCTCGGAGAGACTTTACGAAGCTGATGGCCGCAGCAACTGTCGCGCCACCGTTTTCACAGCAAGCCCGATCAGGTCGAACGATTGGAATCCAAGTGGGCGCAGTTTCGTTTCTCGATGAAGGCGTCGATCCGGTTCTGGATCGCTTTCAGCGCGATGCGAACGTTAATGCCCTATTCATCGCAACGTTTACCTACGGACGGGGAATCGCCGGGAGGCAGGTTCCCGGCCAGCCGTTACCGGATCATGGCAAGCAGGAATACGACGTTGACTTCCACGGCGGCAATTTTGCAAAAACACACGAGCAGTTCTACACGGCTACTTCACTGAAACAAATTCAAGCACCCGATCATCCGGGTTTCGACGTTCTCGTGGAGGTTCTCCCACGCGCTCAGTCCCGGCGCATGAAAACTTTCTGCTGGTATGAAGATGTGTTTCGCCGTGACCTGGAGGGCATTGACCGTTTGCAGGAGGTCACGCTGTCCGGTAAGAAAGCAAATACGCTCTGCTTCCACAATCCCGAAGTGCAGGCATTTTGGCAGGCTCTTACTGAAGATTATGTTCGCAGCTATCCAATAGATGGTGTGATGTGGGGAAGCGAACGTCAGGGGCCTTTCGGAAACGCAATCGGCGCATCGCACGGTGGAGCGGGAGCCGATCCCTTCGAGGTCAAGTGTTTCTGCAATTTTTGCAGAAGTGCGGCGAAGTCTCGTGGGATCGATATGAACAGAGCCGTGGAAGGGTACAAGAAGCTGGCGGCGCTGGTGCGTGACTCACGAGCATCGTTGCGGCCCCTTGATGGCTACTTCGTTTCTTACTGGCGGCTGCTGGTGAAGTATCCCGAAATTCTTGCGTGGGAAACACTGTGGAATGATGGCCAGCAAAGCGCGTACGCAAACATCTACAAGCTGGCAAAATCGATCCGGTCGGAGATTGCCGTTGGTTGGCACGTTTGGCATAACAATTCGTTCAGCCCCTTCTATCGCGCCGAGCAGGATTACGCAGATTTCTGCCAATACTCTGACTTCCTCAAAGTGGTCATGTACAACAACTGCGGTGGACCCCGGCTCGCGTCCTACGCGAATAGTGTGAGCCACACGATTCTGGCTGACTTCTCTCCGGAAGAAGTGCTGGACTTCACATACAAGACACAGAACTACGAAGAAGCGAATCTTGCTGAACTTCCAAGCAAAGGACTTTCCGCCAATTATGTCAGACGAGAAACGAGACGAGCGGTGAATGGTGTTACTAGTGCAGTAAAGATTTGGCCGGGAATCGATATCGATATTCCCACCAGCAAGGGCGAAAAGAAAACTGAGCCACAAGATGTGCGCGAAGCCGTGCAAGCCGCCCTTGACGCTGACGCAGACGGAGTGATCCTTTCACGCAAGTATTCGGAGATGCGCCTATCGAATCTGCAGGCCGTTGGAGGGGCATTGCGCGTATGACCATGAACAGACGCTCTTTCATCGCACTTACAGCCGTTTCAGTTGCTACACCCAGCAATCTTTTCCAGCCAAGCGGCAACAGCCGTGAGGCAAACGTTCCCTGGTACAGCGTGATGCGGCGATGCGGACAGATCAATTTCAACGAGCGCGATCCGCTGACACTCGACACAGAAGCGTGGGCCGAATATTGGGCGTCACTCAAGGTCGATGCTGTACTTCTGAACGGCGGCGGCATTGTCGCCTTCTATCCAACACAAGTGCCTTACCACCATCGGAGCGAATTCCTCGGCACCCGCGATCTGTTCGGTGAAATGGTGGCAGCGACGAAGCGGCGCAGTGCTCGTGTGGTTGCCAGAATGGATTGCAACCTTGCCTATGAGGACGCTTTGAACGCGCATCCCGAATGGTTCGAGCGGAACCAGGATGGTTCGCCAAGGCCGCACAGTGAATCACCTCGGCTATTAGCAACGTGCATGTTCAGCCCCTACTTTTCCGAACAGATGCCAGCGATCTACCGCGAGATCAATCAGCATTATCCCATCGACGGTTTCTTCACCAATGGCTGGCCATCCACTGGTCCACTACATGTGTGCTACTGCGAAGCCTGTCGACGCCTATACGACAAGTTGGGCGGAACGCCCCCCGCAGACACCGACGCCTCAAATACGCTTTACCGCAAATACTACCAAGCGTACATGGACCGTGTGCTGGAAATTTGGCGTCTATGGGATGGCATTGCGCGTGAGAAGGACCCGCAATCCGTGTACGTTGGCAATCTTGGGGGTGGGATCGACACAGTCAAGGATATAAAGGAGATCAGCCAAGCAGCGGCATGGTTTAACGCCGACCACCAGGGCCGAGCAGGTGAAACGCCGATATGGAACTGTGCGCAACAGGGCCGCGTTGCACAATCTGTTATGGCAGGCCGCACTATCACAAATGTCTCAGGCGCATACAGCAATGCACAACCAGTTTGGCGGCACGTCTCGAAGGCCCCTGCCGAACTGAATCTATGGCTGGCGCAAACTACAGCCAGCGGGATGGTGCCGTGGTTTCACTGGCTGGGCGGTTCGCCCGAGGACAATCGCTGGCGCGAGGTCGGTCGATCCTTCTTCGATTGGCACGCAGGCAACGAGCCACATTTCCGTAATCGGGGTTCGCTTGCTGATCTGGCCGTCCTATATCCACAGCGCACCGTTGCTTTTTATTCCCGAGGCCGCGGGTCAAGCCGTTATCGCGGTGGACCTGTCGATCATCTGCAAGGACTTTACTACGCGCTACTCGAAGGGCGTTTCGTTTTCGATTTCGTACACGAAGGGAATCTCGATGCAGCGAATTTGCAAAAATACCGTGCGCTTCTTATTCCAAATGCAGCTTTCCTCAGCGATGCTCAGTGTGAAGCCATTCGACAGTACGTCAAGAACGGAGGCTCGCTTCTCGCTACGTTTGAAACGTCCCGCTACAACGAATGGGGCGAACCACGTGCCGACTTTCAACTGGCCGATGTGTTCGGCGCTCATGTGGCCGGTGAGGTCATTGGACCTCAAGGAAACACTTACTCCCGCATTGAAACGCAACATCCGGTTCTTAGAGGTTTCGATGGCACGGCGTTGCTGCCAGGAGCCGAAGCCCACATTCCCGTAAAGGCCGAAGTTCCACTCGTCTTGAGCGTTGTTCCTTGGTATCCAGCATTTCCACCAGAAATGGTCTATCCACGCACGCCACGGACAACGGAGCACGCTGCAGTGTTCAGAGAAGCAGGCAAGTCGAGAATCGCGTTTTTTCCAAGTGATGTTGACCGTACGTGCTGGCGATCCGGCAATGCGGACCTGAGCCAGTTGATACAAAACGCCGTCAAGTGGGTCCGAGGCGATGACCCGGCCATATCCATCAGCGGTGAGGGCATCATTGAAGTGTTCGCCTGGAAAACAGAACCGGGTTACGCATTACACCTGCTCAACTACACAAACCCGAACATGACTCACGGCGCGATACGGCGCATTTATCCTCTCGGGCGTCAACAAGTGCGCTTCCGCGTTCAGGATCGTACAATCAAGGCCGTGCGTGCGTTGCGCTTGGACGCTCGTCTCGTTTTTAAGCAGCAAGGCCAAACGGTAAGTTTTGATGTGCCTAGTGTCACCGATTATGAAGTTATAGCGCTTGTGTAATGATATGGCACTCTGCGAGACTCAAGCATTTACAGCAAGCGAGTGTACAGCCTCTGTTTGCGATTGCTCAAGAACGCTTCTGACGCAGAAGATCTGACTCAACAGGTATTTCTACGGCTATTTCGCAGGATCGGCACGTTCCGTGGTGATGCGTGTTTCTTCACCGCGAAGATGTTTTGGTCCTGCAGATTCACATGCACTCTTCGCGCGATGGGGTCATACTGCGGCATTCCCGTTTCACTATCGAAGTGCAAGGTGTGGATAATTTCGTCCTTCTGCACGTCCACGACGGCTTCGGCCCTCCCTCGCTCATCGGAGACGTATAGTTTGTGAAACGGAGTGGCGTAGGCGCTTCCGTCGGGCTTCGCTTCTGTCTTTAGTTTCTTCACGACCTTCATCTGCGTGAGATCCACCACACCGATCGTGTTGTCGCAAGAAAGGTACCAGCACTAGGATTGTTTTTCCCTTTTTCCCTTCTGCATGCTTACACCAATTCAGGGCTTGGGTTTGATAAATTTGCTCAGGATTCCGAAACGCGAGGAAACCCCCATCTTTACCATCGCAAGCCGCAGAAAGACCTTTACGGTATCAGGGCTGATGTTCATGCGAACCGCAATTTCTTTGCTGGCCAAACCTTCCAGCAGAAGCCCAACGGTCTGCCCCTCGCGAGGCGTTAGTTGGTACTGCTGGCAGATTTTGAGCATATCCACCCTGGCTCGAGGACTTCGCTCAAAGAGAAGGGCCAACGATGACCCGTTTCGGCCGTTCAAGTTGTTGTCCGGTAGACGTACGTCAAAGAACCGGCAGAGGTAGTGTCGACTGCCAGAGAGAAACTCGTTGCAAACAGAGACTTTGCCGCCGGGTCTTTCTTTCACGACCATCGCGGAAATCTTTGATGCCAATTGGTCCGCGAAATCTTTCGTTCCGCGAGGCTTTTCTGGATAGAGGAGGATCTCTGCCGCACACTTGTTCACGTAGAGCGGCTTGAACGCAGCGTTGAGCAACAAAAACCCCAATTCGGATAAATTCGGCGAGTGCGAGCCGTTTGAGTTGGCCCGGGCGCCGACGGCTTTGCCGACCAACTGTGGCTTACTCGCCACCCGGGAAGAACGCATCAGTTTTCTCCGAGGTCGGGCTAATAGTCTAAACCTGCCATGGTGAGACCGTAAGCCCCCTCACAATCGCGATAACTGTCCTAAGATTATGATCGATGGGCAGGAGAAGATTCTCCCGGGCCCATGTCCTTCCCTGATCGCGCTCTCCTCAGCGCTTGCGCACCTTCTTCACGACGAGTTCTGGTGAAAGCGCGCCGTTTTTGAAAAGAAGCCCTCGCAGGGACACGGTGTTGCCGTCAGCCAAAGCGGTAACGCCTGAAACGCCTTCGAAGTCCGTATTGCTCGATGTTTGAACGTGGATGCTGCTAATGTCGGCTTTGGTGAACAGCGCTGGCAGCGTATCGACGCTAAAGTTGGGTGGCACGATCGAGCCAGCCTTCACGTTTGCTGTGAACTGAGTCATCCGTAGCCGCACCCGGTCGGTGGTCACCGCAACGGGCGGACCTGGATTCGCTGGACCCGTCAGCCGGATCTCGACCATCTGACCGGGCAATAGCTGCGACGTATCCGTTGCTCCTTCGAACCCCCCTTGTAGCGCACTCGGTACCGATAGGCCGTCAGCCTTCACCTGGAATCCCGGATTGCTCAAAGTGACGACGGTGGGGTTCCCGACGTTCACGTTGTTGACGCTTCTAAGTTCGTCAAGCACAACCATCTCGAAGTGCGTCGCATCGTCGATTTTGAAGACGATGCCTTCAAGTTCATCGTCCTCGGCGTCATCTTCGAATTCGATCTTCTTGGCCAGGAACATTCCTCCGGCCATGAGCTTTGCGTCCACCTCGACAACTTGATTGTTCTGCAAGCAGGTGAAATTGTTCGCAGGGCACGCCTCGAAATCGAACTCCGTATTGCTGTCAGTTGTGATTGGAAAGTCGCCGTCCGCTGTGTGTAGTGTGAACTTCTTGTTCGTGGTGTCGAGGTTTTGGACCGTTCCCCTCAAGTCATCCAGATCGTCCAACTCACCATCTGGCTTCATGTTGAGTTGCTGGACGCTGACCGCTCCGGCGAGACTGAAATCCACGCCCAGCGTAGCGCTTAGAATTGTGTCCGGGTTGACGTCTACCTGGATGCCGATCGGCGAATTCGCCATGATGACAATACCCGAGCCTGGAAAATTGACCGTTGAGGTAAGCGTTCCCGTTGGTTTGATTTCGCATACGGCTCCAACGGCACAGCCGGCCAGCGCGGCTCCCGTGTCGTTCTTGAAAGTGAGTTCAGGGTTGGCAAACGTCAGGGTGAGGCTTGTGAACGTTCCTGGAGTTACGGTTGCTGTGCTGAGAAACGCCGATTCTGTCTCGAGCTGCTTTACCTCAATCTGAATTGGCCCTTTGCCGCCCAGCAGGTCCACGTTGCTCGGGTTGAGCGTCGCTCCTGTGACGTTTACTTCAAACGATAGCAGCGTCACGCCCGCTGGTGGTGTGTCCGTCATCGTGAGCGACACTGCCGCGGCTCCCGCAGCTGCAGCCGCCGTAACGGTGATCGTCGCAGTAGAACTTTTCGAGGTGTCGTTGACCGAGGTCGCAGTGAGTGTGACTGTGGTGGGATTAGACGGTGCATTGTAGGTGACCGAACTCGAGGTCATGTTGGAGAGCGAACCGCAGGTGGCCGCGCTGCAACCTGCGCCGGAGAGGGCCCAGGTAACCCCTCTGCTCAGGTAGTCATTCATGACTGTAGCGGTGAAATTCTGCGTTCCGGTGCCGGCCTTCACGCTGGCGCTTGTCGGAGAGATGGTTACGGACGCTGGTGATGTTGGTGGCTGAGACGGAGCGCCATAACCGCCGCAGCCCCCAAGGCCGAGAAGACCCGCAAACAAGATCAATCCACACGAAATAAAGCGCGGCATCAGACCAGCGATGTGTCGTGGCATGTTCGAACACCTCCCGAATCAGTGATCAGCCCGGCCCGTTTGATTCGATTGCCAGCTGCCAAGTATCAAAAATGGGAGGTTAGGCAATTCACGAAATGCGGTTGTCTTCGGATTGTCGGGGAGATGTAAAAAGTCGTTCACGCTTGTACTATGCTGAGACGAAAAAAAATCACATTAGCGTGACAATTCCTCTGTTCCTTCCTGCAACTCTTCGTGGTCTAACAGGTGAGTGAGAATTGTGCGCACTCAAAAACAACCAGCCGAGAACAGTGGGAATTAGATGCTTTTAAGATTGAGAGCCGCCGTAATCTTCATACTCGTCTTAGGCGTAGTTCTGTCTGTGCGGCAGCCCGCACATGCCATCCCCGCGTTCGCAAGGAAGTACGATTTGCCCTGCTCTGCTTGTCATGAAGCTTGGCCAAAACTAAATGACTTTGGGATTGCGTTCCGGGACAGAGGCTATCAATTGGGAAACGAAAAGGATTCCCCAATCTGGCAGAACCCGAGTTACTGGCCCATCACTTTTCGGATCACACCGGAGTGGCACAGGGAAAGCAGCAGCAACCAGGTGGTGGATACGGTTCCGGGCAACCCGGCGCTCGGGCAAACCTATCAAGACGTCACGACTCACGGGTTTGATTTTAGCGGATTGGACATCTGGGCTGCGGGGACTCTCTACAAAGACATCTCCTTTTCCGTGCTGCCGTCCGCTGATTCCTCGGGATCCTTTCATTTTGAAAATGTGTTCGTTCGTTTTGACAATCTATTCCGAACACGCTGGTTAAACCTCAAGCTCGGAAAATTCGAACTCGACAACCTGGTTTCCGAGAAGCGCATGCTGTTTCTCTCCAGCAATGGCGGGTTCTATCAGGTTTATCACTACACGCCGTTCCGAGAGGTGCAGTTTCGCGCTTCAAATCCTCCGATCGTGCAGTTCAATCCAGTCTTTGGCATCGGTGACAATCAATTGGGCGTTGAGCTGTCGGGCCACTCCGAAAATAGCTATGCGCGCTATTCGGTCGCCTTGTTGAGCAGTAATGAAGGCAGCCCAGGTTTGCCGAATCGGACGTACGATGGGTGGGCGAGTTTCAATCAGGGTTTCGCGGTAGGGAAACTTGGGGTCCAGCGTGTTGGCGCATTTGCCTTTTTCGGACAACGACCGACCTTCTTTAACACGTCCTTCGGCAGTCCGGTTTTGAGCGAAGGGCTAGGGAACAAGTCCCTTTATCGTGCCGGACTGACAGGACTCTTCTACATAAAAAAAGTCGACTTCAGTACAGTATTTGTACACGGATGGGACAACGTCTTCCTAGGAACAGGAACCGCTGCAAATGCGCCGCTGCCCGTGGGGGCGCGAGGGCCAACCTGGAATGGCGGGTTTGTCGAAACCCATTTCACTTACTCTCCGCAGCTCGTCTTCGTGCAACGCAACGAAATCGTGCGGATGTCCCGTCAAGTATTCAGGACAGACCCGCGCGATCTGGGTGACATAGATGCTTTCTCGTTCGGGCTGAGGTATTACCCGTTCATGTTCAGCCGCGCGGGGCTGGCCCTCCACACCGAGTACTCGCTCGTTCGGTCGTACAAATCTGCGTCACCGCTCCCAACCAGCACGAGCCCGTTTGGACCCGATCTGCGGTCAAGCAGCGTGTTCATCGGGCTCGATTTCGCATTTTAAGAAGGAACTCCCAATGAAGCACAACCGTATGCGGGCGCATTTTGCCGGAATTCTAGTTCTGCTATTTGCGGGAGTTGGCCAGGTAACCTTCGCCCAAGAGAGCCACATAGGCGGACTCACCGGAGAAGCGAGTCGCGGCAAGAAGCTCTACCGGCGTTACTGCGTCGGATGTCACGGTCCGCTCGGGGACGGTCGCGGAGAAAACGCCCCATGGATCGATCCCAAACCGCGTGATTTCGTGACCGGCACGTTCAAGTGCCGCTCCACGCCGACGGGGGCCCTCCCCACTGACGAAGACCTCTACAAGTCCGTGACGCGGGGATTCGTCAACTCAAACATGCCGTCATGGCTGCCACTCACTAGGCAGCAACGTGCGGATCTAGTTGCTTATGTGAAAACATTCTCTTCAAGTTTCCGCGAGGAAAAGCCGCCTTCTCCGCTGTCGATGCCGTCAGAGTCGGCAGCGAATCAGCAGAGCATTCAGAGTGGCAACGAGCTGTACCAAAAAATGAACTGCTGGTCGTGCCATGGCAAAGAGGGGCGTGGGGATGGTCCATCCGCGCAAACGCTGGTAGATAATAGAGGCTATCCGATACCCCCCTACGATTTCTCGGTAGGGACGCGCTTCAAGTGCGGCGAGTCTAACCAAGACCTTTATCGCATTCTTATGACTGGACTGGATGGCACACCTATGCCCTCGTTTGCAAACGGTCTGACGCCGGCCCAGGCGTGGGACGTGGTGCACTACATTCGGACGCTTCAAATGAATGTGAAGCGCAAAAAGCAAACGGCCGAAAACGAAAAGAAGGACGGTGGCGAGAGTAAGCCCGTTGGCGCGCAACCGGAGTGACACCGCACGGTGTCTTAGTTACACGGTGATTTTAAGGCAGAGTCAAAACCTGAAGATTGCATGGAATTCTTTTTAACCAGCTCTACTCTAACGAAGGGAACCTCAGATGAGAACGAGAATCAATTATCTGCAGATTGGCGTTACCGCGGCACTAGTGCTCTTGACGGCACACGGAGCCGGGACGAGGACGTTGAGGGCCATAGGAACGAGCAGCGAAGCCCGGGAGGACACATCCGGAGCGGCCACGCTGTCGGGCATCGTGAAACTCGAAGGATCTCAACCCGTGGCTACGCGCATTAACATGGCTGCTGATCCCGCTTGTTTGAAAATGCATTCCGCGCCGGTAATGAGCGAGGAAGTCGCGACAGGAACGAACGGGGCGCTGAAAGACGCGATCGTCTATATTTCGGACGGGCTTGGAAATCGTACCTTCGACCCACCCACCGAGCCGGTCGTGTTTGAGCAGAAGGGTTGCACTTATAATCCGCATATTCTTGGAATGCGCGCAAGGCAGACTCTCAAGGTCGCCAACAGCGACCCCACGACCCATAATATCCACCCTGCGCCGCAGAACAATCGGGAGTGGAACCTCTCGCAACCACCGGGCTCATCTCCTATCGAGGAATCCTTCGCCCGCGAGGAGATTATTCCCGTGAAGTGCAATGTACATCCCTGGATGAAGGGATACATCGCGGTTTTCAAGCATCCTTACTTTGCGATCACCAGCAAGGATGGCACGTTCGATCTGAGAAACGTTCCGCCCGGTGAGTACACGATCGAGACCTGGCATGAAAAGTACGGCGTGCTGACTCAGAAGGTCACTCTCGAAACCAATCAAACAAGAACTCTGGAATTCGTTTTCAAACGCTAAGGCTCCTGGCAGTGACCTCCTCAAAGAATGTAAGTCACGAATAGCACGGGACGAACTGCCCGCACAACCCTGCCGAATCGCGAACGAGCGCCGGGGAGTTTTCCTACCCGTGTCCATAATGGTTTTACTGGGTGCACCGGGGGTAGATCCTGAGCGCCGATGAAACGTTATCTCGTCATCGGCGCCCTGTTGCCGTTTGACTCAGAGAACGCTTCCTAGTCCCGATTCGACTGCATGACAAAGAACCGGGCTGAAATCGTGCTCTTCATTCTTCGTCGCCGTCCAGGCCGTCGACCGGTGTAATAGTACCGAAGAGACCATCCTGTTCGCCATTGATTCCGGCGGTGAAGAACAGCGTGTTGGCTGGTCCGGCGTTTCCGTCGTTGCCGAAGGTGATTGACCAGAGTCCGTCTATGGTCATGATGGAATCGTCGGCAATCTTGCCGCTGCCGAAATTGCCGACGAGGATGGCGTTGCTGAACTCGCCGAAATCGCGGGTGGTCCAGACGACTCCCCAGGGTGAATTGAACCACGGACCATGCTGGAGGTGTCCGATGTGCCTGCCGGCCGGCGTGAAGATTTCGACGAAACCGAGACCGTCGCCGGCAACGTCATCATGCCGAGCGGCGTCCTGCTTGGCATAGGTGACGAAGAGAGTGCCGCCGATGTTTTGAATATTGAACGGTGCGAAGCCGCCGGGAAGTCCCTCGGCTTCAAAGGCATCCTCACCGACGTGCACGCGTTTGAAATTGGTGTCATAGACTTCGACCTTCGCGGAACGGAAATTCGTGACATAGAGAAATTTGTTGCCATTAATCTCGCCGGACGTTGCGCCTTTGTAGACAGCGCCATTCGCGGAGCCGTTATCGGAGTTGTCAACGACGAGTACGGCATTCTGTCCGCCATTCCAGCCGGCGATCGTTCCGTCTTCCGTGGCAAAGATGAAGTGAGCGGATTTGCCGGGAGCAACCAGAAAGTCCGTAGGGCTGCCATTGAAAACGACGCCTGTGGGAGTCGCTTGGGTTCCCGCCGGCGAACCATTCGGCGGCGGAACGGTGACGTTGCCAGTGCCGTTAATGAGAATGGCCACGCCCGTGCCGTTGTAGAGAGTGGAGGTACCGGAATTGTTGTTGGAAACCCACCAAGGGCTGCCGCCCGGGGAGCGAGTCAGCCCCCAAGGGTTTTTCAGATTGGGGTCTGGAGGGTTCGGGGTCGAAATCGAGGCCAGATTCGAAACGAGGTTGGTTTGTTTGTAATGTTGCGCAGGTGCGAGAACAGGGAGCAATAGCGCAGCGAGGCCAAGGAATAGAGATGACCTCAAGAACTTAGCGGCACACTTCATATAAGCCCTTCCTTCCAAAATGACGATTGACGTTTAGTGTCGAAATTCGGCCTCCAGCGTGGGGACGACCTACGGGCTGACGCCAGTTTTCGAGCTTTCCGCGAATTGAGATAGCAAGAATTCTTGTAGAAGGTTGTCACAACAATTTTCAAAATTTGTCAAAAGATTGTCCGACGGGTGGGGAAGCGCTCCGAAGGTCAGACTTCTCTGTTGCAGTTATTTGCCTTACTAGGGCCATTGATGTCGGGCAGAGTTAATTGTCAAGCGGAGCATCGACTCTAAGAATCTCGCGGGTTCTGAATTTGAGTGCACACGCATTTTCAAACTCCAAGTTGAGTCGTCCTTACAGTCACGGAAAGCAACAAGGAAAGGCAGGACACAAGATTGGCTGTGTATGCCGCGGCTCCCGGACTAACGCAGATTCGACGCCCCGCGGCCAAGATTCGCCCGGCCTCGTCACTGGGACCGGCAACCGCAGCTCGCCACGGTGGGTTCACCGCCGAAGGAGGTAGACGAGCAAGTTGTCGGGATTTTGTCACCAGCATGTAAAAGTTTTGTTTGCATCGGCGGGAGCGCATCATTGGCTGGTTTACTTCGTGTATGGCGAAGAGGCTTAATTCGTGTCCGGAGTACAATTGAAAGCTCTTCGATGCTCCGGGAGGAGAGACTCTATGAACCTTTCTACCAGAGTCCTGTTGCGAGCAGTTGGGTGCTTGCTGTGCGTAGTCCTTGCGAATGGCTTGCCCGCGTTTGCTCAATCAGCTTCCGAGCCAGCGACCCAAGCCGAAATAGACGCCAAAGTACGAATGCTGAGCCAAACGCTCGAAGAGACACGCGTCGAGCTCTCGGAGTCGCGATCGGAAATCCGGCAGCTCCGCGCAATGCTTGAACAAGTGCTAAGGAAAATGGGAGATGCTGACACACCCACTCCGGGTGCCGTGGTCCGTCGAGAACAGGCAACCGAAAAATCCCCTGGAAACTCTCAAGAGGCGAAGTCAAGCGATGAGCAAAACCTTGCCCGCATTACTGAGGACGATTGGCAGATTGCGAAGGCAAGGTTGGAGGAACTCCAACAAGACAAAGTGGAAAGCAGCTCAAAGTACCGGCTGAAGCTTTCGGGCATAGCCCTGTTCAACGCATTCGGCGAGACGGGCCATGTAGACAACCTGGACGTCCCAACCGTCGCGGTCCCACCATCGTCCGGAGATGCTTCGGGAAGCCTCGGCGCTTCACTCAGGCAATCGATCATAGGACTAGCAGGCGTCGGCCCGAACATCTATGGTGCAAGGACGTCCGGTGACGTCCAGATGGATTTCTTCGGCGGCTTGCCGAGTGGCTACGGGGCGACAACTTCAGGCGTGATGCGCTTGCGTGTTGCACGGGTTCGATTCGACTGGGAGAATACTTCAGTTGTTGTCGGCCTGGATGTACCCCTCTTCTCTCCAAACACGCCCACCTCTTACATGTCGCTGTCTGTGCCGGCATTCGCCTCTGCTGGAAACCTTTGGACCTGGACGCCCACGATCCGCCTTGAACAGCGATGGCCGACACCTTTTTCACTGTTCAAAATCGAAGCAGGTGTCATGGATCCCTCAAGATATGCCAGCTCCAGCGCGAGTGTGCGCGCTGCAAATCCCGGAGAAGGCTCTCGCCAACCGGCTTATTCGCTGAGAATATCCGCAAACGGAAGGAGCGAAAATCGGCCCCTATCCATTGGAGTTTCTGGCATTTACTTGCCGCAACGCTACTATGGAGGGGAGACAGTCACCGGATGGGGCGGTGTAGCGGATTGGCGGCTTCCGTTGTTGCCGCATACCGAGCTGAGCGGCGAGTTCTTTGCAGGCAAAGGCCTGGACGTCTTTGGTGGGGTGCCCTACGTATTGGTTCAGCCTTCAGACCTCAACCGTTATAATTCTGTTACGGCGCCTGCTCTTGCCGGAATCAGGATGCTTGGCGGGTGGTCGCAAGTGAAGGTCAAGTTGAATTTCCGGAACGAATTTAACTTGGCAGCTGGCTCGGGCGCTCGCAGCGCCCGCGGCACAAGTCAAACCGCTCTACTCGACCCAACCGTTCTATTCCTGTCGCACCGCAATGATATGTGGTTTGCGAATTACATCTTCCGGCCACGCTCTGACCTTTTGTTTTCGACTGAGTACCGGCGCGTGAGGACCTACCAGGTCTCGGGAACTCCGGCGATTGCCGGTCAAGTTGGCATGGCAGTGGGGTTCATTTTCTAGGTGACTATGAAGACGCGTCCATGTGGAATCCTTCCGTCGCTTTTGATTTTCTTCATCTCGGCGGCGGCACAAACAAACGACCTTACTGGCCAACCGGCCCAGGCGGTCAAGGGTGAGGTCAGGCTGATTCAGGTGGGCTCGGGGGGGACTGTAATGGACAGTTCCCGGGCAGTGGTTTGGCTCGTTCCTTTGGACACGGTCCGCCCGATTCGATTTAACGCTGAGCGACCGAACTACCGTATGGTGCAACGCGGCAAGACGTTCGAACCCAACTTGTTGGTTGTACCCACGGGGAGCGTTGTCAATTTCCCGAATCTCGATCCATGGTTTCACAGTGTGTTTTCGCTTTACCGCGGGAAAAGATTTGACCTCGGACTTTATGAGGCAGGATCGCAGAAGGAAGTGAGATTCGACCGCCCAGGCGCTTCTTATGTGTTCTGCAACATTCATCCGGAAATGGTAGCGGTTGTATTAACCGTGGACGCGGAATTCTATGGAATATCTGACAAAGCGGGACACATCTCCATCCCTGACGTCCCTCCCGGAAGATACCTTCTTCACGTGTGGTCCGAGAACGCCACTCCGGAGGCTCTGCAAGCGCTCGAACGCCTGATCGTAATAGGGAACGGGAACCACGGCCTCCCGACGCTCTCGATTCCCGCGACCAGGCAAATTTCGATGAAGCACAAAAACAAGTTCGGGCGAGACTACGATCCCAAGGCACTGACGCCAGAGTACTAAAATGATGCGATTTCTAATCCAAAGGGCGGCGGCATGCGTACAGTGACGAGCTGTTGTCTTTTACGGAAGATTGAAAACTCTTATGTATATGGAACCAAGTTGGAAGATACGGGGGAGAGGAAATGGAAACCGTGTTAGTAGTTGAAGACAGCGCCGCTATGCAGCGGACTTTGCGGCGTCTTTTTGAATCGGATGGGTTGCAAGTCCGCCTTGCATCCGACGGCGTTGCAGGCCTTGAGAGCTTCAAGAAAGAAACGCCGAACGCCGTGGTACTTGACTTAAAACTCCCCCGCCTGCCCGGCAAAGAAGTTTGCCGCGCGTTCAAGGCCCATGCAGCATCAGTCCCTATTGTCGTATTGAGCGCCAACACAGACGTTGAGGACAAGGTTCTGCTTCTCGAACTCGGCGCGGACGACTATGTTACAAAGCCCTTTAGTCCCAAGGAACTGCTCGCCCGTGTGCGTCGCGCGATGCGCCGCGGCGAACCCCATATCCCGCATGGCACAACCGTCGCAGCGGAGACACCTCGACATGAACTGTTGACTTTCGGTGACATTCGAATCGACTTTACCAGCATGGAGGCAACGCGTGTGGGCAAACCCGTCACACTCACGACTCAGGAGTTCAAGCTGCTCAAGTTTTTCGCGCGCTCGCCTGGCAGAGTCATTTCACGGGAAGAATTACTGAACGAAGTCTGGGGATACACCAATTATCCGACCACTCGCACGGTCGATAACTATATCCTTCGTCTTCGGCAAAAGCTTGAACCCGATCCGGCCAACCCACGCTACTTTCTGACCATGCATGGTTCGGGTTACAAGTTCGCACCGGACACGTAGTGACCGCTTCCGAGAAATAGGGCGGTTCACGGGGATTCCTATGGCGCTTCTGCGACTACGAACGCAACTTCTCTTTGCGACCTTGCTGATTATCTGCACGCTGACGGGCGCGCTGCTGTTCATCGTCCGCTATACCGTTCGATCGGAACTCGGCCAGGAGGTGCGGCAGAGCACTGATGCTTCGATCCGCGCATTCCAAAGCGTTCAGCGGCAACGCGAGTTCCAATTGTCTAGAACGGCGGCCATGCTTGCCGAGCTTCCTACTTTGAAGGCATTAATGACCACCGAGGACGCGCTCACGATTCAGGACGCATCAGAGCCCTTCTGGAAGCTCGCGGGCAGCGACCTGTTCCTTCTGGCCAGGTCCGATGGGAACGTTCTGGGATTTCACGTCAAGAAGCAGGGGTGGAGTCCGCGTGTTGCTGAAGCTGACCTGAAGAGATCTGCAGAACAAGGAGAGGATGCCGCGTGGTGGTACGCGGACGGGCTTCTGTATTGGGTCTTTTTACGCCCGATAAACGTCGGACCTGAAAATAGCAGGAAGCAACTTGGGGTACTCGCCGTGGGATATCAGGTGGATTCCACTGTGGCCGAACAACTCGCGCTCGTTTCAGGCAGTCAGATTGTTCTTGCAGTAGGCGACATCGTAATTGCTTCTACGCTTCCGTCCCGTGAGGAGAGTGAATTGAGGAAATGGATTGGCCAGAAAGATGTTGGCCTCTCAACCGAATCACGGGAACTGAGTCTTGGCACCGATCAATACCAAGTCGCATCGGTCTTGATCCACGAAGGTCCACTGGCTCCGGTGCAGTGCTACGTGCTCTTGTCTCTTCAACGGTCGAACAATTTCCTTCACCGACTCAATCGCACAATCTTTATTGTCGGAGTCTCGACTGTGTTCCTGAGTGCTTTGCTGCTCAGCTTTGTCTCCCGCACGATCACACATCCTTTGGACAATCTTGTGTCCGGTGTGCGTGCGCTCGCCGCCGGCGACTACATGTTTTCAATCACGCCCCGCGGGAGCAGTGAAGTTGCGGAATTGGGAGAAGCTTTCTCGAAAATGCGCGACGAACTGTTGGCATCCCAACAGCGATGGATCGCAGCCGAGCGGATCGCGGCTTTGGGTCGTGCCGCGAGTTCAATCTCTCACGATCTTCGCCACCACCTGGCCGCGGTTGTCGCGAACGCGGAGTTCTTGTACGAAGCGGAGAACTTGAAGCTCAACAGGGGCGACATCTACGAAGAGATTAAGACTGCGTCGGCTGAAATGACCGATCTGCTGGATTCCCTGCGCGAATTAGCACGAGAAGACGGCGCCGTATCTCCTGCGCCCGCGTCTCTCGATCAAACCGTTCGTCATTCGGTCGAATCCGTGCTCACAAGGCCAGAGTTACGAAACCGCCGGATTTCGATAACCGTTTCGGGCGAAATGGAGGGAGTCTTTGACTCCAGAAAGATAGAGCGGGCGTTTTTCAATCTGATGCTGAACGCATGTGAAGCTACAACTCAGCGGCAAGGCCAGATCCGTGTCGAACTCCATTCCTCCGCGGAATCGTTTGAGGTTCGCGTCGCCGACAACGGACCTGGCATACCGGAATCCATCCGCAACACGTTGTTCGATCCCTTCGTCAGCTCCGGGAAACCCAACGGCACTGGCCTTGGCTTGGCAATCGTGAACAAAATCATTCACGATCACGGAGGATCCGTGAGCGTCGAGCAAACTTCAGAAACTGGAGCAATTTTTCTCGTCAAACTCCCGCGCGCTTCGCGTGCGGTGAGGTCAAGCGCAGAGGCCGCAGTCACTTAGAGCGTGGTGCCGCCTGTAGACCACAGCTCTTCTTGGCTGCACCTGAAATCTGCCGGAAACCCTGAAGACTTCTTCAGAAAAACTTCACTAGGCAACGGGGTCCGAGATTCTCAAGATGCCGCCCAGAGGGGGATGCATTTTGCATTCCTACAGCAACTTGATCGATGTCACCTTCAGGGTGTCGCCCTGCACGTCGCCAGTCACGTCCACGCGCAAGTGGTCTTTCTTGCCGGAAGCCTTCAGAGCCTCGACGATCTCCTTGTTCCCCTGTGCATCGGACTTCAGGAATTGCTTGTCCTTCGTAACGATGCCAAAACCACAGAGACCTATTTGCACGCGTAGGGGCAACCGCGCGCGACGCTTTCCCATTCATGGGAGCGCGG
>QHQE01000122.1 GCA_003219265.1 Verrucomicrobiota bacterium
GGTTCGCGTGCCGCCTGGGTTGTTCATGGCTCGGATGGACTGGATGAAATCACCATTGCCGGTGAAACTCATGTCGCCGCGACCGGGGCGTCGGAAAATCTCCGCAGCTTTACAATCGAGCCGAAGGATTTTGGACTTGAGCGCGCCTCGCTGGAAAACCTTCGCGGGGGTACGCCTGCGGACAACGCAACCTTGATTCGCGCAGTGTTCAGCGGATCGCGCGACAAGGCTGGGTCAACGGCGCGGGATTTGGTGGCGGCAAACGCGGCTGCGGCTCTGGTGATTGCCGGTGTCGCAATTGACCTCGCGGCCGGAGCACAATTGGCCTTCGAAAGTATCGACTCCGGGCGCGCGGCCGCGAAACTGGAGGCGTTGGTCAAAGCTACCAACAGTTAGAAATAATGACCAATTTGCTCGCCGAGATTCTGCGCCAGAAGCGAGAAGATATTGCCGAACTGCTTCGCGTTCGAGCGGAGGGTTCCATTCTCAAGAATGCGCTTGGTGTCAGAGAAAAGGCCGAACCGCATCGGTTACGCAAGACGCTCGCTGCGAAAAACCCCGAGTTCAAAATCATCGCCGAATACAAGCGTCGATCTCCATCGAAAGGAAATATTCGCGAAGACCTGCAACCGGCTGAAGCCGCTTGGCTTTATCAGAATGCCGGTGCCTGTGCCATCTCCGTGCTCACGGAGAAACATTTCTTCGGCGGATCGATTGATGATTTGCTCGAAGTGTGCGCCATGACAGGGCTGCCTGTCCTGCGAAAGGACTTCATCATTCATCCGGTGCAATTATTTGAAGCTGCTGAAGCCGGAGCGGATGCGATATTGCTCATTGCGGCCGCGCTGGATGACGAAACACTGGGCAAACTGCGATCGATTGCCGAGGAGGAACTAGGTTTGGATGCCCTTGTCGAAGTGCACACAAAAGAAGAGATGGAGCGGGCCGCGAATTGCGGAACGCAACTGATTGGAATCAATAATCGCGATCTCACAACCTTCGAAGTTTCGCTTTCCACAAGTGAAGCTCTTGTTCGTTACGCTCCGGAAAACGCCTTGCTTATCAGTGAAAGCGGGTTGCGTTCGGGGGACCAGCTTGGCCGGCTGCGCACACTTGGTTTCGACGGCTTTTTGATCGGAGGCAGCCTGATGCAATCAGATAATCCCGGTGACGCGTTGCGGAAATTGCTCGAGGGTTGCAGTGGCGACGGAACCACAGCGTCGCGACCGCATGATGATGAAAATTAAAATCTGCGGGATTACCAATTCTGACGACGCGCTTGCTTGCGCGGCAGCGGGCGTCGACATGATCGGGCTGAATTTCTACGAACAAAGCCCGCGATATATCCGACCCGATCAGGCACGCACCATCGCGCGGACATTACCCTCGAGCACTCAGGCAGTCGGAATATTTGTCGATACCCCCGTTGCAGAAATCCGTCGCGTCGCTCGAGATGTCGGTCTTCGCATGGTGCAGCTGCATGGCTCTGAGTCAGCCGAGATGTGTGCGGAATTGGCGCGCGATCTCGAAATCATAAAAGCATTACGGATCGATGGCGGATTCGATGCGCAAAGAGCCTCGGCTTATCCCATGTGCACGATCTTGCTCGACACTTATGACGAACGGATGGCCGGCGGCACCGGTGATGTGGGCGATTGGGAACTTGCCCGAGCGACAAAGAAGTTCGCGAGCCGGCTGATTCTCGCGGGCGGATTGAGTCCAGAAAACGTGGCGCAAGCCATTGCGACGGTGAATCCGGATGGCGTCGATGTTTGCAGCAGCGTGGAAAGCGCTCCCGGCATTAAAGATCTGGAGCGCGTTCAGCAGTTCGTAGCCGCAGCCCGGAATGCGGAAAAAATTGGAGTAGCTCGACTGGGCTGAGAGCGATGCAGAAGAACGACGATCGTCTTGTTTCGGAGCCTGATGCGACTGGCCACTGGGGGAATTATGGCGGCCGTTACGTGCCCGAGACACTTGTCGCGCCGCTGGACGAACTTACCCGCGAATTTATGCGTGCTCGGAGCGACTCGAGTTTTGCCCACGAGTTCGAACAACTTCTTCGAGATTTTTCCGGACGTCCTACGCCGCTATTTCATGCGAAACGGCTGAGCGAGCATGGCGGTGGCGCACAGATTTACCTGAAGCGCGAAGATCTTTCCCACACCGGCGCACACAAAATCAATAACGCAGTCGGCCAAGCCTTGCTCGCCAGGCGAATGGGAAAACAGCGCGTCATCGCCGAGACAGGCGCCGGCCAACACGGCGTCGCCACGGCGACGGTATGCGCGCTCTTCGGATTAAAGTGCGTCGTCTACATGGGCGCGGAGGATATGCGCCGGCAAGCGCTCAACGTTTTCCGAATGCAGTTGCTGGGCGCCGAGGTTGTGAAAGTAGATGCCGGAACGCGGACGCTAAAGGACGCGATCAACGAAGCGTTGCGTGATTGGGTGACGAATGTGCACGACACTTACTATCTCCTCGGCAGTGCGCTTGGACCGCATCCGTATCCTCTCATGGTCCGAGAATTTCAACGCATTATTGGTCGCGAAGCGCGCGCCCAAATTTTGGAGCAAACCGGCAAATTACCGGTTGCGCTCGTCGCCTGTGTCGGGGGCGGTTCGAATTCGATCGGATTATTTCATCCTTTTCTGGCAGACAAAAGCGTGCGGCTGATTGGCGTGGAAGCTGGCGGTCGTGGTGACTCCGTCGGCGAGCACGCCGCGCGCTTTAAAAGCGGCGAGACCAGCGGCGGCGGCCGCGTCGGCGTGCTGCAGGGAACAATGTCTTATGTCCTGCAAGACGAGTTTGGTCAGATTGCGCGCACCCATTCTGTCTCAGCCGGCCTCGACTACGCCTCCATTGGACCAGAGCACGCATATCTCCATGACCTTGGCCGGACCGAATATCTCAATGCCGGCGATGAGGAAGCCTTGGAAGGTTTCAAACTGTGCGCACGACTCGAAGGGATCATTCCAGCTCTGGAAAGCGCGCATGCAATTCTTCCGGCGTTGCGTGTCGCCGGCGAATTTACTCGCGATGACACGATCATCATCAATTTGTCGGGGCGTGGCGATAAAGACGTGCAGTTGGTGGCGGACCTAGAGTCGCACAAGCATTGAAAACTGGAGCTCATTCCTTTCGATGAGCCGCATCTCTGAAGTTTTTGCGAAGCTAAAGTCGAAAAGACGCGGCGGTTTCGTTCCTTTCATCACCGCCGGGGATCCTGATTTGTCCGTGACAGAAGAGCTGCTTCGCGAATTGGCGGGGTCAGGGGCCGACATTATCGAGGTTGGCATTCCCTTCAGCGATCCCGTCGCGGATGGTCCTGTCATTCAACGGGCGTCGGAGCGCGCACTCGAACGCGGAACAAATCTCAAAAGCGTCCTTGAGTGCATCGCGGCGGCGAAACGTCGAACGGATGTCCCAATTGTGTTGTTCAGTTATTACAATCCCCTGCTGCAATTTGGTCTCGAGCAGCTTGCGACCGCCGCGCCGCTCGCGGGAGTCGACGCGATCCTTGTGACTGATTTGATTCCGGAGGAAGCCGGGACCTGGACGCCGCTCCTTGCGGCGAACAAT
Organism: Verrucomicrobiota bacterium; assembly: GCA_003219265.1. Taxonomy (GTDB): domain Bacteria; phylum Verrucomicrobiota; class Verrucomicrobiia; order Chthoniobacterales; family UBA10450; genus AV133. The sequence goes on from QHQE01000122.1 coordinate 3,580, forward strand.
CTCGACCCCATTTTCCTGGTTGCGCCAACGACGAGTGAAGATCGTTTGAAATTGATCGCGCATCAGGCCCGCGGTTTCGTTTATGCAGTGTCGCGCACCGGTGTTACGGGAGCGCGCGAAGACATCAATGAAAACGCGGAGTCACTCGTCCGGCGGATTCGAGGTGTCACGCCGTTGCCGGTCGCGGTTGGTTTTGGAGTTTCCACTCCCGCGCAAGTGCACGAAGTATGGCGCTACGCCGATGCTGCGGTGGTCGGCAGCGCGATTGTGAGCGAAATCGAGCGACTCTCCGGCGACGGCGATCTAGTGCGCAAGGTCGGACAATTTGCGCGCAACCTTACGCAATAACTATCAGCAGCGCGTTTACGCTTCGCTGCGTTGTTAAACCGTTGAATCGTTGAAACGGGGAAAAGACAAACCAATCACGTCATCGCGCGTTGACGTCCACTCCAGGGACATAGAGCATGTGAGTATGCCGCTCTTGACGTATGCCAACTATTTGGACTTGGAAAACCTTCTCACGCTTCAGAGACCGCGCTCCACCCCGGCCGAGCACGACGAGATGTTGTTCATTATCATTCATCAGACCTACGAGCTTTGGTTCAAGCAACTGCTCCACGAGTTTGAGAAGATCAAAAAGAATTTCTCCGCCGGCGATCTCTTCGGCGCGATTCATTCATTTAAGCGCGTGCGGACAATCATGAAGGTGCTCGTCGCGCAGGTGGACATCCTCGAAACCATGACGCCGACGTCGTTCTCGAGTTTCCGTGACCGGCTCGAGACGGCATCGGGATTTCAATCGGTGCAATTTCGAGAAATTGAGTTCGTGCTCGGATACAAGCGCGCGTCAACGCTCGCCTACGTGAAGCCGGATTTTCCCGGATCTGACCGGCTGCAGCAACTGCTCGGCGATCGGACGGTGATCGATCATTTCTACGATTTCCTGGCCATGCGCGGCGGGCAGATTCCCGCGGACCTGAAGAATCGTGACCTCACCCAGCCTAACGGTCCTAACGAACACGTTCAGAAAGAAATCCTGCGGCTCTACAAAAGCTCGCCGGAGCTCTCGATCCTTTTCGAATTGATGACCGACTTTGATGAGGGACTGCAGGAGTGGCGCTACCGGCACATCAAACTGGTCGAGCGGACAATCGGCGCGAAGAAAGGCACCGGCGGATCGCCCGGTGTGCCGTTCCTTAAGGAGTCACTGTTCAAGCCGATCTTCCACGATCTGTGGGCGATCCGGCACGAGATGTGAGCGGGCGAAGCTGCGGTCAATCGAGAATCGTGAATCGAGATTCGATCTCCCGCTGTAACGATGTAACGGTTTAACGGTTTAACGTGACCTACGACATCACGCCACCGATCACGCCGAAGCTCGCGGTCTGGCCGGGCGATACGCCGCTGAGCCGCGAAGTGCTCAACGACATGGCCCGCGGCGACAACATCGCGCTGTCAACGTTGCGCGCGACGATGCATCTCGGGGCACATGCGGATGGACCGAATCACTATGGTAAAGATGCGCCGGCAATCGATGAACGCGGGCTCGATTATTTTCTCGGGCCTTGTCAGGTGATCCGAGTGGAGGTCGCACGCGCGACGCGCATCACACCTGAGATGCTGTCGCCCAAAGTGAGTCGAGAAATGCCCGCCGGCGGCGGGAATGATTTAGCATCGCGCGCGGCCGGCCCCGCACAAGGCTCCGGCGCGCCAGGGGAGCGCACGATCCACCTGCAGCCGCGCGTTTTATTCGCCACCGGAACATTCCCCGATCCCGAGAATTGGAACCGCGATTTCGCGGCACTCTCGGTCGAGCTGGTTGATTTTCTCCACGAACGGGGCGTGATCACGATGGGCATCGACACACCCAGCGTCGACCTTTTCGAATCGAAAGATTTACCGGCGCACAAGGCGATCCTGCGATGCAACATGTCGATCCTGGAAGGTCTCGTATTGAAAGACGTGCCGGAAGGAACGTATGAACTGATTGCGCTGCCGCTACCGTTGGTCGGATTCGATGCAAGCCCGGTGCGGGCGGTGCTGCGGACGGTGTAAAGGCGGAACGCGCAGTCCCGTGCGCGTTGTTAAAAATGTCGGCGAAGCCGAGTTGATTAACATCGACCGGCGGAGCGGCCGATCCACCTCAGCTCATGCCAAGAAATTCGCGTGCGGTTCCGGAAAACAATTGCGCTTTCTCTTTTGCGGAGAATTCCTTCATCGAATCGATGAGCTGGCCGGGGTGCGCTTCGCCCAGCGGGAATGGGTAGTCCGATCCGAGCGCGACGCGTTGCGCGCCAAATAGTTTGAGCAGCAACCTGAGCGCGTCGGCATCGTGAACGAGCGAGTCGACATAAAAGCGTGCAGGCGCCACGCCGCCGCGGCCGTCGCGCTGAGCGAGATATTTTCTCGGGTTCGTTTTGTTTTCCGTCGCGACCAAATCGGGCCGCACATGGAACGCGCGCTCGATGCGGCCGATGGTGAATGGGAACGCGCCCCCGCCGTGTGCGAATGCGACGCGGAGCTTCGGGAACCGATCGAACACGCCGCCGAAGATCATCGAACAGATCGCCAGCGATGTCTCGGCCGGCATGCCGACGAGCCACGGCAGCCAATAGTTCGGCATGCGCTCCTTGCCGAACATGTCCCATGGATGAACGAAGATCGCCGCGCCGAGCTGCTCCGCCGCGCTCCAAACGGGCTGAAGCGACGCATTGTCCAGATTTATGGTGTCGATGCGACCAGAGTACGGGTTGGCATCGACATGCGTACCGATCTGCGCCCCGCGCAAACCCAATTCACGCACGCATCGCTCCAGCTCGCGCGCCGCCAGATCCGGATCTTGCAACGGGATCGTGGCCAGCCCAGCGAATCGCGTCGGATGATCGTGGACGACTTTAGCGATGTGATCGTTTAACCGGCGAGAAAGATCGAGCGCGTCGGTCGGCTTCGCCCAATAGCTAAACATTACGGGAACCGTTGAAAGCACCTGCGTCGAAACTTTCTCGCGGTCGCACTCCTCGATGCGACGCTTGGGATCCCAAACGTTGTCAGTGATCTCGCGAAAGACGCGGTCGCCGATCATCATCCGTGCGCAGCACGGTTGGTAGTGATCGAGCCTAACGAATCCGCTGTAGCCATACTTCGCGTCGAGATCGGGCCAGTCGTGCGGGAGGATATGCGTGTGCAGGTCGATCTTCATGCGCGGCTTGTACGCTTGCTCGCCCCGTTAAAACGGGACACTATCCAGCCTCTCCTACAGTTAAAACGGCTGCATCGGTCCGGGCTTCTCGACCTTTTTACCGCACTTTTTGCACGTCCGGCGCGCGTCGTCGTTCCAGAAGTCGAGCATCGCTTGGCTGAAGTGTTGCACGATGTCGGCGCAGTCGAAGTGAATGTCTTCCACCAATGCCCCGCAATTTTCGCAGTAGAAAATGACGTGTTCCCTTTCGCCCGGCGGACGGCGACGCTCGACCACCACGCCGAGCGTGTTTGGCGGCCGCTGCGGCGAGTGCGGAACATTCGCCGGGATGAAGAATGTTTCGCCTTCGCGCACGACGTGATCGACGATCCGCTCGCCTTCGCGGACGCGCACTTTGATGTCGCCCTTCAACTGGTAGAAGTACTCTTCCGAATCGACGAGATGAAAATCGTTACGCGCGTTCGGGCCTTTGATGACCATCACAAAAAAATCGCGCCCGTCATAGAGATAACGGTTGCTCACCGGCGGCTTGAACTTTTCTCGATTCTCTTCGATCCAGTTGTTCAGATTAATCGGCGGCGGCACGGCCAGCGTGACGCCGCTCGGTGACGACGGTGGTTTAGGAGAAGTAACAGTAGCGATGAAGCAGATTATTTCCTTCTGCGCGTGTGCGCAAGATCGACATCTGGTTGATCGAGCAGTCGTCGCCGCCGCGACTTCGATGTTACAGCAGGCGGCGAAGCCGCATATTAATTAGCATCGCCCCCGAAAGCGTTCGGGGCCGATCCACCGACCATGCGCCACAAGATCCCGTTTTCATCTCGATTGGAGGGACGGGCTCCGTCCCGTCCGTGAAATAAAAGTGGGACGACACAGAGGTCGTCCCTCCAAGTCATATCGATTCTTTAGGTGAACAATCGTTTTGCGGTTGAACTGCCCGACACCCGCACATAGTATCCGCCGCTTCATGAACCTCAGGCTTTTCCTACGTTGCGCGATCGCTTTTGGATTGCTCGGATTGCTTTCCGGATGCGAAGAACTGGAAACCGCGCAGCAAACAGCCGCCAACGCTGTCAGCGCAGTTTTTCCGCCGTCGACTCCGCACGGCTATTGGAATGGGGACGGTGTGTCCGGTTCATCAAAAATCGTCGTCCACCTCAGTGAGCAGCGCGCTTATTTCTACAAAGGCAAAAGGCTCGTCGGCGAATCAACCATCTCGACGGGCAAGCCAGGATTCTCCACGCCGCCCGGCCATTACAACGTCCTCCAGAAGGACAAAAACCATGTCTCGAGTGAGTTCGGCGATTACGTTGATGACGAAGGAAGCGTGGTGAAATCAAATATCGACGTGCGCAAGGACAGTCAGCCACGCGGTACGCATTTCGACGGCGCCAGGATGCCGTACTTCATGCGATTCAGGGGCGGCTATGGAATGCACGCGGGCTACGTGCCGCCGTATCGCGCGTCACACGGCTGCATCCGCTTGCCGAAGATGTGGGCCGAACCGTTTTACGAAAACGCCGAAGAAGGCACGCCGGTGATCGTGAAGCAATAAGTTGTAGCGGCCGCCGTCCAGGCGGCAGAACCACAAGTGCATTCGACGAAAATCGTCAATGTCGATGCAAAAATGATGCGCTCGACTTTAATGCGCGCTAACATCTTTTCATGACGCCGCAAGCGGCGCTGGACGCGCAGATTGAAAAATATCGTGCCATGACTGGCGAAGAGCGATTGAAGCTGGCGCTCGATCTGCACGAGCTTTCGTGCGAAGTCGCGCGTGACGGCATCCGCTATCAACATCCCGAGGCGAGCGCTGATGAAGTGGAGCGGCTTTTGCGGGAGCGGATCGCGCTGGCGCAAAGCTTGTGACGGAGCAGGAGCTTGCCATTGATGCCATCCGCCGGCTCAATCGTGCTGGCATCGCATACTTGCTCACCGGTTCGATGGCAAGCAACTATTGGGGTATCCCGCGCACCACGCATGATCTCGATTTCGTTGTGCAACTTCCCCTCGAATCAATTCCGAATTTGGTGCGCGAGTTTCGCACCGATTTTTATCTCGATGAGCCGGCAGTCCGGGCGGCCCTGGCGCCACCGTATCAATTCAATGCGATCGATCAGCGGTCAGCTTTGAAAATTGATTTTTGGATGTTGCGCACCGACCCGTTTGAGATGTCGATGTTCGAGCGCCGTCTTAGCGTCAATTTCTTGGGTGAACAAGCCTGGGTTGCCAGGGCCGAAGATGTGATCTTGCACAAACTTTACTGGGATTCACTCACGCCCTGCGATCGGCACGTTGGCGATGCCGCTGGTGTGGTTGCGGTCCAATCGGACTCGCTTGACCGCGCCTACTTGCAACAATGGTCCGGCAAACTTCGCGTCCGTGAAAAATTAGACAAGCTCTTGGCGGGCGAGATAAAACCGAAGAGCACGTAGCGCTGAACCCGCTCATAGATGTAGATGCAAGAAACGGCGCGCTCAAATGTCGAACGTGAATAAAGGAATATCTTGCGGATTAAAGATTAACCTTTCACTGCCGTACGTCATCGCATTTCTGGCTCTCACCATTCTTTGCGGTACCTCACACGAGTTTGTGCATCACTTCGTCGGCGCCGCTTTTTGCGGCTGTTTCGGATACAAGACGTTCAACTCATTTGAGCTCTGCTCGTCGTGCGCCGGCAATCGTCTGGCTTTTATTGCGGCGACGTGGGCCGGGCCGCTTTTCACCTACGGATTAATGTGGCTCGGCGTTTATCGACTCTCGAAACCGTCCACTGCCGCGCGTCAGCTCGGATTTGCTCTTATCTTTGCCAACTTTCCAATTAACCGCATCGGTTTCGCCTTGATCGGTTGGAATGACGAGCAATACGTGACCAACAAAATCTTTGGCCACAGTCCTCTCGGGTTTTGGCTCACGAATCTCGCCATCTGGATTCTCGCAATCCCGCCATTACTGTTCGCGTATCGTTCGATTACGAACCGGCATCGGGTTCTCTGGTTTATCGGGTTTTTTGTTTTGCCGTTCGTCTTCGTGTTCGTCTTCGCCGGAATGTTCCTGGAGCAGTGGCTGCTGCTCGATCGCAAGTTTCTGGCAGTGCCGATCATCGGCATTCCCTATCTCATTCTGCTCGTCGAAGTTCTGTCCATTATTGTGCTTGCAATCTTCCGCCATGGAATCACTACCGCAGGGTCGCGGGGCAACCTCCTAAGCGCTTGACGGAAATCAGGCTGTTATTTTGACGAAACGCGTGACCCGCCTTCGCCAAGCCGCCTTTGCTGAAGCTACGGCGAGCCATGGACTACGGCGCGGCAGGCAGAAGGGGCATCAGGCCATCACTTGACGGAAGGTCGAGAGGAAGATTTCCATCTCGGCCTTCTTGCCGATGGTGAGACGCATGTGGTTCGGCAATGCCGGGAATAGTCGGCCGACTTGGACGTTGCGCTCTTTTAACGCTTTGATCAGCGGCACAACCGGACGCTTCACATCGAACATGATGAAGTTGGCTTGCGACGGAATTTGTTTGTAGCCCATCTTTTCGATCTCGGCGGTCACGAATGTTTTCGCTTCGCTATTGAGACGCTTGCCGTTTGCGACCTGGTCCGGGTCGTTCAAACTCGCGACCGCCGCGGCCAGGGCCATGCAGTTGACGCTGTCCCACATTTGATGCGGACGGATGCGATCGATCGTTTCGTGTTGGGCCACGCAATAGCCGCAGCGTAGTCCCGCCATGCCGTAAATCTTTGAGAAAGTGCGCGCGACAATCAGGTTCGGATGATCCTTGACCATCGGAATCACGCTCTCGTAGTCGGGACTGTCGGCGTAGTGGAAGTAGGCTTCGTCCACCAGAACCATCGTCTGGCGCGGAGTTTTGGCGATAAACTCGCGCAGTTCGTTCTTCGGCGTGATGCTGGCGGTGGGATTGTTCGGGTTGCAGATGTAAATCAGTCCGTCCTTCGAGGCGGCGCCCATCTTCGCCAGATCATGGCTGAAACTGCTGGTGAGCGGAACTTTCATGACCTCGGCGCCGTTGATGCTCGCGTAATTAAGCAGCGCTTCGAAAGTCGGATCGGCCGCTACCAAATTGCCGCGCGTCGGTCCAGTGAATGTCTCGGCGCACAATTTCAGAATCTCGCTCGAACCGTCGCCGAGCACGATTTGATCGCGATCAACGCCGTTCAATTTTGCCAGGGCATCGATCAATTCGTCGTTATGTACATCGGGATATCGACACGACAGGCCGAACGAGTCCGTCATCGCTTTGAGCGCTTTCGGCGAAGGCCCGTAGGGATTTTCGTTCGAGCTCAAGCGGACAACGCCGGTAGATGTCGATGTCGCCTGCGGACGACTCCGTCCGACTGGCGGACTTGCGACCGTCTCGGTCGCTAAAGAAAATGCAGGTTTAACAATCGCGACCGCGGCGCCCGCGCCCAGCAATTGCGCAAATTTACGTCGAGAAATGGACATGGTATTCATAAAGACCTCCGGAACGTGAATTGTTAGTTTGACCCGCAGCCGAATGCCAGACCGAATTAATCACCTTAACTCATGCTTCGACAATGAGTCCAAGTCCCTGAATGTTGTAGAGGCGCTTGTGCCAAGCGCCTGTTTTTTTAGTTCGGCGGTTGACACAACCGCCGCTACAACTGCTGTCTCAAAGTGATCGCCCTAAGTTGCCGAGGCGCCGATCAGCTCGCAGAACTTCTTCATGTCGATGTTGCCGCCCGAAACAATGGCAACGATCGGGCCTTTGCCGGCTTTTCCAGTCAATGCAGCAGCAACGGGCAACGCGCCCGCTCCTTCGGAAATAACTCTCGCCTTTTCCGCCATCAATCGCATCGCCTTCTTCGTTTCATCCAGAGTGACGACAATATAATCGTCCACGACCGGTTTCATCCGCTCCCACATGCGGGAGAACATGCTTTGGCCGCCGGCGCCATCGACGAACGATTGCTTGAAATCTTTGAACACTTGCGGGGACCCTTTTTCGAAATTCATCCGCTCCCACATGCGGGGGAACATGCTTTGGCCCCCGGCACCATCGACGAACGATTGCTTGAAATCTTTGAACACTTGCGGGGACCCTTTTTCGAAAGAAAGCGCGGCCGGTGCGGCTGTTTCCGGCTCGACGCCCCAAACTTTGATCTCGGGATTGAGCGCTTTGATCGCGCTGCCCACGCCCGTGATGAGTCCGCCGCCGCCGATGCTGGCGATAACGGCGGCGGTATCCGGCGCGTCTTCAAGAATCTCGAGACCCATCGTTCCATGACCGGCGATGAAATTGTGATCGTCGAACGGGTGCACAAATGTTCCTTCCGCTCCGGGATACGAACGCTCTTCAAGAGCTTTCCACGCAATGTCGTATGGAACCGGGATGAGTTTCGCGCCGAGCGCACGCATCCTGTTGATCTTCGATTCCGGGGCGGTCTTGATCACGACAACGGTGCACGGCACGCCCGCTTGTCTCGCCGCGTAGGCGACGCCTTGTCCTGCATTTCCAGCGCTGATCGTCCACACGCCACGCTTGCGCTCGGACTCGGGCAACATTGCCACGGCGTTAGCGGCACCGCGCAATTTGTAGGCGTTGATCGGTTGGAGGTTCTCCAACTTGAGACGGATGTCGGGATAGTCCGGTCCCATTTCCAAATGGACCAGCGGCGTGCGCACGATCGTGCTTGCGATTCGTGTGCGCGCTTCTCGTATCTCGGCCAATTCGATCGGCCGGACGGCCTCGAGTGTCGTACGCATTGACGATTGTCGATCTTAGCCCGGCGGCCAGGCGAGCGCGCGCTTGCCTAACAAATGCACGTGCAAATGCGGGACGCTTTCACCCGCGTCCGGCCCGCTGTTAATTACGACTCGATAACCGCTCTTTTCGACGCCAAGTTTTTTGGCAAGATCACCGGCGACCAGCAAAAGTTTTCCGAGAATCGCGCAATTAGCTTCAGTTGCCGCCGTTAAGCGCGGGATCACCTTTTTCGGCACGATCAAGACGTGCACCGGCGCTTGCGGATTCACGTCATGAAACGCTATCGCGTCGTCGTCTTCCCAAATGATCTTTGCCGGAATTTCCCGCGCGATGATCTTTTCAAAAATCGTCATGGCAATTTCAGAGGTCCCGCCTTCGCTAAAGCTACGGCGTAGCGGGCAGAGGCCCGAAATTAGAGATTAGGAGACAGAACACAAAGATTATCGCAACGAACACTTCAGCCGCTCAATGGTAGTTGTCGATGTCAGCCGTTCGCGGATGAAGCAGACGATTTCTTCACGGAGAGCATCGCACGCGCGTGTCCAGACCTTTGTCCGCCGCAAGTACTTCACACAAGCTTGCAACGAGCAAAGTTGCAAATTGTCCACGCCCGTTTCAATCAGCGCGTGAATTCGCTTCTCCAGGAGATCGAAAAAGGCGAGCTCATAGCCCGTGCCCGCTTCCTGCGCAATATCGACCAATGAAATGGAAATCGGCGGAGGCGCAGGCGTGAAGTACGGGATGATTTCTTTGTAACCGATTGCTTTGAGGACATAACGCACGGTTTGTGAAAGCTGGCTGAACGCGACCACGCTTTCGTCATTCCGCAGGCGTAGATAAAACGCAATGCTCTCGGTCACGTGATCGGTGAGCCACCAGCTAGGGTAACCGGCCTGATCCGCCGCGCGGTTGATCGCGGCGTGAAGCCAATCGCGATTGAACTCGAAGAGCTGCCCGGAATCGCAGCGCAAATACGGAAATTCTTCCTTAAACGCGACCATGATTTTTGTGTGCGGCCTCGCGTCCAGCAGCGGCCGGAGCTGCACCCGGGCGCGACCCACCTTGCCCCGTTTCTGGCGGGAATAATTCTTTTTGCAATACGTTCGGCTTCACCCGCCGGCCGAGCGTGTGGATGGCATCGACAAATTCATCCACATCCTGAAAATGCTGGTGCACGGATGCGTAGCGCAAATAGGCGACTTCATCGATCCCGCGCAATTTCTCGAGCACCTTCGCGCCGATGGCCGAAGATTGGACCTCGCGACCGCCCGTTTCGAGATCGTGCACCACTTCATCAACAACTTGCTCCAGCGTCACCAAACTGGTTGAGCGCTTCTCAAAAGCTTTCGCGATGCTGCCGGCCAATTTGCGCCGATCGAACGGCTCATGGGTGCGATCGCGTTTCACCACCCGCAGATCGGAGCGCTCGATTTCTTCGTAAGTCGTGAAGCGATATCCGCAGCTCAGACACTGGCGACGCCGGCGAATGCTGGAACTATCCCGAGATTGACGGGAATCGATGACCTTGTCATCACGCGAGCCGCACTTGGGGCAACGCATAGTATTGAACGCTTCAATAACACACAATGCGTTGTAGAGTCAATCATTCTTGTTCATTAATCGCTTGAAATTCGACCGATAGTAAAACCATCCGACGCCGACCCCTAGTTCGGCTGATCTTTAGATGGCTTTCGACGTTGGGACGGAGTTGGGGATGGCTTTGGCTTGGTGGTGATTGGCCGACTAGCGTTCGGCTGGCCAACGCCTGGTCGGGTAGGATTTGGCCTGGTGCCGCCCGGCCTGCCAGGTCTCCCCGGTGTAAAACCACGACCGGGCGGATTATGTTCGCCTTCCCGACGCACGTGACCCGGAGGTCTCCCGGGTGTAAAAACACCACCAGGCGGATTATAGATTGGCAGCCCAGGATAGACCTGCAACCTCGGGCGCTGTATCGCGGCGGAAATTAGACCTTGACTGGGCAGCGGCGGAAAATCGGTGATTAACGGCGACGTTTTCATGATTTGATCCAGATCAATGTCAACTGGAGACGGAAGCTTGGTTGCGCCCGCTGGGACGTCTAACATTTGTCCGGCGCGAACATAGGCAGATTCACTCGGGTGCTTATTTAGGGAGAGGCGGGCGCCTCCTTCAAGAACGACCAATTTGTTGCGGCCGGACCGCGCCGCTTCCAAGATCACTGTTGTGCCGGTAATCCCGACCGTGACGGCATCGGTCTTCATGCGTGCGCCGCCGGAATCCTTCGGCACGCGCAAGAGAATGGAGCCGCCGCCTAATTCGACATTGCGCCCGGCATTATTGAAACTAAAAACCGTATTTGCGCCCAGGCGCGTGATGGTCAGGTCGAGGAAAGTGAGTTCCGACCGCGAATCATCGCCGGTGCGTACACCGGTGCCCTCGCGCACCTTATCATTTACGGCCGCGGGTCGCGCCGCCGATTTGGATGAGAGAAGGTTTACGTCTCGAATGATCCGGGTGACACGCGCTTCGTTTTTCGAGGCATCGGAGGCTGCGCCCACGCGCCCGGCGATAAACAGAACCGCCGCCGCCATGCAACTCGTCAGAATTTTATGCGCGGGATTCATCGGCCTGAATTTCTCCTGCTGGAGTTTTTGTTTTGTACTGATTTCGTATTGAGATGTCGATACATTTACTTCGATGGCAGGGCGCGCCGGCCCCGTCGCCACTGAAATTGGAGCGGGCCACGGCTGTGATCAAGACTGACGCGTAGAAACCATGCGGCTGACAGCGCCGCCTCTACACTGCGATTAAAGCTGAAAAGGAATTGCGCAACCTATGCCGCAGCGGCCGTTTTGCGGGCGGCGCTTTTCTTAGGGCGCGGCGTTTTCTCGGCGAATTCGAAACCGACTTTGCGGTTCTCCAATTTCAGATGCGCAGAAAATGGGCGTCCTTTTTTCGAGATGAACTTCGGCAGGAGATCGGTCTTGCCGGCGGTGATAAGTTTTTGCACCTGCTCTTTGGGAATTTCGCGGTGCAGAATCATCTTGCTTATTCGGAAACTGCATGTCTTCGGCGAGCCGATCGCGTTTTCGCAAGCGTAGGCCCGCTCGAGAACATAAACCTGCCCTTTTTGGCACACCGGACACAAGCCGAGCGCTTCGTGCCGCGCAGTGTCGATCTTTTGCTCGGCATCGATTCCCTTCTCGCCAAAATCAAATTCCTGTTTGAAATCGCCGTTCAACTTCACGGCGGCGCTGAATTTGCGACCAACCTTGCTGCGAAATCCTTCCAGCGGACCGACGCGACGCTCGGTCAAAAGTTTTTCCACCTCGGCAGCCTCGAACAAACGGCCCGCCATCGTTTTCCAAATGATCAAGCCGCAAGATCGACATTTGAACGTGCGGTAATCCTCATCGAATGGACCACCGCCGCATTTCGGACATTTCACCTCCAGCGTCTCGAAATCGCCGCTGACGGTGTCGCCTTCGAAGTTTTTCGCTTTCTCGACAATCTCGCGCGTGAACTCTCTGATCTGCGCCATGAATTCTTTGCGCTTCATGTCACCTTTCGCCATGCGCTTCAGTTTATATTCCCATTCGCCGGTCATTTCGGGCGAGCACAGCTCGGTGATGCCGATGCCGCGGAGAAGCGTGATCAGCGCCATCCCTTTCGCGGTGGCGATCAGATCGCGTCCTTGCCGCGTTACGTAGCCATCGTGAATGAGGCCCTCGATAATGGCCGAGCGCGTCGCCGGAGTGCCGAGCCCTTTCGCGCGCATCGCCTCGCGCAGCTCTTCGTCTTCCACCAGTTTGCCCGCGCCTTCCATCGCAGAAAGGAGCGTGGCTTCATTAAAACGCGCCGGCGGTTTTGTTTCGTTTTGCGTTACATCGGCATCCCGGACTTTGGCTGATTCGTTAGGCAAAATCGCAACCAAAGATTCGCCGCCTTCATCGTCCGCGATCGCCGCCTCCCGTCCGTAAACCGCGAGCCAACCGGGATCCGTGATGATTTTCCCCTCGGTTTTAAACGCGTCTTTCTCGACGCGCGTGATCCGCGTCGTGACCTCGAATTGGGCCGGTGGAAAAAAGACGCTGATGAAGCGCCGCACAATCATGTCGTAGATTTTGCGCTGCACGTCATCCAGTCCGTGCGGCGTTTGACCGCTTGGAACGATGGCGAAGTGGTCGGAAATTTTCGCGTTGTTGAAGATGCGCTTTGACGGTTTGACCCAATTATTTCCCAACGCTTTGCGCGCGTGTTGATTGTCGATCTTTCCCAATGTCGCTCTTACCGTCGGGATGTAGTCCTCCGGCAGATAGCGCGAATCGGTGCGCGGATAAGTGATCACTTTGAAGCGCTCGTAGAGTTGCTGGGCAATTTGCAGTGTGCGCTTCGCGCTGAAGCCGCGCGCGTTCGCCTCGCGCTGCAAACTCGTCAGATCGTAAAGCAACGGCGGCGCTTGCGTGGTCGGCTTGCGCTCCTCGGTCGCAACGCCCGTCTTTCCCAAACAACGATCTTTAATCTTGTCGGCTGTCGCTTTGTCCCAAATCCGCTCCGCCCGCGCATCTTCGTCGCCGTCTTTCGCAAAATCTTCCCGGAACCAGCGACCGCGATATGTTCCAGCCTTTACTTCAAAATCGGCGAAGACCTCGAAGTAAGTGCGCGCCTTAAAGTGATGAATTTTGTCTTCACGTTCGGCCAGGATTGCCAGCGTCGGTGTTTGCACACGGCCAACCGGCGTCAGTTGGAACCCGCCAGTCTTGTTGTTAAACGCGGTCATCGCGCGCGTCCCATTGATCCCGACCAGCCAGTCGCTTTCGGATCGACAGACTGCGGCTTTCGCGAGCGGAATCATTTCCTCGTTCGAGCGCAAATGTTCGAACGCCGCGCGAATCGATTCTGCGGTCATCGATTGCAACCAGAGCCGGCGCACCGGTTTTTTGCTGCCGATTAGTTTGACGAGATAACGGAATATGAGCTCCCCCTCGCGACCGGCGTCGCAGGCGTTGATCAGCTCGGTCACGTCTTTGCGTTGAATGAGGCGCTTGAGAAGGTTGAAGCGCCCCTGGGTTTTCTCGATCGCTTTCAGCCCAAACTCGTCCGGAATAATCGGCAGATTCGCGAAACTCCACTTGCCACGCTTCACATCGAGCTCGCTCGGCAAACAGAGCTCGACTAGGTGACCGAGCGCGGACGAAATGATGTAACGCTCATTTTCGAAATGCTCGTCCGCTTTCTTAAAACCGCCGAGCGCGCGAGCGAGATCGTTCGCGACGCTGGGCTTTTCCGCGATGATGAGCGATTTGGACATGTAAACCGGAGGTCAGACCTAAAGCAGCAAGGCGCTAAGAAGCAAGTGGAATGCGAGAAGTGACCTTATTGGCACGAAATACCCCGCTCGCGCTAGCGCGAATAGCCGATTCGCAACTCAGCAGCGACCTGCTGTAAGGGACGACTTAGCCCAATTTCACGAAGTATTTTCCGGGCAACTGCTTAACCAGCCGTTTGAGCTCAAGGCGGAGGAGAGCGGAAGAGACGGTCGCGCTTGGGAGCTGGCATTTTCGGCCAATGTCATCAATCGCCGTTTCGGTCGATTCGATCGCATCATAGATGCGGCGTTCCTCATCCGAAAGCGCCGGCAGCGTTCGCGCGGCCGCTTCGGGCGACGGTTTTGTTTCGGGCAAAAGAATCTGCAAATCATCCAAAATGTCGCTCGCGTCCATGACCAGCTTGGCACCTTGCTGGATGAGACGGTTTGATCCGAATGCGCTCGGCGCGTTGATGTGGCCCGGCACCGCGTAAACCGATCGGCCCTGTTCGAGTGCTTGTGACGCTGTGATGAGCGCGCCGCTGTTCAGCCCAGCTTCCACCACGAGAACGCCGTGGCTCCACCCAGCAATGATTCGATTGCGCATCGGGAAAGTTTGACGATCTGGTTCTATCTCCATGGAAAATTCGGAAACGATCGCCCCATTTCCGTCGCGAATTTTTTCCGCGAGCCCACGGTTCTCCGGTGGATACAACTTCGACAATCCAGAGCCGATCACCGCAATGGTGCGTCCTTTCGCCGCGAGCGCACCTTGATGCGCAGCGGTGTCGATTCCGCGCGCGAGACCGCTGATTACGGTCAAGCCCGCGTAGGCAAGTTGATACGCCAGTTTCTTGGCCGACTCCGTGCCGTAATGCGTCGTGCGCCGCGCGCCGATAATGCCAATGGCGTGATGATCGCGCTCCTGCAATTCACCCCAAACATAAAGCACAATCGGCGGCGCGTGAATCTCGCGCAGCGGTTTCGGATACGAGGGCGACTCTTGCGTGATCACCGTCGCGCCGAATTCGCGGATGCGATCGAGCTCGGCCGCAAGATTGACAATCGATTCCCAGTTTGCGATTTGATCTGCAACTTCGTTTCCGATTCCTTCCGCTGCTCGAAGCTCGCTGCGCTTCGCGGCCAGAACTCGCTGGGGTTCTGCAAAAACTTCCAGCAGTTTTCGCAGCCGCACCGGCCCCACGGTCGGCAGCATGTTCAGCGCGATGCAGGCTTCAGTGGAGTTCATTGGCTAACGTTGAATCAAATTAAGCTTCGGCAGGGGCGATGCTCGGCGGAGCCGGCGAAAATTCATCGGCTCGACGGAGTCTCGCCCTACCATTTCCGCAAACGCCCAAGATCGAGAAGTGCCGCGGCTCGACCGCGCGGCAGATCGATTACGAACTCAGAACGGAATTTCGTCCTCGTCCGGCTCGGAAGGTGCGGCGGATTTCGGCGGAGCTGCCGTTGCTTTGCCGCTGGAGCGCGATTGTCGATCTTCATCGGTCGTCTCCGTGGGACCGCTCGCCCCGGTGCCACTCGGTCTACTGCCGAGCAATTGCATCGTTTCGCCAACGACGCGAAGCCTGGTTCGTTTCTGCCCAGTTTGCTTGTCGTCCCAGGTGTCCATTTGCAGACGGCCTTCGATGAAAATGGGGCGGCCCTTTTTCAAATATTCGCCCGCGATCTCGGCCAGCCGCGCCCAAAGGACAACATCGACATAAGTGACTTCTTCACGTTTTTCGCCGCCCTCGGTCGTGTAAACGCGATTGACCGCAATGCCAAGGTCGCAGACTGCGCTTCCCTTGGGCGTGTAGCGCACCTCCGGGTCGCGGGTGAGATTTCCGAGCAGGATAACTTTGTTGAAACTGGCCATGCCCCGGTTATAGCGAAGTTATTTCGCGCGCGCCAACTTTTTCGGCGCCTTCTCTTTCTTTTCGCGCAGGCGCTGGTAGTGCTGGCGATAGACTTCCGGATCGAGCTCAAATTTCGAGCGTAACTTCGTGATGAGTTGCGGATCGGCGTGAAAGACAAAGTTCACGTAAAATCCGGAGTCGAGCGGCCCGGCTACATAGGAAAAGGGGCGTTTCTCCATTTTTTGCACCTGCTCGATTTCGGCGCCTTCCTTTTGAAATTCAGATTCAAGCCGATCGACAATCTCTTTGACGTTGTCTTCCCGGCCCTGCGTATTGAGCACGAGTAAGGCTTCGTAACGGTTTCTCATGATTCTTCTGCTTGGTTGAAATTGTTCATCGCGGAAACAAGCCCTTTGTCAATCGCCCATTTCACCGCCTCGGTCGCGCGATCGATTGTCGATGCAACAAGCGCTTTCTCTTCGTCAAAAAATCGATTAAGCACGTAATCGACCGAGTCATCACGCGGCGCCGCGCCGATGCCGATGCGCAGTCGCGGGATCTCCTCGGTGCCGAATCGCGCGAGGATCGATTCGAGGCCGTTGTGGCCACCGGCCCCCCCGCGTGCTCGCAACCGGAGACGGCCGAGCGGTAGCGCGAGATCATCGAGCACAATCAAAATTTCCGGCGGCTCGATTTTGTAGAACTGCCCGATCGCACCAAGCGGTTCGCCGCTGCGGTTCATGTAAGTCATCGGCTTTACCAGGATCACCTCTCCGCATTTGGCTGAAATCGCGCCCCATTTGCTGGACTTTTCCCATGCCGATCCAAACTGCGCCGCCAGACGATCGACGACGAGGAAACCGACGTTATGCCGCGTCTGTTCGTACTCGCGGCCAGGATTTCCGAGACCGGCAATCAGACGAATTTGTGGAGTTTTTTCTTCCAAACTCGATCAATCGAAAATCCAAAAACCAACAACCTGTCCTGAGCGAAGCCGAAGGGATCCAAAATCGATTACTTCTTCTGCTCTTTTTCTCTTGGAGTGGCTTTTTCCTTTGGCGCAGTTTCCTTCGCAGCCGGCGCGGCAGTCTCCCCTTCTTCTTTCTTCTCCTTAATCACTTCTGGCCCAGCTGCAGCGGCTTCGGCCTCAGCGACGACAGGTTCCTCTTCAACTACCGGAGCGAGAACAGAAAATGCCGTCAAATCGGGTAGCACTTTCGACGTGACTCCCGGTGGTAATTGAATCTGACGCACGTGAATGGAGTCGCCGATATTCAACTCCGAGACATCGACGGTTATCCGGTCGGGCAAGTCGCGCGGGAAACATTCAATCGCGAGCGAACGCAAACTCTGTTCGAGCAAGCCGCCAAAGTTTTTGACGCCATTGGCGATGCCGAGCGCCTCCAACGGCACATCGGCTTGAATGGTTTCATCCATCGACACGGCATGAAAATCGATATGCAAAACGTCGCTCCCCACCGGCGAGTGCTGAATTTCCTTCACCAGCGCGAGGCGATTCGATTTTTCGCCGTCGATCTCGAGCTCGACGAGAATGTTTTCGCCGGAAGCGTGGCTCAACATCGCATGGATGTCGCGCGCCGAGAGCTGCAACGGCTGCGGTTTATCCTTGGCGCCGTAAATGATCGCGGGAACGGCGCCGCGCGCTTTCAATTTGCGTGCCGCCGACCGGCCCGTGGCCGTCCGCCGCTCCGCTTTGAGTTTAACTTGTTTTGCCATTTTCTTTCGTGCCGTTTTCGATCTTAAACAGCGACGAAACGGACTCATCATTGTGAATCCGCTTCATCCCTTCGCCCAGAAGCTCGGAGACGCAGAGCACGGTGGTCTTAAATCCATCCACCGCCCGCACCGGTGTGCTGTTAGTCGTAACTAATTCCTCGATTTTCGATTTTTTCAACCGAGGAATCGCAACATCGACCAGAACCGCGTGGGAAACGCCGGCGTAAATTTCCAGTGCCCCGCGTTCCCTCACAAGCTCCGCTGCGGAAGTTAGCGTCCCAGCCGTTTCGGTCAGATCGTCAACCAGGAGCACATCGCGATCTTCCACCTCACCGATCAGGTAAAGCGCCTCGGTCTCGGTGGCGCTGCGGCGTTCCTTTGCCACGATCGCGAGGTTTGCCCCGAGGGCGTGCGCATAGGCCGAGGCCATTTTCAGTCCGCCGACATCTGGAGAAACCACCACCGTCTTTCGCGTGAGCCGCTGCCGGAGATACTTGATCAACACCGGCAGCGAGTAAAGGTGATCGACCGGGATATCGAAAAAGCCCTGCACTTGTTGGGCGTGCAGATCCATGGTCAGAACACGATCCACACCAGAGGCGAGAAGAAGATTCGCGACGAGCTTCGCCGTAATTGGAACGCGCGGCTGATCTTTACGATCCTGGCGCGCGTAGCCAAAGAAGGGAATGACCGCCGTGATCCGATCGGCGCTGGCGCGCCGCGCGGCATCAACCATGATGAGCAGCTCCATCAAGTGCTGATTGGTCGGTGGGCAGGTCGGTTGAATGATGAAAACATCGTGGCCCCGAATGTTTTCCTCGATTCGGACGTAGGTCTCGCCATCGGGAAAGGAACTGATGGTGGCCTGCCCGAGCGGCACACCGATGTATCTGCAAATGCGCAGCGCCAGCTCGCGATTGGCTAAGCCGCTAAAAACCTTCATCTCGGGTTGACGCGCAAACATTGAAGCGGGTTAACTTAGGCGCGCACGAATGACATTGGCAATCTTCAAAACTTGCCAACCGGCATTTCTTCCACGATTAATTTTTGCCCATCTTTCGCCCATCTTTCGTGCATGAACAACGCTGACGCCATCCGAGTGGAACGGCCCATGACCAAATCAAAGGTTTTCGCGCACACGCGCTGGGATGCGGTTCCGGCACTGGCGAGTCTATTCCATCTCGCTTACTTTTTTGCGCTCTTCTTCCTTTACCCGCACACGCCGCTATGGGCGATGCTCATTCTTGGCTTCATCTACTCGCTGATGGTGAACGCGAACATCAACGGCATCGGACACAACTTCATCCACAATCCATTCTTCCGGTCGCCGCTCCTCAATCGGCTTTTTGGAATCATGCAGTCGGTCGCCTGTTGTTTTTCGCAGACCTACTACGACGCCGTCCACATGCAGCATCACAAAGGGAACGCCGATCGGCCCGATGAGAACGGCGAGACCGTCGATTGGATTTCGATTTATAAGCACGGCCATTACGGCGAAGCCGAAAATCCGTGGGGCTACGTGTTTCTCAGTTTCTTCCGCGATGATGTTGGAGCGATTCGGAAGGAATTGCGCAAGCGCGGTCGTCGCGAGCTGATTTGGGGAAATGTCGAGCTGGCGGCGTTTGCCACCGTCCTCTTCGTCATGTTCCTATTCAATTGGCGCTACATCATCTTTTATTTCCTGCCGTTTTTTTATCTCGGTCACTGTTTTAGCTATCTCAACGGTTACTTCCGGCATTACGGCGCTAATCCTGATAAACCGATCGCATGGGGCGTGAGCAGCTACGGCAAAATTTACAATTGGCTTTTCTTCTTCAATGGCTACCACGCCGAACATCATTTTCGGCCAAAGGTGCACTGGACGAAAATGGAAGCGTTCCGCCGGCAAATCGCCGAATTGCAGAAGCAAGAAGGCGTGCGCGTGATCAAGCGCGCGCACATGCTCGGCTTTCTCGATCCTGATTTGCCGAAGCGCGGAAAACCGGTCGGCGAAGCAACTGAGGCGATTTCTTAGAAACTGGAGGGGCCTGCACTGTCATGTCCCATTATTTCACGAAGTTAGCCCGCAATTTTTCTTTCTTCGCTCCGCAATCTTCCCGCAGACGCGCGATTTCAGAGGTGAGTTGCTTCTCCAGTTTCTCCACGTCCTCAAGATTTCCAGCCGTTTGCGCTTTGCGAATCTGGTCGCGCAAGAACAATTCCCTCTCTGCAATCTTCGCCCTGTAAGTTGAGTCAACATCGGCGAGCTGCTTTTTTTGGTCCTCGCTCAGCGCGACACTTGGCTGAGTTTTCTCCAGCCGCTCCATTGCCAGTTCGTAAGCGGATTTCATTGTCGATCTTGTTCTTCTCGATCTTAGCCCGCCTGTCCGCCGGAGCAAGGCGAAGGCG
>QHQE01000180.1 GCA_003219265.1 Verrucomicrobiota bacterium
CGCATTGGAATTTCCTGGGACGAAGATTACGGGATGATTCTAGACGCATACGGGAAGCTCCACATCACGCATCCGAGTCCGTTCGAGCAAATCCGCGCCGGTACGTTGTCAATCTTCAATACGGTGGGGGCCATTGTGTCGCCGAAGTCAGACGTGAGACTGCAACATATGAGCGGGCCAGTCATGATGCTACGCGTGTATTATGTGATGTTTGAGAACAAGGAGGGGTGGCGCATGGCGCTCTGGTTCAGTGTGGTGCTCAACGTCAACCTCGCGCTGCTCAATCTGCTGCCGATTCCCGTGCTGGACGGCGGTCACATTACGCTTGCTCTGGTTGAAGCGGTGCGTCGACGTCCGGTGAACATCCGAGTTCTCGAAGTGGTGCAAACCGCGTGCGCAGTTTTGATCATCGGCTTCATGGTTTACATCGCGTTCTTCGATGTGCAGGATCTTTTCGGCGGCCGCCGCGATACGCCGAAATTTTTACCGAAAGCGACGCCGGGCGCGCACGAGCGGTAGGGCAGCCATTGTTTCGGGCTCACTGCGTTGGTATACTCCCGCCATGGGCATCGAGGATATCCGGATTTTGAAATACTCGGAGCCATTTAGTCCGTTTAACATCGTAATGAATGACGGACGCGTGGTATGGGTTGAGCGACCGGAGCGGATCGCGCTTTCGCCGACTGGAAAACCTGTTGCGGTTTACGAAGGCCCCGCCGTCTCAATTCTCGAAGTAAAGCGAATCGCTGGGCTCGAGCCGAACGCCGTTGATGCGTAACCTCTCTTACTGTTCAGACCCATTTCTCTACCAGCGTCGCCGGACGCGCGAAGTAATGGTCGGCAACGTCGGGATCGGCGGAGCGAATCCGATCCGTGTTCAATCGATGATCACGTGCGACACGATGGACACGGAGATGTCGATCCAGCAAACGATGGAGCTGGCGAAGGTTGGTTGCGAAATCGTCCGCATCACCGCGCCGACGGTGAAAGACGCGCGTAATCTTGAGCATATCCTGAAAGGTTTGCGCGAGCGGGTCTGCGATGTGCCGATCGTCGCGGATATCCATTTCAAACCGGAAGCGGCGATGGAGGCGGCGAAGTGGGTGGACAAGGTGCGGATCAATCCCGGCAATTACGCCGATTCCAAAAAGTTCGTCATTCGTGAGTACACCGATGAGCAGTATGCGGCGGAGTTATCCAGAATTTGTGAGCGTTTCTCGCCACTTGTGGATCTTTGCAAGCAGCGCGGCATCGCCATGCGAATCGGCACCAATCACGGCTCGCTTTCCGATCGTATTCTGAATCGTTACGGTGACACGCCCCTTGGCATGGTGGAGAGCGCGCTCGAATTCGCGCGGATTGCGCGCGATCTCGATTATCACGCGTTCGTCTTCTCGATGAAATCGTCGAACCCGAAAGTAATGATCGCGGCGTATCGGTTGCTCGTTGCGCGATTGAATGAGGAAGGGCCAGATTGGAATTATCCGATTCATCTCGGCGTGACCGAAGCCGGCGAAGGTGAAGACGCGCGAATCAAGAGCGCAATTGGAATCGGCTCGCTCCTGGCGGATGGAATTGGCGACACGATCCGTGTTTCGCTGACGGAGGACAGCCCTCATGAAATTCCAGTGGCAAAGGCGCTGGTCGCGAACATAAAGAAAACGTCCAATATCCAACCCGCCTCCGCCGTGGACGGGCTCCGCCGTGGCGAGCGTCCAACATCAAACGTCGAACTTTCATTCGATCCGTTTTCGTATCAGAGGCGCACCACGGGGACGATTGAGCGGGATGGCGTGCGACTGGGCGGAGAAGAGTTGATTCGTGTGGTTGTTAGGCAGGAAAATTTCGACAAGGTCGCGCACAAGATCGATAGGATGGGCGATTACAAGCCGGAGATCGTTTACGAAAATGCGAGCGTGGTTGAAGTCGATCCACGTGACGAAGCGGTAATTGCGCAGTTAAACAAGAATTCGGCGCCGCAATTCGTTACCGTGAAGGACCATGCCGATCTGTCGATGATCGCGGCCTTTCGTTTACTGGCGGCGAGGTTGCAGCCGCGGCATCCGATTTTGCTCAAGGACACGCTGAGCCGCGTGAACGCGGAAAATGACGAAGCACGAACGAAGAACAAAACAAATGACGAAGCACGAATGACGAATGACGAAGGAAGCCCGAATGATCGAATGACGAAAGAGCAAGCGAGCAATCTTCGTCATTCGGATTTCGTCATTCCTTCGTCATTAGACATTCGTCATTCGTCATTCCTCGACACTCTGCTCACCGCGGCCACAAACATCGGTTCGCTGCTTTGCGATGGAATCGGCGATGCGGTTCTGGTGCAGGGCGAGGAAGCGCCCGGACAAGCGCTGAGACTCTCTTACAACATTCTGCAGGCGGCTGGATCGCGGATTTTCAAAACCGATTATGTCGCCTGCCCTTCATGCGGACGCACCTTATTCAACTTGCAAACCACGACGGCCAAAATCAAAGAGGCGACGTTGCATCTGAAAGGGGTAAAGATCGCGATCATGGGCTGCATTGTGAACGGGCCCGGCGAAATGGCCGACGCCGATTTTGGTTATGTTGGCGGCGCGCCAGGCAAGGTGAATCTTTATGTCGGCAAAACGGCAGTGAAATTCAATTCGCGAGCACGGCAAATGGGTCGAGCCGAGCGAGCAGCGGGCGGAAGCGCCGGTGTAAGCCCGCCGGTAAATTTTGAATATTCCCAGCCCAACCCACGTCCATTTTCGAATCAAGGTAAAAGGATGAAACGATATCTTTTAATCATGCTGGGCGCTCTCTTTTGCGCGGGCGCATTCACGCCACCGACTACGACCGCGGGTGTCTTTATTGAAATCGGCGACCGCCCTTACTACAGCCACGGGCCGTGGTACTGGGAAGGCGGGTACCGACGGTATTGGGTGCCTGGACATTGGGCTTGGCGGCATCATCATCGCTTCTGGGTTCACGGGTATTACGTTCGTCGTTAAAGAAAGCTGACCCAGTTTCAGCGGCATCGCTGCGGACGGCTGTTCGTGTCCGTTGCCGCTTGGCCGTGTTACATCCAACAGGATTGCGAATCGCAGGCGTGGCGTTTGACTCGCTGTGCGTCTCCCATAATATTCGCCGCTCCTCACTCTCGAGGAGATCGCATGGATAAAATCCGCAACATTGCCATCATTGCGCACGTCGATCACGGCAAGACCACCCTTGTCGATCAACTGTTGCGGCAATCGGGAACTTTCCGCGCAAACCAGAAAGTCGAGGAGCGAGTCATGGATTCGATGGACCTCGAACGTGAAAAGGGAATCACCATTCGCGCCAAAAACGCGGCGTTTCAGTGGAATGGTTATCGCATCAACATCGTGGACACCCCAGGGCATGCCGATTTCGGCGGCGAAGTCGAGCGCATCATGAAGATGGTGGACGGCGTGCTGCTGGTGGTGGACGCACACGACGGTCCGCAAGCGCAAACGCGTTTTGTCTTGCGCAAAGCGCTGGAGAACAAAGTGAAACCGATCGTTGTCATCAACAAGATCGACCGGGAAAATGCGCGGCCGCATAAGGTCGTCGATATGGTCTTCGATCTCTTCGTCGAGCTGAAAGCGAGCGACGAGCAGCTCGATTTCCCAATCATTTACGCCAGTGCGAAAGATGGTTTCGCTCTGCGCGAGCTGCATGAAAACAGCGAGGACATGACGCCCCTCTTTCGGGCCATCGTTCAGCACGTGCCGCCGCCGAAGACTTCGCCCGACCCGTTTTTCCAAATGCTCGTGTCGAACCTGGATTACAGCGATTATCTCGGAAGAATCGCCCTCGGACGAATCGTGAGTGGGCGGGTGAGCGTGGGCGATTCCATCGTCTGCATTCATCGCGATCAGCGGCGCGAGCGCGCCACGGTTACGGCGCTCTTCACCTACGCAGGCCTTGAGCAAGTGGAAGTAAACCATGCCAGCGCCGGCGAGATTATCCGTCTCGCCGGATTCGAGGAAATTTACATCGGCGAAACCCTTACCGACCGGGAGGAGCGTGCACCATTGCAATTCGTCGATATCGATCCGCCGACGATTCGAATGCGTATTCTGGTGAACGATTCGCCGTTCGCAGGGCGCGAAGGAAAGTTTGTCACTGCCCGGCATCTCCGCGAGCGCCTGATTCGGGAAACGCGCGGCAATGTTTCGTTGCAAGTGGCCGATACGGAAACCGCGGGCGCCTTCAAGATCGACGCGCGCGGCGAAATGCAGATCGCGATTCTCGTCGAGCAAATGCGGCGCGAAGGATACGAAGTGATGGTCTCGCGGCCGGAAGTCATTTTTCAGCGCGACGAGAACGGCAACCTGCTTGAACCGCTCGAAAATCTATATGTCGATGTGCCGAAGGAGAATCTGGGCGACGTTCTGCAATCAATTGCCAATCGCAAAGGCGATATTGTCAGCCTGGATCATCACCCGAAGCGTGTCTCGATTGAGGCGATAATTCCAACGCGCGGCTTGATTGGATTCGAAACGGACCTCGTGAATCTCACGCGGGGCGAGGGATTGATGAGTCATCTGTTTCGTGAATACGCGCCGTTCAAGGGTGAGATCGAAGGCCGCAACCGCGGCGTGATGGTGTCGATGGAAGCAGGGCTTAGCACCGCCTACGCGCTCAACAACATTCAGGAACGCGGGCGCCTCTTCATCGGGCCGCAGGAAGACGTTTACGCCGGGATGATCGTGGGCGAAAACGCGCGCCCGGAAGATATGCCGGTCAATCCGTGCAAAGCAAAGCATCTCACGAACATAAGATCGCAAGGTGAAGGCAAGGGCATTCAGCTGGAAGCCCCGCTGCGGATGAGTCTCGAGCGCGCGATTGAGTACGTCGACATCGATGAGTACGTGGAAGCGACGCCGAAATCGTTGCGTTTGCGCAAGCGGATCCTCGACGCGACCACGCGGAAGCGCGCCGCCATGTCGGCCGCTTAGTTTGGTTGACAAACCGCTT
>QHQE01000181.1 GCA_003219265.1 Verrucomicrobiota bacterium
ACTCTGGCCTTCGGTGTCAATTTATGCCATTTCACCGCCGCCTCTGAGGCTAACAGTAATGCGCAAGCCCCATCATTCACGCCCGAAGCATTTCCGGCAGTGATCGTGCCATTCGGTTTCACGACCGGCTTTAATTTGGAAAGCGCTTCCAGGGACGTGTCTGGCCGAGGATGTTCGTCCTGCGAAAAGAGAAGCGGGTCGCCGTTCTTTTGCAGGATAGGCACGGTCACAATTTCCTGCGTCAATCTGCAGCTACGGATGGCATCGGCGGCGCGCTGCTGGCTGCGGAGCGCGAAGAGATCCTGATCCTTGCGCGAGATGTGAAAGTCTTCGGCGACGTTTTCGCCGGTTTCCGGCATGGAATCGACGCCGTACTTTGCTTTCATCAGAGGGTTGATGAACCGCCAGCCGAGCGTGGTGTCTTCCATTTTTAGCGAACGCGAGTAGGCGCCGTCCGCTTTAGCAATAACGAAGGGCGCTCGCGACATGCTTTCGACGCCGCCTGCAATCACGAGATCGGCTTCGCCGGACTTGATGGCCCGCGCGGCGGAGGCAACGGCGTCCATACTCGAACCGCAGAGGCGATTGACCGTTGCGCCCGGAACTTCCTTCGGTAAACCTGCGAGCAAGAGCGCCATGCGGGCAACGTTGCGATTGTCTTCGCCAGCCTGATTGGCGCACCCGTAGACGACATCGTCCACGGCGCTCCAATCGACATCCGCGTTGCGCTCGACCAGGGCTTTAAGAGGAATCGCTGCGAGATCGTCGGCCCGAATGGAGGCAAGCGCTCCGCCGTAGCGCCCGAACGGCGTCCGAATCGCGTCGCAGATGTAAGCAGTCTCCATGGTTGTCCTTGGAATTTCAGTGGTGCTTATCTTATACGGAAGAGCCGCGAGGCGTGGTGCTGGATTACAATGTAAGGAATCCTCCCAGTCTACACAGTCAGGGATGAGCCTGGTCTGTACCCTTCACAGTAACCGGCCCCACCCCCTGTTTTTCATAAGTGTTGCATCTAAAGGGCTTAGTGTTTTTGTAAATGGTTTAGAATCAACACTTTTACGGACGTTCTCATAAGTGTTGATTCTAAAGGGGCTTACGTTGCACCGGAGTTTTGCAGAAACGGAGCATTCTCACATTACAGAATGCGGCAAAATGCGGTCTCAAAAAAAGAAAAGCGGGAGCAAGCTCCCGCAGTCCAACTCATACTTTCCCCAAGTTATATTGTACCAAGGGGATAATAAAAGTCAAGGAAAAACTTGTGGCGAGCTTCCCATTACCCGGGAGCTTGTCTCGAGTGGCAGCTCGAATCGAGACGCCAACTTCAGCACTTCTGCGGATAACCCGCTACAGGGCCAAGTGAACGATATGGGCGCTAAGAGTCGGATCGGGAGTGCTAGCTCAACCTTGGACTCGAACACTGCGGGCAGGGCACGATGTCGACTCCGCAGGGTGACCCACGTCGACTGCAACTGAGGAGTGCCAAACTCACTGGGCCAAGCCTACGCGGCGCAATAAGTCCTGGAAGCGCGGGTCGCTACGCAGCGGATCAAAGGCCGGTTCAACCTTGAGGGTGGTTAGAACACCGAAGTGCTCGGAGTACGCCTTTTCCAAGTCGGCCAGGGCTTCTTCCTTGTCGCCGACGCCTAGATGTGCCCAAAGCAAAGTTACGGGATCCAACTGCTCATGTCGGCTCAGCTTTTCCAGTTTTTCCAGCTCGCGCCGAGCCCGATCCGACTGACCCGCGCGGCCATAAATGTAAGCCAGCAGTGACCAGTACCAGGGCCCTTCACCATAAAAACGGCGCCCTGTTTCTGCTGCTTCCAACGCTTCGGCGAACATCGCCTTTTCTACATAGGCGAAGGTTATAATGCCGGCATGGTTAAATTTCGGATCCTTGCGAAGCACGGTGCGAAACTGCTCAATGGCACGGTCATACTGCCGTGAGAAGTACAGAATCGCGCCGTGGTCGGTGGCTATGATGAGCGAAAGCGGGTCCAGTTGGCGCGCGCGTTCGCTCTCGCTTAACGCCTCGNNGGGCGGTAGCGTAGTTGGGGTTCAATTCGATGGCCCGCCGGTATTCCTTTTCTGAAGTTTGCCAGTCGCAATCGTGATTCTGGACAATCAAAGCCACCGCCGTGTGTGCTTCCGCCAAGTCCGCGTCCAGTTCCAGGGCCCGTAAGGCGGCCGCGCGTGCCTGGGGAATGTACAGGGTTGCAGAAACGGAAGTATAGGCGGTCAGCAGAGTATAGGAATTCGCCAGACCAGCATAGGCAGGGGCGTAATTGGAGTCTAATGTTGTGGCTTGCTGAAAATACTCGATTGCCTGTTGAAATCCCGACACAGTCCTTTTGTTCCAGAAGTACAGACCTTTGAGGTACAGGTCATGGGCGTCGGATTTGGGGGATAACGCAGGTTGGTTGTTAGACTTAGTCGATTCGCGGCCGTTAATGGCGGCGTGAATTTCGCCAGCGATTTGACTTTGCGGCTGAGGGTGGCTTCGGAAGCGAGACCATGCGAAGTAAGTACCTGGTGCCGCAATTACCACAATTGAAATCCCCAGAAGAATCTGCGATCTGCGCTTGCCAGCTCCATCGACAATGGCGGCTGGTACGCTTGAGCGGGCCGTAGCAAGAGTGACGGCTACGGCGGGCGAGGGCGATGCCAAGACTTGCTCCACCGGAGCAATGAACCGATAACCCACACGGGGAACCGTTTCGACGTACCGGGAGTTTTCTGGTGAGTCGCCAAGCGCGGTGCGCAATTTCTTGATCGCGCTGTTCAGGCTATGTTCAAAATCCACGAAAGTATCGGAAGCCCACAGCCTCTGCCGCATCTCTTCGCGGGTAATTACTTCCCCTGGTTTCTCTAACAGGATGGAAAGGATGCAAAAAGGCTGGCCGGGCAAGCGGATGCGGACGCCATGTTTACGCAGTTCGCGTGCAGCAAGATTCGCCTGGAACACGCCAAAGCGGACGACACCAGTGGGCGATGGAGAATTCGTTTCCGCCACAGTTCACTTCCCAAAAGGGCAGAAGGCCGAGCTGCCTTTTACGAATCGCAGTTACCTAGGAATCTAACCTGAATCGTATCTGAGGCTTGGCTGGTCATCAACAGATAATGTCACGTGCATTGCCTTCCCGTCACCAATCCGGTAGTTTGCAGCAAATTCTGTCCCATTCGTCTTGGACAACAGATAGCTAGCCCGCGCCAAAAGGCGCATAAGAGGTGTTGCGATGCGGACTTTCCCAGCCCGGCAGTCCAGTTTTGCCAGTAGCCTGTTTCCGTTTTCTACTAAGCGATCCACGCTAATACGCCAAATCAAGCGCGGCATGCTTATCGGTGTTCTCGTACCTGTAGCCGTGCTCCTGGTCATTGTGGCCGTAAGTGGACACCAAATCACTTTCATCCCCAACGGGACGTTCTTCGGGAATCCAAATGGTGCGTCTGAAACTTACAGCACAACCGGCGAGGGCGTTGACCTGACTGGACCATTCTTCCAGAGCTTGGGCACCAACGGTCGTTCGTGCGGCTCATGCCACCAGCCCAGCGATGGCATGTCCGTGTCGGCCGCGAATGTCCAGCAGCGATTTTTGCAAACCCAAGGTCACGACCCGATCTTCCGCACCAACGACGGTTCCAATTGCAACCACAGCATCGACGTGTCCACCCTTGCCGGCAGGTCCGCCGCCTACAGCCTGCTGCGGACACGCGGTCTGATACGTATCGCCATCGCTGTCCCCGCAAGCGCTGACTATCGAGTTGTTGCGGCGAACAATCCGTACGGCTGTAACGAGTCTGATGTCATTTCGATGTACCGTCGGCCCCTGCCCTCTACCAATCTCCGTTTCTTGAGCGCGGTCATGTTTGACGGGCGGGAATCATCGGCGTCTACCGGCACAACAAAAATCCTGTACTCGAATTATCCGCCTTCGCTTTTGAACGATCTGGCACACCAGTCCGTGGACGCCACGACCGGCCACGCGCAGGGCGATGGGTCAAGGCCAACGCCTAACGAACAGCAGGAGATCGTGAATTTTGAGATGGCACTGTCCACGGCGCAAATCATCGACAATGACGCCGGCCGATTGGACACGCACGGCGCGACTGGCGGACCGGTGCCCCTCACAACCCAACCGTTCTTTATCAGTGTCAATTCCAGCGTCCACTTTCTGCTCCCTCAGTTCGAGCAGCCGGGTGGACTGGTTACGCCGGGTGACGGTCAGTTTACTCCCGCGATCTTCAATCCCTTTGATTCCTGGGCGTCCATGCCTGCCATGTCCCCGCGGGCGGCGATTGCGCGTGGGCAGGCCATTTTCAATTCCAAGGCTATCAACATTAGTGGTGTAGCTGGTATCAACGACGATGTATCGGCTGGCGGGCTGGTTGCAGGCGGTATTCCCTCGCTTATGGGAACCTGCGCCACTTGTCACGATACTCCGAACGTGGGCAATCACTCTTTCCCGACACCCTTGAACATCGGGACTGGTGACCCTGACCCTTCCAACCTGGCTGCCAATTTGGGAGGACTGGATGTGAGCTACCTGCCGAGCATTACTGTGTGCAAATTGGATCTAGCCACGAACCCGCCGACGCCGACGAGCAATTGCAAGACGACCACCGATCTCGGCCAAGCCTTGATCGATGGTAAATTCGCCCACGTTGGCAAGGTCAAGGGGCCGATCCTGCGCGGTCTCTCCGCCCGCGCCCCGTACTTCCATAACGGCTCCGCGCGGACCCTCATGGACGCCGTACATTTTTATGAAGTCCGCTTTGGCCTCGCTCTAACACCTCAAGAGGAATCGGACCTGATCGCGTTCTTGAGCGTTCTATGATTCGTACTCACAAGCGAAACGATCACTTCGGGGACGAAGACGAAATGGAAAGCAAAAGACGCGCTAATCAGAAAGTGGCCTACGACCAATAGTGGTTGGCGGGAATCATTCGTAGCGGAGGGCTTCGACGGGATTGAGGCGGGCGGCGCGGGACGCAGGGTAGAGTCCTGCGATGAGGCTGACGATGATCGCGAATGCGATGGCGCTTAGCGCCAGCCACCAGGGAACGTAAGAGATTTTTACGCCGGGCAAATTCTGCCGGTGAAGATAAATGGTGGTGCCCCAAGTCAGCGCGGATCCAATCAGCCAGCCGAGCGTGACGCCGAAGACTCCGCCGAAAAGTCCCATAGCGCCGGCTTCCGCAAAGAAAAGGCTGCGCACGTCGCGGTCGGTTGCGCCGAGCGCTTT
>QHQE01000123.1 GCA_003219265.1 Verrucomicrobiota bacterium
TATCGATACAGATTTGCAACCAGCGACGAGCATCGAGAAACGGGCGCGTGGTGGAAACGACAGGAACTCGGCGAATACTTGCCGACTATCTCGCTCGAGCGATTTTGATAAGATCGATGGTCACTGCTGGCCGGTTGAGAGACGCATCATCTGTGAGTAATTTTGGAGATGCCGAAAGAGGAGCAGATCGTAATGGAAGGAACGGTGACGCAAGTGTTGCCGGGCACGATGTTTCGCGTCGATCTTCCCGGCCAGCGCAATGTCCTCGCCCATATTTCCGGCAAGATGCGCAAGCATTTCATTCGCATCGTGCCGGGAGACAAGGTCTCGGTGGAATTGTCGCCTTACGATCTGACCAAGGCGCGGATCATTTTTCGCGAGCAGTAGCGCATCGCTGAAGCGGATGCGCGCGTTAAATCGTTGAAACGTTAAAGCGTAAATCGTTTTCAACCCTGTAACTCTTTAACACTCCAACGAGTGATAAGATCGACTGGCGCGATTACCGCGCGGGTTTACGTCTCCTTTAAGAAAAGATGGCGCGGCGTTTGCTGAAAGTGAGAAGCGCGCGGATATTTGCAGCGAAAATCAACCGGAGAAAATCAATGGCTGAAGAAAACAAACATGGAATGACAGACGCGCAAAGCAAACTGGAGAGCAGCAAGACGCACGCGCGCAAAGCCGCTGAGGATTTGCGATCTGCGGCTGGCGCAATGGCGGGAGAATACCGCGGCAAGGCTGAGCAAGCTTGGGGCGACGCCCGGGGCAAAGCCGAGCAAGCCTGGGACGATGCGACGACTCGCGTCCGCACGTTTCAGGAGGACGCCGAGCAGTATGTGCGGGAAAACCCGACCAAGGCGGTTTTGACGGCGCTTGGAATCGGGTTTGTCCTGGGCCTCATCTTCCGGCGTTAATCGCGTTGCGCTGAATGGCTGACGAAGCCACTCGCTCCCGCAACCCCGCGGGGCACGCCGGTTTGCTCGATAACTTGCTCGCGCTGGCGAGCGCGCTGGCGGGTTTTTTCGAAAGCCGCTTTGCGCTCTTTTCCAAGGAATCGAAAGCGGCACTTGTGCAGATGCTCGGCCTCGCCGCTTGTCTGATCGCGGCTGTGATGCTCTTTGCGATTGGATATGTCTTTCTCATCGCCAGCGCGGTCGTCGGCCTGGCACACCTCGCTCAAGTCTCGTGGCTGTGGGTGGCCCTGGCGGCAGCTGGCACGCATTTCCTCATCGCACTGGCTTTCCTCTTGGTCGCTCGCGGCCGGATGACGAAGCCGCTCTTTCGCGCGACGGCATCTGAATTAAGGAAAGATCGCGAATGGCTAACGAACCTGAACACGACGACCCGGCCGAGGAAATGAGAGAGGAAATCGCGCGCTCGCGCGAGCTTGTCTCGCGCAATCTCAGTGGCCTGCGCTACGAGCTGGATTTTCCGCGCAAGATCCGGAGGTCGTTTCAAACTCAAACGGTTCTCTGGCTGGCCGTGGCGGCTGCGGCCGGTCTTCTTTTCACGGTTCTACCGGGGCGGAAGAAAAAAGTTTATGTCGATCTAAAAAGCGCGAGGAAATCAACGGGAAGACTTCTCGAAGCTGGATTCCTGCTTGGCGTTTTGAAGATCGCGGCGAACGTGCTCAAGCCGGTAATCGTCAGTTTTCTCAAGAAGAAAGTCAGCGCGTTTGCCAGCGGATCGCGCCACTCGGGAAAATAGTGACTTGGTTTTGAGTTTACGCGCCGGCCGCGGCGCATAATGATTTCGGCGCGCGCCATGACCGCCAAATACACGGAAAAGCTCGGTGCGACGCAAGCGCATCCACTTGCTC
Source organism: Verrucomicrobiota bacterium (assembly GCA_003219265.1). Classification (GTDB taxonomy): domain Bacteria; phylum Verrucomicrobiota; class Verrucomicrobiia; order Chthoniobacterales; family UBA10450; genus AV133. The sequence goes on from QHQE01000123.1 coordinate 1,817, forward strand.
ATGTCGATCAGTATTTATCGATTGGACAACGGGCCGGCGCGTCCGACGTCCATCTCGGTGTCAATGCGGCGCCGCTCTGGCGCTTGCACGGAACGTTGCAACCAATCTGGCCCGACGCGCCGCGTCTCAGCGCAGATGATACAACTGCGCTGGCGGACGGTTTTCTCGCCGAATCGCATAAGACGCAATTGACCGAGCGCGGCGATGCCGATTTTGCCTACGCAAATAATTTCGGTCGCTTTCGCACGAGCGTCGTGCGCCAGCGGCTCGGAGTTGACCTCGTCTTTCGCATCATCAACACGCAAGTGCGGACAATGGATGAGCTCGGCCTGCCGGAGCATCTCAAATTACTCACGCGCTACCAGAACGGCCTCATCTTGGTGACCGGCTCGGTCGGCAGCGGCAAATCGACCACGCTGGCTGCATTGGTTGAGCAAGTGAATCTGGAGCGCCGCGAGCACATCATCACGCTCGAAGATCCGATCGAATACATTTTGGAGCCGAAAGGTTGCCACATCACGCAACGCGAAGTGCACACGCATACGCGCTCGTTCGCCGCGGCGTTGCGCGGCGCGCTGCGTGAAGACCCGGACGTGATCATGGTCGGCGAAATGCGCGATCTGGAAACGATCTCGCTCGCCATTACGGCATCGGAAACGGGTCACCTCGTTTTGGGAACACTGCACACCAGTAATGCTTCGCGCACGCTTGACCGATTGCTCGACGTCTTCCCGCCCGATCAACAGGATCAAATTCGCGTCATGGTGAGCGAATCATTGCGCGGCATCATTAGTCAGCAGCTGGTGCCGCGCGCCGACGGACAGGGTCGCGTGCTCGCGCTCGAAACGCTGACCAACACGGCGGCGGTCGCCAACGTCATTCGCGAAGCAAAAACCTACATGCTGCCCGGCATCATTCAGACCGGCAAAAAGCAAGGCATGCAACTCATGGACGATGCACTTGTCGATCTCTACAACCGCGGCTTCATCAGCGCTGAAGAAGCTTGCGCCCGCGCCGATCAAAAACAGGAGATGCGAAGCCATGTCGGCAAATGACGAAGCACGAATGATGAAATCCGAAATAATGACGAAGTTCGAAGCCCGAAACCGTTTGTCCGGCAAGCGTTCGTCACTCGGGTTTGGTCATTCATCCGTCATTCGTCATTCGGATTTCGTCATTAAGTGATGGCTTACCTCGATCAATTTTTGAGCCTGATTGTCGATCAAGGCGGTTCTGATCTGCACATCGGCGAAGGGCAGCCGCCAAAAATGCGCAAGCACGGTGACGTGGCGCCGATCCGCGCGGAGCCTGTGTCTCATGATGAGGCGATGTCGATGTTGAGCGAGGTTTGCGGTCAGCATAACTGGGAAGTTTTCGAGGGGCGCGGCGATCTCGACTTCGCTTACGAGATGGACGCCGCTTCCCGTTTTCGCTGCAATTATTTGAAACAGGCAAACGGTTATGGCGCTGTCTTTCGTTTGATTCCGACGAAAATTGCGACGTTGGAAGAGCTCGGCATTCCGCCGGTCGTGAAGGAATTCGGACATTTGCGCAGCGGTCTGGTCCTTGTCACCGGCCCGACCGGGTCTGGCAAATCAACCACGCTCGCGGCGCTGGTCGATTACATTAACGAAAATTTTCCGCGGCACATTGTAACGATCGAGGAACCGATCGAGTTCGTGCACGATAACAAACGAAGCATCATCACCCAGCGCGAAGTCCCCGGAGATGCGGAGTCGTTCCCCACAGGCCTCAAAGCGGCGCTGCGCGAGGACGCCGACATTGTGCTCGTGGGCGAAATGCGCGACCTAGAGACGATTTCGCTTGCGCTCACCGCCGCGGAGACCGGTCTGCTCGTTTTTGGAACGCTGCACACGAACAATGCGCGCAAGACGGTCGATCGAATGGTGGATGTTTTCCCGGCCTCGCGACAAGCCCAGGCGCGCGCCATGCTCGCGAATTCGTTGCGCGGCGTGCTCGCGCAATTGCTTTTGAAAAAAGCGGATGGCTCCGGCCGCATCGCGGTCAACGAAATCCTCATCGCGAATGCCGCCGTCTCGGCGATCATCCGTGAAGGCGCGACGCAAAAACTTCAGGACGTGATCGTTTCAGGAAGAGGGCAGGGGATGCAATTTATGGATGACGCCATCTGGGCGCTGTTCCAGCAAGGCGTCGTTTCGGCGCATGAAGCGTTCATGAAGGCGATCGACAAAAACCGGTTCAAAAAATTCCTTCCATCAGAAGAACAAAGCCTCGGCGACGCGGCCGGCGCAGTTCCGGATGACGAACAGCGCCGCCCCGGCAATTTCGTCAAACGCGTGGCGTCTCGCGGGCCGCAGTAGTGTCCTAATTTGACAGCTTGAGCGCTCTAAACTTCGAGATAACGATTGCGCTTAGGAATATCCAGAATACCAGCATCCACGGGATGATTCCTCTGGCGAACACATTTGCGCCGTGCAGCATTACAAGAAAATAAATCATTCCCATGTTCACTTTGCGCGCAAATTGGTAGAATAGGAAAATGAGCGAAAAAGAGTTCGGCTGGATAATCCTCGCCATTGTGATTCTGGGCGCTGAACTGATCTACGCTTGCAGCACTCGCTATACGTACATACCCAAGACGGACTACGTTCTAGATCGCTGGACGGGCCAAACTCACTCCATTGGTGAGTCGTTCGATCCACACGCCTGGCTCCGCAGACATGCCATTACACCAACCCCCCAAACTGCGTCGCCGTCGCCAGATTCAAACTGAGCCACCACCCGGCCCGCGGTAGTGTCCTAATTTGAAATTGTGGAGGTTGGCTGTATTAGGCTCAGATGGACGAGCATCATAACATTCAGCTCACAAATGATCCTGCGGCAATGGATAAAGTCGCCAAACTGAACGCGAAACTCAAGGGAAGGGCACATATGGGAAAAATTGAGATGCACAGTGGAATAACTTATTCCGGCCTTGTTTCAGCATACTATTTTGGCGAGGTCACCGAGGCACGCGGACGACGCGCAGGGGGCTATATTCTTATCACTGTAGACGGCAGGAAATACCGGCTTGACGCTCTCGACATCAAGTCGTGGTCTTTTGCCCCTGTTTAGCCTTTGCTGCAATCGCCATTTTGACGGCATTCTGCGGCGAATCTACGGGTGGAATATCGAGCACCGTAACAGTCTTGTCTTGATCGCCATCACGGTACGTCCATGCGTAGGCGCGTTTGGCTTTCGAATGGCCGATTAAATCGAATACTTCAACCGTTCCCTGCCACGCGATTTGGCCTTCAAATTGTTCCACTACCGGAACGGATTCGACATGCCGAGAATCGCAACGGTGAACGGCCAAGATTACGCCCTGAATCTCTTGAACATCCTCAGCTTTCATTAACGAGGTCGGCGATTGTCCAATGCGTTCGCTATTCAAATTAGGACACTATCCGGCCCGCGGATCCGTTGACAAGGCAAAACGCGGATGATAGGGTCGCGCACCCTTGCGTTAGGCACCGGGTAAACAAGTCAGGAAAGGGTAAATAAGAAGAATTTGCATACGTTATTAAACAGTCAGGTTCTGGTGTTGAATCGCCTTTGGCAGGCGGTCAACATCTGCACGGCGCGCCGCGCGTTTGCGCTGGTGTATGCGGGCCATGCCCATGTGGTTTCGTCCGATCACGAAAACAATTTCCTGACGCATGACTTCGACAGTTGGCGCGACTTCTCCGCCACCGCGCCCGATCACGAAATCGTTACGACAATTTCGTGGCAGATTCGGGTGCCACGTGTGATCGTGCTGCTCTTCTTCGATCGGTTGCCGAAAAAGGAAGTGAAATTTACGCGGCACAATGTTTTCGAGCGCGATAAGAACACCTGCCAGTACTGCGGCCAGGTTTTTGAGCGGAACGACCTGAATCTCGATCACGTCGTGCCGCGCGACCGAGGCGGACTCACCATCTGGGAGAACGTGGTTTGCTCCTGTATCCCGTGCAATACGCGCAAGGGCAACCGTCTGCCGCGGGAAGCGCAGATGAGTTTGATTCGCAAACCGAAGCGCCCGAAGTGGCGCCCGTTTGTGCACGTCACATTTTCGTCGCCGCAACACGAAAGCTGGCGACACTTTGTCGATCTTGCCTACTGGAACGTCGAGCTGAGCGACTAGCGTCACTTAGCCGTTAAACGGGTTACAAAAGTTACAAAGTTAAATCGGCGAGCTCCTTTGTAACATTTTAATCCTTGTAACTCTTTTAACGTCTTAACGCCTCCAAAATCGGCGCCGGATAAATTCCCAGCCAAACAATCGCGACGATCAGCGCGCTCATGGCGAGCCGGGACAAAACGTTTACGGAGATATTGTCGACCTTGGCAGCGGGCTGCCAGTACATCGCGCGGACAACTTTCAGATAATAATAAAACCCGCAGGCCACTGTGATCACGCCAACCACGACGAGCGCTGTTTGGCGCTGCGCGATCGCGGCGTAAAAGATAAAAAACTTTCCGAAAAATCCCGCGGTTAGCGGAACGCCGGCGAGCGACGCCATCGCAATCAACATCGCGAAGGCGAGGAACGGCGAACGCTTGGCCAATCCATCGAAATCCGAGATTTCCTCGCCAGTTTGCTGTGCCACGATCACAAGAACAGCGAAACTTAACAGCGTCATGAGCAGATACGCGACCAGGTAAAAGGTCACCGCCGGACCATCGAAGCACGCCACCCCAATGAGCAGATAACCCGCATGCGCGATGCTCGAGTACGCGAGCAGGCGCTTCAAGTTGCTTTGCGGGAGAGCGGCCAGATTTCCGTAAAGCAATGTGAGCAGCGCAATGAGCACAATGAGCCGCTCCATTTGCGGCAGCATTAGGAATGGCCGGAGCACGCGCAAGAGCACGACAAAACCAGCCGCCTTCGAGCCAACCGAAAGATAGGCGGTCACGGGCGTGGGCGCGCCTTGATAAACATCCGGCACCCATATCTGAAACGGCACGGCTGCGATCTTGAAGCCGAGCGCAACGAGCACGAGCACCATGCCAAAAAGCGCCGGGCCACGTTCGATTTCAGGATTAGCCAACGCGGCTGTGATGCGTTGCAAGTTCGTCTGGCCGGTCACTCCGAAAATCCACGTGATTCCATAAACAAGAAACGCCGTGGAGAGCGCGCTCAGGACCAGATACTTCACGCCGGCTTCCAGTGTAGCGGGGTTATGCCGGGTGAAACTGACGAGCACATAAAAGGAAATCGTCACCAGCTCAAGCGATACGAAGATAAAGATAAAATCGATCGCCGACACCAGGTACATGAGACCGGCGCAGGTAAAAATCGGGATGGCAAAAAATTCGCCGAGGCCTGTTTGTTTTTTCGTACTAGGAATCGATGCCAGCACAACAGGCGCGTAATCGATCATCATGATGAGCACCAGGATCGTGGTGAGCAGTGCGAAGCGCTTGAAGAAGATCGACAACGGATCGGCCGTGTAGAAACTCCAAAACCCGGTCGCTTGCTCTTGAGCAGGGCTTGGCGCGAGAAACCAGGTGCCTATCAGGACTGCGATGAGCGCGCCGATTGTAGCGAAGGCCAGAATTCGCTTGTCGATCCGCTCAGCAAACGCTTCCAACATCAGGATCACCATGCCCAGGACGAGCACAGCGATCTCGAGACTGGGCGGCGGAATCATGGTTGTGCGTTGGCGCTGAAATACGTCCGGAACGCCGGTGCGACGATTCGCACAAATGATTGCGGAAAAAATCCGAACCAGAGAAGCGCGCCGACAAGCAGCGTCACCGGCACATGCAAGCTTAGGCGAAGATCGACCAGATTGTTCCAGCCCCGAAAGCGTTCGGGGAGCGTTCCCATAAATACTTTGCGATACGCGCGCAGCATATAAACCGCGGAAATCACAACGCCCCAAAGTCCGAGCACAGTGGCGATTTGAAAAATGTGGAAACGCTCCATTTCCCAGCCATTTTGGAACGCGCCGAAAAAAACCATCACTTCGGCGGCGAAATTGGCGAAGCCGGGAAGGCCAACCGCCGCGAAGGCGCCCAAGCCAAAGGCGAGTCCGGCAAACGGCATCACTTTAGCGAGCCCGCCTAATTCATCGAAAACGAGCGTGCCGGTGCGTTTGCGGATTTCACCGGCAAGTCCAAAAAGCAGCGCGATGGAAAGCCCGTGCGCAAATATCAAAGTGGCAGCGCCCGTGACGCCGAGAATGTTGGCGCTGGCGATCCCGAGGAAGATGTAGCCCATGTGCATGACGCTCGAGTAACCAAGCATCCAATCGAGCCGCTTCTGCCCGATTGTGGCCAGACCGATGTAAATGATGTTGCCGAGCAGTAGCACCATGAGCAGACCAGTCCAGTGACGCGCGCCATCCGGCAGCAACGGAATCGCCAAACGCAAAAGACCGTAGAGGCCAAATTTCTTGAGCACGCCCGCATGCAGCATCGCCGCCGGCGCTGGCGCGGAGGCGTAAGCTTCCGGCGCCCAGGTGTGAAACGGGAAGAGCGAGACCAGAACTCCGAAACCGATGAGCAGGAGCAAATAAATATGGCGTTGCGCTTCCGGACCGATCTGCCCCGCCACGGCCGCAGCCTGCAACGCGCGAATGTCGAAGCTGCGCGACGCGACTGGAACGCTCTGATAAAGTAAGATCAAACCGATGAGCAAAACGAAACTTCCGAGCGCGAGATAGATCGTGATCTTCCACGCAGCCGCGCTCCGGTTCCCGCTGCCCCAAATTCCGATCAACAAAAAAGTCGGGATGAGCGCGAGTTCGTGGAACGCGTAAAAGAAAAATAAATCGAGCGACGCAAACGCGCCGATCGCGCCGCCGGAGATGAGCAGAAGGCAGGCGTAAAACGCGTTTTCGTACTTGTCGATCTCGCCGGTGAACCAAACGGCCGCCAGCGTGACGATCACGGCGAGTAAGACCATGATCAGGCTTAGGCCATCGAGCCCAACCGCGAAATTGAGCCGCCAGTCCGCGGAGATTGTGAAGGAACTGACATGGTGAAAGCCGCCCTGCCATCGTTCAAACAAAGCAAAGGCGAGCAGCGTCATGACAAACGTGGATCCCGACGCGAGCAGCGCCGTCTTTCGCGCGGGCGCGCCCGCCATGATCAAAATGGCGGCAACGATCGGGCAGAAAACGATGAACAGAAGCATCAGCGGAAAACGGCGAAATAGATCAGAGCGACGATTCCCAAACCGAAGAGGAACGCATAAGCCTGTAGATTTCCCATCTGAATCAGGCGCAGGAGCGCGCCGATACCCCATGTTCCGCCGCTCACACCGCGCACTACGCTGGCATCGATGATCCAGCGATCGAAGAAGGCCGAGATGGAGGCGAGAAGTTCCTGCGTCCAATGGATTAACCAGCGATAAGACTCATCGATATAAAAGAGCCGTCGCAAAAGATCGACCTCGATCGGCTCGCTCGTCCGGTTTCGATAAAGTGCGATCGCTAATCCCGCCCCGAGGATCATCGCCGTGATCGCTAGCACGGGGACGATAAGGAGGAGTTCTTTCTCATGAGGAATCGCGAGGAAATGTCGCGCAAAAAATCCATAGCCGCCGAGCCACGCCAGGAGCGCAAGCACAATGAGGGGTCCGGTCATGACCAACGGCGATTCATCGCTCGCGCGAGCGGCGTCGCTGCGTGGCTTCGCGAAATACACAACCACCACCAATCTCAGGATGTAGAACGCGGTCAGAAATGCCGTGAAGAGCGCGACGACAAAGATCGGCATGTTGTGATCGTAAGCGAGCGCAAGAATCGTATCTTTGCTAAAGAACCCGCTGAATAATGGGAAACCAATCAGCGCGAGTGCGCCGACCACGAAAGTGAGAAACGTAATCGGGAGATGTCGGGCGAGGCCGCCCATTTTCCAAATGTTCTGCTCATGATGAAGCATGATGATAATTGAGCCGGCGCCGAGGAAAAGGAGCGCTTTGAAAAACGCGTGCGTGAAGAGGTGGAACATGGCCGCTTCGTTTGAAGCCAGTCCGACCGCGATCATCATGTAGCCAAGTTGCGAAATCGTGGAGTAGGCGAGGATGCGCTTGATGTCGTTTTGCTGCGTCGCGATAAGAGCGGCGAGCAGCGCGCTGATTGTGCCGATCCACGCAATCACCAAGAGCGCGCTTGGCGAGGCCTGAATGATAAATCCGACGCGAACTAACATATAAACGCCGGCTGCAACCATGGTGGCGGCATGAATCAACGCGGAAATCGGCGTTGGACCCTCCATCGCATCCGGCAGCCAGACGTGCAGCGGAAATTGCGCCGATTTCCCAACCGCGCCGCAGAAAATCAAAAGCGCGGCGATTGTCAAAAACGCCGGATGACTCGTTAGGATCGACAATCGCGGAGCGATGTCGGCAAAAACCACTGATCCCGTTGACATCCAGACCAGAAGAATTCCTAGCATGAATCCGAAATCGCCTATGCGGTTGGTGAAAAATGCTTTGTTCGCGGCGTCTGCGGCAGCGTCGCGCTCGAACCAGTGACCGATCAGCACATACGAAGTAAAGGCGACCAGCTCCCAGAAAATGAACAGCATGACAAAGTTGTTCGCGAGGACGATTCCGAGCATGGCGAACATGAAAAGCGAGAGCGCGGCGAAATAACGGGACTTGCCTTCATCGTCCCGCATGTAGCCTAACGAGTAGATGTGGATTAACGCGCCGATTCCGGAGACGAGTACGAGCATCATCCGGCTCAAATCGTCTAAGACAAAACCGAACGGCACAGTGAACACCGTGCCAAAATCAATCCATTTCAACTCCGGGGCTGAGAGACCTTTTTGTCCGAAGATCAAACAACTGCAAAGGAAGCTTCCCAGAACGGCCGCAACCGAAATCAAGCTGCTCAACGTCTTTAACCGGTGAGTGAACAGAGTGATGGCGCCGGCTGAGACCAGCGGCAGGAGAAGGGCATACCACGGAAGCGCACTCTTCATGTCGATCAGAACTTCAAAGTGTTGATGTCTTCAACGTGTGTTGTCTGTCGCGCGCGAAAGAGTGCGACGATGATGGCGAGGCCAACCGCGACCTCAGCCGCCCCGACGGTGATGATGAAGAAGACAAAAACTTGAGCGTTGTAATCCGGAACTCCGCTGGGCTGGACGTGAAATCGCGAGAAGGCGACGAGCGATAAATTCGCTGCGTTCAACATCAGCTCGAGCGACATGAAAATGATAATGAGACTGCGGCGCAACATCACGCCGGCGAAACCGATCGCGAAAAGGATGCCGCTGACGATAAGGTAGTGGCCGAGCGTCACCATGTTATCGTCGCTCGCGTTTGCTCAAGAGGACCGCGCCGATCGTCGCCACCAGGACAAGAACACCGATGATTTGAAACGGCAGATTGTAATTTCCGAAAAGCAACAACCCGATGTTGTGCACATCGTCGATTTCCGATCTGGCCAGCGGTGGGAAAGTTTGTTTTGAAAATGTAAGATGGCCGATCACATAGAAAATCTGGACGAGCAAGGCGAGCGCGACCGCAACTCCGCCGGCGGACGCTACCCAATTGATTTTGCGCAATCTCTCCGCGCGCAGGTCGAGCAGCATGATGATGAAAAGAAAAAGAACCATGACCGCGCCCGCATAAACCAGCACTTGAATGATGCCGATGAAGAAGGCATCGAGCGACATGAAGAGCGCGGCGAGGCCGAGAAATGAAACCACGAGATTAAGCGCGCTCGCGATCGGGTTGCGATTGACGACGACAGCTGCGCCGAAGACCAGCATGAGCAGCGCAAAGAACCAAAAGAGGATCGGTGACATGGATGCCGATGCTAATGGAGTTGTGGATTGATGGAGTAATGACGGCTGGAGAAGTGGTTGCAATACTCCATTACTCCACAACTCCATTAGCTTCATTTCTTCTCATTCCATTTGAGAACCACGCCGTGCATCACGCCGCCGATCTCCAGCAGTTTGTCTTTGTCATGGACCATCTCCTCGCGCGTAAATCCGGTAATGGCGTAATCTTTGCGCAAAAAAATCGCCTGTTCTGGGCAAACTTCCTCGCACATGCCGCAGAAAATGCAGCGGACCATGTCGATATCGAATTCTTCCGGATATTTCTCGACCTTGGCGAAGCGGTCGGTCGATGGAATTTCCCCCGGAATGATTTTGATCGCGCGGGGCGGGCAGATAAATTCGCAAAGCTGACAAGCGACACAGCGCACACGACCGTCCGTGTCCCGCACGAGCGCGGGTGCGCCACGATAATGTTCGGGCAGACTGCTATCCCATTTTTCTTCCGGATACTGCATCGTCACTTTCGTCCGGCCGAAAATCGTGTTCTTGAAATGCTTGATCGTGATCACCATGCCGGCGGCGATGGCCGGCAGATAAAGCCGCTCGCGCCAATTCCGTTTCGGACGTGCAACGGTGATGGCCATCTTAAAACTGAAAATATGCCAGAATGCCTGCGACGATGAAGATGTTGACGAGCGCGATCTCAAAAAAGAAGAGCCAGCCGAGCCGCATGAGCTGGTCGTAACGGAAGCGCGGCAGGGTCCAGCGCACCCACATGAACATGAAAAGCAGCGCGGCGACTTTCACGAAAAACGTCGCGATGTTAAACAAACCGCCGACCACACCGCGCCAACCCGGCGCCGTTCCATCGACAACTAGCCAATGAAAGCCACCGTGCAAGGAGGGCAGCGGAAGGTGCCAGCCGCCGAGAAATAATGTGACGATGATCGCCGAGCCAGTGATCATGGCGGCGTACTCGCCGAGGAAGAAGAGCGCGAACTTCATCGAAGAGTATTCGGTGTGATAACCGCCAGCCAGTTCCTGCTCGGCTTCGGGCAAATCAAACGGGAGCCGATTGGTCTCGGCGAAGACCGCGATGGTGAAAACAAAAAACGAAGTGATCATTGGGATCGCGAGCAGCCATTTACCGAGGTTTGCCCAGTCGCCGATGAATGGCGCGATCATCCAGCCGTTTTCGATTTGATAGCGAACAACATTTGTTAGGCGCAAGTTTCCAACCAGCAGAAAAACTGGGATGACAGCGAGGCCAAGCGAAAGCTCGTAGGAAATCATTTGCGAGCTCGAGCGCACACCGCCGAGGAACGGATATTTCGAATTTGAGGCCCAACCGGCCAGCACGATGCCGTAAACGCCTAGCGAGGAGATGGCGAACACGTACAAGATACCGACGTTGATGTCCGCGATCACCATGGGCACGCCGAGCAGAGTGCTCCCGAACGGCACCACCGCGATAGTGGTGATCGCGGGCACCATGGCCAGACAGGGCGCCAGCCAGTAATAGAATTTGTTCACTTGCGCCGGTGTGAAATCTTCCTTGAACAAAAATTTGGCGGCGTCGGCAATCGGTTGGAAAAGACCCGCCGGCCCGACACGGTTTGGTCCAAGCCGGTCTTGAATCAGCGCGCTGACGCGGCGTTCTGCGTAAACGGCGTAGGAAACCATTGGCAAAATCACGACGAAGATCATCCCGATGATTTTCAGGAGCGACGTTGTGATGAAGAAAACGTTCATGTCGATTTTTCGTTGCGCCGTTGGGATTGCGCGGAGGCGCCTTCCTCAATTTTTGCTTCGTCGCTCGGTTTCTCGGTCGGAGGGGATTCCTCCAGTTGCATCACGTGCGCGCCGGGGTCGCCGATTTTGCTCAAACTCAATCCCGCGAATTGGGGAACGGCGTCACTCATTTGCCGAAAAACATCTTCGATCGAATAAATTGCGTTGCCGCCGCCGAGCGCTTGCAGCAGGTCACGCAGAATTTCCCAGTCATCTCGAGCGGTTCCAGGCGGGCGCACTGCGCGATTCAATCGCTGTAAGCGGCCTTTGCCATTGATCATGGAGCCGCGTTTTTCCGCGAAACCGGAAGCGGGAAGCAGGACGGTCGCATGTTCGGTGGCGACGTTCGACAAAATATCCATGACAATGAAAGCAGGAAGCTGCGCGAGCTGTTCGGTCGAAATGCCGAATGCGAGCGGGTTCTCGCCCAGCGCGACCAGCGCTTTGACTTGTCCCGATTTTGCTGCCTCGGCAAGCGCAGGTAATTTTGCGCCAGGCTCCGAAGCCAACTGGAGAAGTAATCGCGCGCCGTTGCTGTTTGGGTTCCGATCTGCGCTCAGGAGAATGTCATCACTGGGACCCGTGCGCGGGACGATGTCGATAAACTGAACGCCGAGCAATCTCGCAATCTGCGCGGTCAACCAAAGCTCCTCGTTGGTCATACGGCCGGATGCGACGACCGCGATTTCCCAACCGCTAAATTGCCTCAGTTGTAGCGCGGCCTGGGTAATCGCGGTCTTCCAATTGACCGCGGCCAGTTTCTCTCCGGAAGAGATCCGCGGCTCGAGCAATCGTTTTTCCGATTCGAGATAACTAAAATGGAGCCGGCCGTAATCGCACATCCAACAAGAGTTGACCGCATCGTTCTGGCGCGGCGTCTGGCGGTAGATGATATCCTCGCGCGTGCCGATGAGCGTGTTGCAACCGGTCGCGCAACTGGTGCAGATACTTTTTGTTTCCTTCAAAAACCAGACGCGCATCTTGAATCGGAAGTCCGATGAGGTGAGCGCGCCGACCGGACAAATGTCCACAGTGTTGAGGGAATAATTATTTTCCAGCCGCTTTCCCGGATGCGCGGTGAGAACGGTGTGACTGCCGCGATCGACAAAGCCAAGCACATCGTCCTTCGCGATTTCCTGGCAGAAGCGGATGCAGCGCGAGCAAAGAATGCAGCGCTCATCGTCGAGCGTGACGCGCGGCCCGAGCACAACGTTCTTCGGTTTCTTGACCTTATTTTCGAGGAAACGCGACTCGGCCGTCCCGTACTCGACGCTGAATTCTTGCAGGAGACATTCGCCGGCCTGATCGCAAATCGGACAATCGAGCGGATGATTGATGAGGAGGAACTCCATCACGCCGCGTTGGCATTCTTTCGCCAGTGGCGAATTTGTGCGCACGCCCATTCCCTCGGCGATATCCTGCGCGCACGAAATTTGCGGACGCAACATCCAATTGATAACGGGTTTGCCGTCGGCGCCGAGCTCCGGTTTACGATCGGGTCCGAGTTTCGGCATGCCCATCTCAATCAAACACATCCGGCAATTGCCGGGGGAGCTGAGTTTTTTGTGATAACAATAATGGGGCACATAACTGCCGGCCTGCTCGCACGCCTCGATCACGCGCGTGCCTTTCGGGAACTGGCGCCACACGCCATCGATCTGGACATTGAACATGGGCGGTGCTGTCGCTCGCTCGCTCATGACAATTTCGTAATCGTGCGCGTGCCCGTGCTCATGCTCATGAACGAGAGGGATCGATCACGATCACGAGGATGAGCACGGGCATGAGGTTTCATTTCTAAATCGTCCCTGCGGCGCCGGCTTTTTCCCAACCCGGATCGTGGGCGAGCGGACTGGTTGGAATTGTTTCGCGCTCGACTAATTCTTCCGGCGTGTATTCCGGTGGCAGCGGCGGTGGGACTGGCTTCAGGGCGTGGCCGGCAAATTCATCTGGAAATTTTTCGACAAAACTTTGCGTCGGCCAGGCGCAGGCTTCGCCGAAAGCGCAGATGGTTCGGCCGGCAATATTATCGCCAATTGTTTTCAACGTTCGCGGATCCTCAATCACACCGCCCCCGAGCAACATGCGATCGGTGATTTTCTTCATCCACAACGCGCCTTCGCGGCAAGGTGTGCACTGACCGCACGATTCGTGCGCATAAAACTCGTTGATGTTGTTGAGCGTCCAGACCATGTCGCGCGAATCATCCAGCACGATCACACCGCCGGAGCCGGCCATCGAACCCGCCGCGGTGAGCGAATCGAAATCCATCGGGATTTCATCGATCGACATCTCACGTTCAATTGTCGATCCATCGGGTTGCTTTTGTTTGAGTTTGAATCGTTCATCCGCGCGCAGAACTTTCGCGGAACTTCCGCCCGGGATGACCGCTTTTAGCCTTCGTCCGAATTTCAAACCGCCGGCCATGTCGTAAATCAGCTGCCCCATTGTCACGGCGCCGACTTCAATTTCGAAATAACCCGGGCGTTGCACGTCGCCGCTCACGCAGACGATCCGGGTGCCGGTGTTGTTAGGCCGGCCCAACTGGGCATATTTCGCGCCGCCCATCGCGATGATGTGTTTCACATGACAAAGCGTCTCGACATTGTTTACGATCGTCGGGCACATGTAGAGACCGAGCACGGCCGGAAAGTAGGGCGGCTTGATGCGCGGATAAGCGCGCTTGCCTTCAAGCGATTCGATCAGGCCGGTTTCTTCGCCGCAAATGTAAGCGCCCGCGCCGCGATGGATGTAAACATCGACATCAAACCCTGAGCCGAGAATATTCTTGCCGAGAAAGTTTTTGGCGCGCGCCGCCTTGATGGCGCGCTCGAGGATTCTCGCGCCCTCGGGAAATTCGCCCCTTATATATATGTACGCGATATGTGCATTGAGGGCGAAACAGGAGATCAGGATGCCTTCGAGCAGTTGATGCGGATCCTGGTGGATGATGTAGCGGTCCTTAAAGGTCCCGGGCTCGGATTCATCCGCGTTGGCGATTAAGTAAACTGGCTTCTTCTCATCCGGCTTGATAAAGCTCCACTTCACGCCGCAGGGAAATCCGGCGCCGCCACGGCCGCGCAGGCCCGAAGTCTTTACTTCGTTGACGATGTCGATCCGCGACATCGTCACGGCTTTCTCTAATTGCTTATAGCCGCCGTCGCGGATGTAGGCGTCGATGTCGATCTCCCAATCCTCGCGGCCGATGTTTTTGAAAATCAGCCGATGCTCGAGCGGGTGAGGCGATGGCGGATTGCGAATTGCGGATTGCGGATTGGAAAGAATGTTCGCCGCACCATCAGGCTGCACATTTTCATGTAGATCGTCGTCGATCATGCAAACGGGCGCGGTGCCGCAACTGGCGAGACATTCGACGAACTCGATGCTGTAATTTCCGTCCGCGCTGACAGAAACGGGGTTGTGCACTTCCTGCTTGTCGATCTTGCGTTCGATGCCGGCGGCTCCGCAGAATTTTTCCATAAGCTGATAACTTCCCGCCATCGCGCAGCTCAACGTGCGGCACACGCGGATGTGCCTCTTGCCCGCGCTCTGCTGCCGGAACATGGGATAGAAGGTGACGACCTCGAGAAGGTTGACCGGCTGCAAGTTGAGCTTGGCCGCGATCCAATTCACACCTTTATCGCTGATGAATCCGAAATGTTCCTGCCACAAATGCAGTAGCGGCATGGCCGCGCTTCGTTGTCGATCTTGCGGATAACGCGCAATCGCCTCATCCATTTTCCGTTCCAGCTCGGCGGGAACGTGCGTGCTCGTCGAGTCCACGGAAGAGAAAACTTATTCGGACAACGTGCTGTCCTTCGCTTGCACTTTGTCGTCCTTGAAAACGATTGTCACTACGTCTTTGCCCTCGCGATAAACGTAGGTCGTCTTCTTCATGATGAGGAAATCCTGGTTGTCGATGGACGTGGGCGGGCCCAGAATCGATTCCACCTGTTTTTTCGACATTCCCTCGGCGACTTCGTCCACGTTCGCTTTTGTGATTCGCTTGCCGACGCACGAAATCCCGATTACGAGCATGAGCACGAGCACGAGAAGCGATTTCATTCCGCTCCGCGCCGTTGATTGCAAGGTCGACATGTTCATCTGTCGCATTCGCCCATGACGAAGTCCAGACTGCCCAGCACGGCGACAATGTCGCTCACCATGCAGCCGGGCAGAAGCTCCGGTAGGATGCTGAGATTGACAAATGAGGGCGCCCGAATTTTCAGCCGGTGCGGCACGCCGCCGCCTTTACTATTAATGTAAAAGCCAAGCTCGCCCTTCGGGTTTTCCGCCGCGAAATAAACTTCGCCCGGCGGCGCGTCGAGTCCTTCCGTCACGACGATAAAATGATGGATCAGTTCTTCCATCTTGGTCATAACGCGTGATTTCGGCGGCATCATGTTCTTCCAGTCCGTGACATTGATCGGACCGCTCGGCAGCTTGTCGATCGCCTGCCGCAAAATGCGCGCGCTTTGCCGTATCTCTTCGATGCGCACGAGGTAACGATCGTAACAATCTCCCGCGCTGCCGACCACGACGTCAAAATCATAATTCTCGTAATCCAAATACGGATGTTTGCGCCGCAGATCATGATCGATTCCGCAGCCGCGCAAATTCGGCCCGGACAATGCGTAGGCAATCGCGCGATCTTTCGCAATCACGCCGATGTCCGTGGTTCGATCGACAAAGATGCGATTCCGCGTCAGCAGTTTGCCGCATTCGTTCAGAGTCGAAGGGAATTCATCGAGAAATTTCTTGAGGCGCGGGATAAAAGTTTCGGGAAGATCGCGAATTTGTCCGCCGACCCGCGTGTATGACGTGGTGAAACGCGCGCCGGTCAGCAATTCAAAAAGATCGTAAAGCTTTTCGCGCTCAGCGAACGTGTAAAGAAACACGGTCATCGCGCCAAGATCGAGAGCCATCGCCCCGAGTCCGAGCAGGTGCGACGAAATGCGTGAGGTTTCGCAGCAAATGGTGCGAATCGCTTTTCCACGCGGCGGAATTTCCCAGCCCATCAATTTCTCCACCGCCAGCGCGTAAGCGACGTTGTTGGAAAGCGGCGCGAGATAATCGAGCCGGTCGGTGTAGGGCACGAACTGATTGTATTGCATGTTCTCCGCGATTTTCTCGTCGCCGCGATGAAGAAAGCCAACATCCGGCGTCGCTTTGGTGATGATCTCGCCGTCGAGCTCGAGCACCAGCCGCAGCACACCGTGCGTCGCCGGATGCGACGGCCCCATGTTCAGCACCATCTTTTCGCCGATGTCGTCATCGGCGTGACGCAACTTCGCTTCCGCCGCGACCACGCGCGTCACTGGATCAGGCGATTCAATCTCGCGCGTCGTAAAAGCCATAAGATCGACAACTGCATTTACGCTCGCGAGTCAACCAGAGCGCGCAAGCGCAAAAATGACTGGATGGGGCACGCGGCTGGCGTGCTGGTTTTGGCGTCCCGCCAAAACGAACTTTTGCGGCGTGATCATCGCGCCGAGGTTTCCATTCGCGTTTCGAGAAGTTCGCGACAGCGAGACGCATGCGCTACCCAGAATCCACTCGCGGCGCGCAACGAAGCGCGTTAACTACAGCGGGTATGGCGAAAAAAATTGCGCTGCTGTTTGCGGGACAAGGTGCGCAAGTCGTGGGAATGGGGCGCGATTTAGCGGAGCAATTTCCAGCGGCGGCGGATTTGTTTCGACAAGCAGATGAAATTCTTGGACGAAAGCTGAGCGAAATTGCGTGGAACGGTCCGATTGAAGAATTGACCAAGACTTCGAATTGCCAGCCGGCGCTTTATGTTCACGGGCTTGCATGTCTGGCGGCGTTGCGCGAAGTAGCGGCCGAGTTTCCGATTGAAGGCGCGGCTGGTTTGTCGTTAGGTGAAATTACCGCACATGCCGCAGCGGGCACCTTTGATTTTGCGACCGGACTCAAACTTGTGCAAAGACGCGGCGAATTGATGGATGAAGCCTGCGCTGCGACGTACGGCGCAATGGCGGCGATGATCGGCGCAGATGAAAACACGGTGCGTTTATTGGCCGCGGACGAAGACGTCGATGTTGCCAATATCAATGGACCGGGGCAGATCGTGATCTCGGGGGAGCTCGCGAAAGTCGAAGCCGCAATTGGCGTGGCCAAAGAATATGGCATCCGCCGTGCGACCCTGCTCAACGTGGCGGGCGCTTATCATTCGCGTCTCATGGAAAGCGCCTACGTGAAGCTGGGGGAAGCACTTGCCGAGATTCCGATGCAAACGCCGCGTTTCGCGGTGATCAGCAATGTCACCGGCGAAGAAGTGACAACTCCCGATGAAATTCGGCGTACCTTGCAAGATCAAGTAACGGCCACGGTCCGCTGGCTTGATTGCATGGAGCGGCTGCTTGAGCGCGGCTGCGAATTATTCATCGAGCTTGGCTCCGCCGGTGTGCTCGCCGGTTTGCTCAAGCGCACGCGCAAAGATGTCGATGTTGTTTCGGCAAGTGACGCGGAATCGGCGCGGAATTGCGCCGAAAGAATTCGCGCAACGAATTAATCGCTCGCGGGTTTCAATTCAAAATGTCGCCGCGGCCCGCAAGATCGACAACGAAGTCTTCGCAACGCGGATCGCTCGCGCAACGCGGTGCACATTATTTCGGCATGTCCGGCCCGGCGGAGTTCATCGCGGCCACCGCCCTTTTCGTGCTGTTGATCGCTCTAAGCATACTGAACGTGCTGCGTCGGAGCTTCGACAGCGACGAGTCACAGCATCTCCACGTCATTTGGGGATGGACGCGCGGGTTTGTGCAATATCGAGACAATTTCGACAATCACATGCCGTTGTTTCACATCATGTTCGCACCCGTCGCTGGTCTGATTGGCGAACGCCCCACCATTCTTTACTGGATGCGTTTCATTCTCCTGCCGATGTATTTCGTCGCGGCGTGGTGCACGTATCACCTTGGCGTTGCATTCTTCAGCCGGTATTATTCAAGCGGCTTTGAGTTTCGAACGGACAATTTATGGACGCCGATCTGGTTGTTGTGCGTCACGGTCTTGATTGGCCGCGCGACCAGTGTGCGCCGCGCGCTAGTCGCAGGGCTTCTACTTGGGCTTTGTTTCGGTGTGTCCATGAAATCGACGCTTTTGCTGCTTTCATTGCTGCTGGGCGCGCCTGTGGCGCTCGTTGTGGCCAGTCGCGGAAAATTTAATAAGTCTTGGGCAGACCTTGTCCAGTGTGCAGTGCTCTTTCTCGCGGCGACGGCCATTGTTCCCGCCATAATCATGATCTTTTTCGCGCTTAACGGCGTTTGGCGCGACTTCCGATACGGCGTTTTCAATTTCAATTTTTTGACGGATCGACTCTACAAAAATCCTATCCTTTACAAAAATCATCCTGCGGTGGCGGTGATAATTTTTTTGAGCGCGTTGTTTGTTGCTGCTTATATCTCGCGACGGATCGCCCGGGCATCTCATCATTCTGAGGCTGCTTTTCCGCGTGCTTTGATCTTTCTTGTCTGTGCCACTTATGTCCTCGCGCTCCGTATTTTCTGGCCTCCAATCTCCCGGACTTATTCGCCGTTTTATCCGCTCGCGTTCGTTATGTGCAGCGGCGCGCTGCTCACTCTCTCCGATCGTTTGGCGAGTCACGAGTGGCGCGTCTTCCGAATTTTGCAGTCCACGCCGTTGCCGGCATTCGTCGCGCTCGTCGAATTTTTTCTTTTGCTTGGAACACGATCCGTCCGGAGAGACGGAACTAGAAGTGAAGCCACGTTGCTTCGCAACGTCCTCGCGCTGACCGAGCCGAGCGATTACATTTTTGACGCCAAAGGGGAAACCATTTTCCGCCAGCGTTGTTTTCGTCCGGTTCTGGAGCGGATCACAATGAAGGCAATTCGGCGCGGCATTATAACGGACACGACTCCCGAGCAGTTTGTTGAAACTCACACATGCGTAGTTGCGACAATAATGGTCGAGAGATTTTCATTGTCCACGCGTCACTTTGTGAAACACGATTATCTGCCCGTCACGCACAACTTGCGAGTAGCAGGCACGATCCTAAAATCTTCGCCTGAAAATCCACGTCGCTGTAATTTCGAGGTCGTGATTCCCGCGACCTACAAAATTATCTCCCGCGATGCGAGCGTGTCTGGGACACTAGATGGCACTCCTTATATCGGTGCGCGATTTCTTGCTGCCGGGCCGCACACGTTTGACTCCGCATCGACGCCCGACAATCTCGTGTTGCTATGGTCGCAAGCGGTCGATCGTCACTTCACGCCGTTCCATTCCTTGCATCTGTAATCTCACGCCCGACACCGCGAATTCTCTTTGCTCGCGTGCCTTTAGTGGACAAGCTGCAACTGTTATGACTCCTGCGTTAAACTCCGCATCGCGTTTGATGTTGATCGCGCCGCATCCGGATGATGAGGCGCTGGCTTGCAGCATCATTCTGCAACAAGCGGTTCGTGCGGGAGCGACCATCCGCGTTGTCTATGCCACCGATGGCGATGATAACCCCTGGCCGCAGCGCGTGCTCGAACGCAAGTGGCGATTGAACGCGGCCGATCGCAAACGCTGGGGAAAACTGCGTCGCGCCGAAGCGTTGGCGGCTTTACGTGCCCTTGGCGTGCGCGCATCGGATGCGCGTTTTCTCGCTTTGCCCGATCAAGGCCTAACGAATTTGCTCAAGTGCGATTGTCGATCCACGCTCGAGCGCTTCGCCGCGATTATTCGCGACTGGCCGCCCACTCATCTCTTGGTTCCCTCGATTGCCGACACGCATCCAGATCACAGTGCGCTCGCTGTCATGCTTCGGCTTGTCTTGGCTGAACTTCCCGGATCGCAAATGTCTGTCTGGAGCTACGCCGTTCATGGCGAGAGTCCCGCATTTTCCGCCCGCGCCCAACAACATCGCCAATTGGAAGCCGAGACGGCGATCAAGCTTCGGGCGATCCGTTGTCACAAAACGCAAATCAAATTGTCGCGCCGGCGCTTCCTGGCCTACGCGGCCCGACCCGAGCGATTGCTCAAGCTCCGCGCGCGCGAAACAACCATCGCGGATGGTTCCATTCGCTCGATTTCGAGACAACCGCATACGCTTCGCTTGGATCTCCGGCTTTCCGTAAAACCGATACGTGCGGCGGAACCGACTCTTTATCTTTTGAGCCGGGATGTCGAGGAAGCATTGCGTTGTCTAAGTGTGCAGCTTCCGGTTCGCTCTTGTCGTATCGAACTGCGCGATGCTGCCACTGAACGCCGTGTCGGTGTAGCGCGCTATCGCGGCAACGCGTTCGCGGGCGAGCTTACAATTCCCATCGATATCTTTTCATCTGCTCCTGCACTTTTTGTTAAACTCGAGCGTCGCTCGTGGTTCTTTGACGAGGCTGGCTGGCTCGAAATCCCGGCTGCCATTCATCCGCGACAGATCATCTCGTCAAATATCGCACAGCCGTCGCTTGCGATTCGTTAGGCAATTTTGAATGGTTGCGCTGCAGGTTCGTTGCCGTAGCCTGCAGAGATGACTTTTCAAGAGCGTCTCGATTCCGATTTGAAAGAAGCGATGCGCGCCAAAGATGCGACCACGCTCGGCGTCCTGCGCATGCTCAAATCGGCCCTGAAATATACCGCGATCGAAAAATCAGGCGCGGAAGCCGAGCTGAGTGACGCGGAGGCCGCCCAGGTGATTCGCAAGCAAGCGAAGCAACGACAAGATTCGATCGAAAGTTTCGAGAAAGGCGGGCGGGCCGAGCTCGCGGCGAAAGAGAAAAAGGAGTTGTCGATCTTGAACGCGTATTTGCCGCAAGCGATGAGCGCCGACGAGCTGTCGAAAGTTGTGCGCGAAACAATTGCGGAAATCGGTGCGACATCGAAAGCACAAATGGGCGCGGTCATGAAAGCGTCGCAAGCCAAAGTCGGGGGCCGTGCCGACGGCAAAACACTCAGCCAGGAAGTGCAAAAGCAGCTGAGTCCGTGATTCGTTAAAACGTTGAATCGCTGTCGATGTAACGATGTAACGATGTAACGACTCAACCATGCTCACTGCCATCATCGTCGCCGGGGGCAGCAGCCGGCGAATGGGCTCGGATAAACTTTTCATCGCGATCGCGGGCAAACCGGTGATTGCGCATGCAATTGGCGCATTTGAGAAAGCGAACTCCGTTTCCGCAATCATCGTCGTCGCCCGCGAAGATCGACATCGTGACTTGGAAAAGCTCGTGCGCGATCAAAATTGGAAGAAGATCCAATCGGTTGTCGCCGGCGGCGAACACCGGCAGGATTCGGTTCGCGCCGGTCTGGAGCATGTGAGCGAAGACGCGCGCTATGTTGCCGTGCACGACGCCGCGCGCCCGCTTGTAACAGCCGAGCAAATCGAGCGCGTCTATCAAGCTTGCCCCGAGCAGGGCGCTGCCACGTTGGCGGACCCGATCACCGACACGCTCAAACGCGCCGATGTCGATCTTGTTGTCAGCGAATCAGTGGATCGACATCAACTTTTTGCCATGCAGACACCACAGATTTTTGCGCGCGAATTGTTGATTGAAGCTTACGAAACCGTCACCGCCAAAAATATTTTGGTCACGGACGAAGTTTCCGCAGTCGAATACCTCGGTCGCAAAGTCGTTCTGGTGCCCAACGAGGACTTCAATTTCAAGATTACTTATCCCCGCGATTTTCCTCTGGCCGAATTTGTCATTCAGCAGCGAGCGATACACTTAACAGTTTCTTGCTCGAATGGGACGTAGGCCATAGAGGAATCAAGCCAGCATTGCATCGACCGGCACGAGAGGGCGAATGAGTTCTGCCAGAGCGGCGACATCTTTGGTTTTAAAGCGACGGCCGCGTCGTCGAATCTTGGCGGTTTCGAGTTCGCTGACGCGAAGGAGTTGACCGTTTTTCCAAATCCAGGCGTCGGGATTGTAGGGACCGACGCGGCGCGGATCGGTCCAAGTGTGGATCGACACTAAGCGATGGGTAACGGCGGCGGCGATATGCATCGGGCCGCTGTCCACACTCACGATGAAACCCGCCACGCGAATCAGCCAGATTAACTGAAGCAGCGAAGTTTGGTTCGTGAGCTCGACGCAGTTGGCCGGCGGGTCGAGCTTGCGATACGACTGACCAACGACCACGACGCGGGTGGGAGCAAACACACGGCAGAACTCCTCGATTACGGCATTGGAGAGAGATTTGCTCCGGCCGCGCGCAAAGGGATGGAGCAAGATAAATGGCGGATGCTCATCGAAACGGGGCAGCGGGTCGCCGCTCGGAAGCGGATAGCGCAGCGATTCATCGACCTTGACGCCGGCACATTTCGCCAGTTTCAAATATCGCTCGATGGCGTGTTCGCCGTACTCGACTTTAGCAATGCAGTCATAGAACCAGCGCGAGCCTTCGCGCGCGTCGCTCATTCCGTAAATCTCTTTGGCGCCGCTGACTTTTCCGATGAGCGCGCTGCGCAAGAGACCTTGGAAATCGAGTGCGAGATCGGGACGAAGTTTTCTTGTTTGCTTCAACCAGGGCAGCAAACTTGCCGCCGCGCCCAGTCCGCTGAATTCACCGCGCGGAAAAAGATGAACATGATTGACATCGGGATTTCCGCGCAGGAGCGGCGCCCATTCGGGATTAATGACCCAAGTAATATCAGCCTCCGGGCAGGCCTCGCGAATTAAGGCTACCGCCGGCAGGGTGTGCACAATGTCGCCGAGTGAACTCGGCTTGATGATGAGAATGGAGTTCAAGCGTTGAAGCGTTGAATCGTAACTCGTGAATCGATGTAAAGAATCTCGAATCTCAAATTACGAAATCCGATTCGAGATCTCATCTTCCGATTGCCAGGCGCTCGGCGAGTAATCGCGGCAGGCCGGCGTTGATGATTTTCTTCTGCGCCGAAGCGAGATCGTACTTTACTCGCCGTTGTTCGACGATGTTGTTTTCGATGTCGTAAATGCAGTAGGCGGCGCGCCATTCGGAATCACGCGGTTGCCCGACACTGCCGGTGTTAATGAAGTATTTTTTGCTCATCTCGATTCGAAGCTGCTCGATTCTGACGCGTCTTATGCCATTGTCGTCGCGAATAAATGCCATGGGCACATGGGTGTGGCCGAAGAAACAAACGGTCGTGTGCTGATAAGTGAAACTCGCGGCGGCGTCGAGATTATTGAAGACGTAACCCCATTGCTCCGGCGTATCGAGGGTGGCGTGGACGATGGTGAAATCGCGCACTTGCCGCTGCAAGCGTAGGGCGCGTAACCATTCCTTGTCGTCCGCCGTTAAATTGTCCCGCGTCCAGGCGATTGCTTGTTCGGCCAATTCGTTGAAATCGCGCGACGATTCAATAAGCGACGCCTGCTCGTCGTGGTTGCCCTTGACGATGGGGCAGTCCATTTCGCGCACGCGCTCGACGCACTCATGTGGGTTGGCGTTGTAACCGACCACGTCACCCAGGCAGACAAAGTGCGTGCACTTGCGCTCGCGCGCGTCCTCCAGCACGGCTTCGAGCGCCTCGAGGTTGGCATGAACGTCACTGAAGATCGCGAAACGCATCGGGTTGAAAACGCGGCGGCTACGACGCCGGATCGGGAATCCGCTGATCCTGCGCGATGTTTAATTTGTTTTCGAGAAACTTCAGCCGCGTGATCAAAGTCGGCAGCCGTTCGTTTTCACCGGTGTCGTAGAGCTGGCGCAGACGTTGATAGGCCTCGCGCTCATGGCCTTCGCAATAGGAAAGCTCGTAAGCGGAAAACCGTTTGTCGTAACTCGGCGCGCCCGGTATTGCCGCGGCTTTCGCGAAAAATTCGGACGCGCGCGCGTGATCCTGATATTTCTCTTTGTAAAGGCGAGCGAGCGATTCGTAGAGCTGCGGTCGTCCGGGATTATTCTTTATTCCGCGCTCAAGGAAATCTTTACCGAGGGCAAAATATTCCCGTTGTGCCTTGATGCGCAGGGCGAGGCGCGGCTGAGTTCGATCGTTCATGGCCGCCACGCTCGCGTTCCAAGCCATGTGCCACGCGGCCATGTCCCAGAACAAACTCGCGCGGGGCTGCAAAGTTGTGACCTGGCGGAACAACCAAAGTACGCGGCCCCAATCAGTGCGTTCCCACGCCGCGTGCGCCTGCATAAAAAGAACGTCAGCAACAATCGAGCGAAATCCACTGAGCGCCGCGATAAAACCGAGCTGCCCAACTTGCTCTCGAAGATCGAGATTGAACTCGACGCCGCGAAAATGTTCTTGTCGATGAACGGCGGAGAGTTTGCGTTCGACGGGCAATTTTGCGGCACCGAGCACAAGCACGATTACGAGCACGAGTACCAGCCTTCGGTCGCCGCGGCGACGTACGGCCTGGCAAGCGAGACGCGTCATAATTCTTTCCCAGAGAAAACGAACGCGGCCAGCAATCCGTAGATTGCTGTATAAAAAATTCCGAGCCCAGCGGTTTTTGCGAATAGTCCGAGCGGAATCGCCGCGCCGGCCACGATATCATCGACCAGATTGAAAGTTTGCAAATCTGGAAAGATGAGCGCGACCAACACGAGAAAGAGGCGCGCCATCCAGCCAGCGCTGTGCTCTTGCAACCAATATTCGCGCGCGATCGCTTGCAGATGGCCGATGAAATAAATGAAAACCATCACCACAATCGTGAAGATGTTCGTGGTCGCGAACATGGAAACAAAAAGTGTCAGCGCTGCGAGCAAACATGCCTTCAGATAAATGATGGCGACGCCGGGGAAGATGTTGATATTGAGAGCGGAAGAGCGGACCGCGCGCAAAGCATCATCAACTTGCTCACGCGGCGCGGCGGACATCTGGCTCAATGTTTGGTGCAACATAGCTTGTTCGCGCGTGTAGAGCACCACGAGAAACATCGCGCTCATGACCAGCGTGCTGATGGCAAGCAGCAATAGCACGCCGGCGAGCTTGCCGAGCACGTACTCGAAACGCGGCACCGGCTTGGCGAGAATCGTATAGACGGTGCAGTCTTCGACGTCTTTCGGGATGAGTCGCGCGGTCGCAACAATGGCAAGCAGCGAAGTGAAGATTGACATCGCGCCGAGCGAGACATCTTTCAGAATCTGGAATTCCTGCTGAAAAGTGAGGCGCGCCATAAAGATGGAACTGCCGATCAAAAGCAGCGCGAAGATGAGCAGAACATAAAAAGCCTTTTGGCGCGTCAGCTCGGTCAGCGTATTCAGCGTGATCGCAGCGATGCGGCCGAAAGAGAAAAAGCGATGTGGCATGTCCATCAGCGATACGAATGACGAAGCACGAATGTCGAATGACGAAGGAATGACAAATCCCGAATGACAAATGCGTGCGCTACGAGCTCCGCGCTGTTTCGGGTTTCGTCATTCGGATTTCTTTCGACATTCGTCATTCGGATTCGTCATTTATTCCGTGCTTCGTGATTTTTCGTCGCGTCGAGAAAGAGGCGCTCGAGCGTAGTTGTCGATCTTCGGCGCTCGATCAGTTGCGCGTTTGATCGGCCGATCAACGATTCAATTTCCTCGACGAGATGGGAAGAGGCATTGGCCACGACAAACTCGGTTTGATTTTCGATGGCGATCAGTTCCGCGAGCTGTCCCTCGCGCACGAGAACACCGTTCGCGAGAATGGCGACGCGGTCGCAGATTTCCTGGACTTGGGCGAGCAAATGTGAGGAGAGCAAGACGGTGATTCCGCTCCGTTTAAGATCGACAATCAAATTCCGAATTTCGCGTGAGCCGGCCGGATCGACACCGGCGGTCGGTTCGTCGAGCAGGACCAGTTTCGGTTCGTTGATCAACGCTTGCGCGAGTCCGATGCGCTGAAGCATCCCTTTTGAATATGTGCCCAAGCGGCGATCACGCGCATTGGTTAGGCCGACGAGTTCCAGCAATTCGTCGATTCGTTTTTTCAATCGGGCGCCGCTGAGTCCGCAGAGCCTGCCGAAAAAACGCAGGGTTTCTTCGCCGGTAAGATATTTGTAGAAGTACGGATTCTCCGGCAGAAACCCGACGGCTTCACGGCTCTCGACCAAACGGCTGTCGTGGCCGAAAATCTCCGTGTGGCCGCGCGTCGGCGAAACGAGGCCAAGAATGATTTTGAGGGTCGTGCTCTTGCCGGAGCCGTTCGGGCCGAGCAGTCCATAAACTTCGCCCGCTTGGACGCGAAGATCGAGACCGCGCACCGCCACGATCGGTTGTCGATGGAACGGGACGGGAAAAACCTTCGTCAATCCGCTGACCGCGACCGCCGCATCAATCATGGCGAATTTCAAAGCCGTGCGCAGTCACCGGCGCCGGCAGCGCAGTTTGTGTTTGCTTGCGGATATGGGCGCGGAGCTCGCTTTGCATGACGGCATCGAGAAAAGCGCGCACTTCGTTTTCCTCGCCACTGATCTGAAGTTCAACCCGGCCATCGGGCAAGTTGCGGACCCAGCCGGTGAGCTCGAAACCTTTGGCGATGTGCCGTATCGACCAACGAAAGCCGACGCCTTGCACATTGCCCTCGTAAAAAACCTGGATCGACATCATCGCCAAATTGCCGCAGAGAAAATAGACCACGGATTAGACGGATTTAACACGGATAGAAAAATGGCGCATCCCAAAACTCTAAATCGAAATGACGAAGCACGAATGACGATTCAATGCCGAAGCTCGAATGACGAAAAGGAAATGCCGCCCACAACACGCGTCGGCATTCGTCCTTGCTTATTCTAGTTGCCGGATGGCGATAGACCTGGAATCGGACTCGGTTCCGGGTTGAATTCTGGAAGCGACTCTTGCGGCTCGGCGAGGCGCGGGTCTGCCGAATCGAATGGAAAGCGCGCGGCTCGGGACGGATGAGATGGCGTCGCGGTCGCGGCGGCGACAAGTGCGGGAGGCGCCAGCCGGATATCGTCACTCGCGACGTATCCTTGCTCGCCGGTGGTCAATTTCACTTTGCAATAGCCGAACGACGGGTGGATCAATGTCATGAGTTTATCTTTTTGCAGCTTCATATCGGGGCCGTTGCCCTGTTGCGGACCGTAGCGATAGAATGGAGCGGAGTCCGTGATGACGGCGTAGAATTTTCCACCGTTCGCGGCCGTCGGCTGATTCGGATTGGATTCGCATCCGGCCAGAACGACCGCGGCCGCAATCGATGTACTCAGGAGAAGGAAGGTCTTTCTTTTCAGTTCCATATTCCCGAAAGCTTCCCCGGAGCTTAAACCATTCCCCCTATTTCCGTGTGCGCGTTACTTGTAGGAATAAATCAGACAGAAGCTGCTTGCCGCGCCTTCGACCAGATCGACTGAAACAACGTACTGGCCGCTGTTCGTGGGTGAAAACCCAACGGCGGCTTTTTCGCCCGCGTTGTAGTTTTCGGTCGTGACCTGCTTTCCGCTCTCGTCATAAAGGGCCACCGCGATCTTTTTCGCCGGTTCGATCGTGCCAACTGAAAACCAATACTGATTTCCGGCGTACAAATTTACGGCGATAAGGGCGAGCTCATGCGGCGCGATCGTCCCGCACCAATGACCGTCGCGCATTTTGAATCCATCGTTTGTAAATGCGCCGGCCAAATCGAGCGCGGTTTTGCGCGCTTGCACTTCGCGGTCCGTCTCTGCGCCCGAGAGGCTGGCGGCGAGCAGGAGGATCGACAATAAGATTGGCAAGCGGCGTCTCATCTTGCATCCGTCTTGTTCTGGATTGCCTCCATCACTTTGCCCACCGCTTCGTTCACTTTACGCACCTCCTCGACACTGGGTGCTTTGCTCGCCGGGAAAGAGACAAGCTTCTCGATGCCGACGAGTTGTTCATTCACATCTTTGACGAGCGGCTCAGCGCGAAGTCCGGGCGAAATGTCGTTGATTTTCGAATGGATGAAGCTGACCAGCGCCGGCTGCCGCAAAACTTTTGCGCTACGTTCATCATAATTTTGCATGATCGCCGCGCTTACCACTTGCGTGCCGCGAATCCAGCCGCCCACGCTGACGAGGATG
Organism: Verrucomicrobiota bacterium; assembly: GCA_003219265.1. GTDB lineage: Bacteria > Verrucomicrobiota > Verrucomicrobiia > Chthoniobacterales > UBA10450 > AV133. The sequence continues at coordinate 30,298 of QHQE01000123.1, forward strand.
ACCAGGTCCTGGTCGCTGTGCGTTTGCATGGACGATTTCACTTCGTTTTGCGTCGCTTCCAGTTCTTCTTGCAAAACATCCCATTCGTCGTTCTCGGCAAATTCGTTGATGCTGTTGCCGCGGCTGAGCAGGTTCTCACTTACGCCGAGCGCTTTTGCGAGTTTGATGATGTCCGAGCCGATGTTCTTGACCTGCTGGCTGTCCTTCGCTTCGACGGCGATGAAGCCGTCGGCGATCAACCCGCCTAGGTTTAGCGCAATCTGTGCCCGGTTGCGATAGGTCATCGGGATGGGGCCGCGATATTGGCCCGTCCAATTTGGCTTGCCCGGTTTTTCGAGCGCGGTAAAAAGCTCGCCCGGCGTGGGAATGCTGATCGAATCGCTGCGGACCGCTTTCGCGAGTTGATCACGCGACAAATGTGGCACGTCTGCCGCGAAGGCGACGGACAATACCAGCAAAAGGGTGGCGGTCAGAGATCGTCGCGCAAGGAACATCGCCCCACGTTATTCCACCTCTGCGAGATTGCCACCAGGAATGTCGGCTGCGCAGACCCTCCTTTTTTCTTGACAACAAAAAACGATCCTGATATCCCTCGGCGCATGAAAATCTCAGCCCCGACTCGCACGCGCAGGAGCACGCGCAATCAGGCCGTTTCGATTAACCTGGAGAAGTCTCTTACCCGCTATGCGTTGGCTACGGCAGGTCTTGCCGCAGTGGCCATGCCCGCGGCAGCGAAAGCCGATTTTTCGGGCTACTACGCCCCGAGTCATTGGACTCTTACAAATACCGGTGGGTCCACCAATGGCTTTGTGGACACGTCAGGAGCGCCCGCTTCTATCACATTGCACGGAGGCTCTTCGCAGTCGGGCACTGCTGGCGATACAGATTTTACGATTGCCGCCG
>QHQE01000179.1 GCA_003219265.1 Verrucomicrobiota bacterium
CATAAGCTAAGGCTTTGGTTTTGCCGAAGCCGTTGGTGAAACGGACGGTGCAACCGACGCGGTAGAACGCGGGAGCGACTGAGCAGAAGGAGCCGGTGTTGCGCTTCCCGCCGGTAACACGCCGGCGCCGGAATCGGGCGCGGCGGAAGAGGCTGGCGAAGGTTGAGAAGCTGCCGGCGCCGGAGAAGCTGGCGCGGCCGCTTGCGTTTTCATCAGCTCGCGCCGAAGCGCGCTCTCGCCCGCGCTCTTGCGCGCATAGAGGATCGACAATATGAACGTCACTACGAAAAAAATCCCCGCCAGCCAGGCCGTGAATTTCACGAGCACGTTTGTGGTTTGTGCGCCGAAAATATTTTCCGTCACCGCCCCGCCAAATGCTGCACCCAGCCCTTCGCTCTTTGGCCGCTGCATCAAGATCACCAGCACCATGAGCAACGCCACCAGCATCCAAACGGCCAGAAGCAGATTAATCAGGATCGACATCGGGACGGGGAATATCGCCAAACGAGGAGGAGAAGCAAACAATCAAGAAATGACGAAGCACGAATGTCGAATGACGAACGAATGACGAAATCCGAAATGGCGAGGCGGTGCGTCCGATTGTCTTCGTCATTCAATCATTCGAGCTTCTTTCGTCCTTCCTCATTCGTTCATTCGTCATTTTTTTGATCGCATTCCAGATCTCATCCAGCTCGGCAAGATCGGCATCTCCCAGCCGTTTGCCGCGCGATCGAAGTTCGTCTTCCAGCCGATTAAAACGCGCCACGAATTTGTCCGTGGCTGTTTGCAGCGCGCTCTCCGCGTCGAGTTTGCATTTGCGCGCAAGATTAACGACCGCAAAAAGCAGATCGCCGATTTCATCTTCGAGTGATTGTCGATCTTGCGACGCGATGGCCGATTTCGTTTCGCCGAGTTCTTCTTCAACTTTTGCCAGCACGTCGCGCAGCTCGGTCCAATCGAAATTGACCCGTGCGGCTTTTGATTGCGCTTTTTGCGCGCGCATCAGTGCGGGTAAAGCTCTGGGCAAACTGGCCAGATAATGTGAATCGCTCCTTTTTTCCTCGCGCTTGATCGCTTCCCATTGCTTTAAGACCGCGCCGCTGTCGCGCGCGTCGCTTTTCCCAAAAACATGCGGATGACGCCGCACCAGCTTCTCCGTCACGTCATCGACGACATTGTTGATGTCGAATCGGCCGGCTTCGCGCGCGATCTCGGCGTGCATCACGACCAACAGCAAGAGGTCACCGAGTTCCTCGCGAAAATGCGCGTCGTTCTTGGCGCGGGCGGCCTCCGCCACCTCGTAAGCTTCTTCAATCGTCGCTGGCAAAAGCGATTCGTGCGTTTGCTCCCGGTCCCACGGACAGCCACTCGGCCCGCGTAGCTTCGCAACAATTTCGCAAAGCTTGTTGAAAGTTGAGGGTTGAGAGTTGAGAGCCGCGGAACTGAGATTCGATAACGATTCGGCCATGGCCGATCTCTCAACCATCAACTCTCAACTATCAACTTCTTCAGATTCTCCAGAGCGAACGATGGGTGCCAAATTCTGAAATTTCGCCGGAAGCTTTCTTGCTGACGTAAATGGTAATCCCAATCACGCTGATGAAGGTGCCCACAAAGACAAAGGCGACCAGCCACGAGGGGATGTGACCGACGCGCAACGCTCGATAAAAAGCGGGCACACTGTCCATGGCCATCGGGGCGTGCAGGAAGATTTTTGTGACCCAGGCCACGAGGATGAGAATGAAAATGAAAACGTAATTGCGTTTCAAGCGGCGCCCGATCGCTTCCAGCTTGCTGATCTTGAAGCAGGGTAAAATCAAATCTTCGCAGACGAGCTTCTTCCATTCGCCCTGGAGCAAGTCTCTATTTTCCATCACCATGGGCACGAGGAAATGCGCTTCGAGCATGCGGATGCGCGCGCGGAAGGCGTCATAGAACCGATAACGGCGGGCCTCGATCCAAAGCATCACCCATACAATCGCCAGGTTGAAAAAGAAAATGATGTGCGGCACGTCGCGATTGGCGAAGGCGATCGTAATAATAGCCGTGCTGCTGGTGATGGCCCAGTTGGTGGTAATGTCGAGTCGCTGCCGCCAAACCATGATCCGCCCCATCTCGCCGCGATAAAAATGCGACATGGCGTTGACGTAGCCCGGGTCGTAAATGCTGCGCTGTAACGAGACCGTCGCCTCGTCGATCGGTTGGGTTGCGGTGTTTTCAGTTGCCACGGCTGTCACATTAACTGGATAACTGCCTTTGCCCGGATAATCCAATAAATCTCGCTGCCGCTCATGGCTATCGCGCTGGCTGATCTTCTCGAGGAAAAAAATGTGGCGCTGCAATTGCGCGCACGGAAACAGGCGAACGCCTTGCGCGAGATCATCCAGTTGCTGGCCGCGAATGGGAAGATCGACCATCCCGAAACATTTCTCGACGCGGTGCTCGCGCGCGAGCAGGCCAACCCCAGCGCGGTGGAGCACAGCGTCGCATTTCCCCATGCCCGCACCGATTTAGTCGATCGGATTGTCCTGGGCATCGGGCGCAGCCGCGCCGGTGTTCCGTTTGGCAAAGGTCAGCGGGCGCGCCTTATTTTTGTCATCGGTGTCCCGCAACGGTTGATCAACGATTACTTGGTTTGCGTCGGGACGCTGGCCCGGCTCGGTGACTAATTCTGTAGAGGCAGGCGTGCCGCCTGCATTTTTCGCGGTTCGCAGCAGACACGGCTGCCACCACAGCAGACGCGAACGACACTATACCGTCACGCGGTCACCTTCGATTTCGGGCGCGCTCACCGCGCGCTTACTCGCGCGATATCGCCAAATGGCAAATCCGACGAACAACAAATCCAAAATCACAAACGTCGCTACGTAGGTCTCGCCGCCGATGCCGAACCCGTAACTGTGCAGCCCTTTCCCGAGAACAAAGTTCACTCCATACCACGCCATCAGCACAGCGAGAAAACAAACTACGCTCGCCACGACGAGACCGAATTCCGTCCACCAGCCTGCGAGTCGGCCGTGCAAGGTCAGGATGTAACAGAGCAACGCGATCAGCGCCCAGGTTTCCTTCGGGTCCCAGCCCCAGAACCGCCCCCAGCTGTAATTTGCCCACACCCCGCCGAGAATCGTGCCCGCAGCCAGCAAGAGTACGCCAAGCTGCAACACGCGATAAAGCCAGAAATGCATCGGCGCATCTGCGCGCGCCGCGCTCGGATTGCGCGCGTATCGCCAGAGCAAAATGTGCCCGAACCCCATGGCGAGCGCGAACGCGGCGTAGCTCAGCGTGATCGTGAGGACGTGAATGGTCAGCCAAAAATTGTCGCGCAAAACCGGCACGAGCGGATCGATACTCGACGGCATCGCGATCGGCATTTGATGGACGAGCAACAACGCCACCAGCGTGACCGGCAACGCCGCCAGCAGGTAAACCGGCGTGCGATAGCGCGCGAAAAAGATCATCCCGAAAAACGACACTGCGAACGAGACCCAGATAATCGACTCGTACATGTTCGTGACCGGCGGCCGGCCCGCGATCAGGCAGCGCATCACGATTCCGCTCGCGTGAAACGCGAGACCAAAGATGACAATTGCCACGCCCGCCAACCGCAGCGCGCTGACTCTGCTCGCGGACGCTTCGCGCAGCGAAGCCCCGAATGCTTTCGGGGTAGCCGCCGCCCTGTGGGCGGCGCCCGATGCGCGACGCAGATGCGCGATGAGCAAAAGAAGAAACGCGATGCCATAACACCAGGCCGCACGATAAAAACCGTCGAAGTGATTGTAGAAATATTCGAGGCGCAATTGTCGATCTTGCGGATAAATTGCCGGACTCAGCTCGTGTAAATTTTCGCGGAGCTGATTCGACGCGCGACTGAAATTAAAACTGTCGCCGTTCGTGTAAGCGGTGGCCAGCGTTTGCAGTTGTGTTTGGATCGGCGCGAACTGCGCGTCTGTGTAATATCGAGAAAATTCCGGTGGCACCACCCAGGCGTCGGTTTCGCTCTTCGAGGCCGGCACGATCAAGAACGCGCTTCCATCCATCACATGCGCGAAAAGGGCGAGCCGTTCGGTCACGCTCATCACCTCCTGTTGCAACCGGTCGAGCGGTCTCTCCGCTTTGCGTAGCGCGTGCGCCTCGTTCGCGAGCCGGTTCAACTCCGGCAGCGCGGTCAATTGCGCGAAAGTGAATCGGCGCTGCGTTTTATCGAGGCCGAGATGCTCGATCAATTGCCCGATTGACACCAGCACCATCGGCTCGTTTTTCCAATCGTGCGTTTCCAGCAGCGCCG
>QHQE01000124.1 GCA_003219265.1 Verrucomicrobiota bacterium
GAGAAAGAAATCGAAGAACGACTGAAGCGGGCCGAGGAAGCATTTGCGCGTCATCGACGCGAACCATTTGCAAAACGGGGGCAGCTTATGCTGGCCGCCGCCTCGCTGCTCGAGCAGGGAAAGAAAGAACTGGCGCAAACGATCACGCTCGAGATGGGCAAATTACTGGGCGGCGCTATGGGAGAAATCGAGAAATGCGCGCGCGTTTGCCGATTTTACGCCGAGAACGCGGAGCGATTTCTTGAAGACGAACCGGTCCAAACAGACGCCGCGCGAAGTTTTGTTCGTTATCAACCGCTCGGCGCCGTGCTTGCAATCATGCCGTGGAATTTTCCGTTCTGGCAGGTGTTCCGTTTCGCGGCGCCGGCGTTAATGGCAGGAAACGTCGGCCTCCTCAAACATGCGGCCAACGTGCCGCAATGCGCACTCGCGATCGAAAAGATCTTCTGCCGCGCCGGTTTTGACGAAGGCGTTTTTCAAACGCTGCTTATCGAAGCGGAGCAAGTCGAGCACCTGATTGTCGACCCACGGGTGAAAGCGGTGACGCTGACCGGAAGCGAGCGCGCGGGAAGCGCCGTCGCGAGCGCGGCCGCGCGCGAAATCAAAAAAGCTGTGCTCGAGCTCGGCGGCAGCGACGCGTTCATCGTCATGCCGAGCGCGGATTTCAAAGCGGCGCTCACGACTGCCGTTAAAGCGCGAACGATCAACAGTGGTCAGTCGTGCATCGCAGCTAAGCGATTTTTTATCGCCGACAAAGTTTACGACGATTTTTTGCGCCAGTTTGTCGAACGAATGCGCGCGTTGAAAATCGGCGATCCGCTCGATGAGACGACTGAGATTGGTCCGCTGGCGACGGAGCAAATTCTCAACGGCGTCCATGACCAGGTTCAAAAATCGGTTGTGGCAGGCGCGAAATTATTGACCGGCGGAAATCGAATTCACGGCCCGGGGTTTTTTTATGAGCCGACGGTACTTGTCAATGTACCGAGAAAGTCGCCCGCTTATCGCGAAGAAGTTTTTGGTCCAGTTGCCTCCATTTTTCGCGTGCGCGACGTCGCCGACGCGATCGAGATTGCAAATGACAGCCCATTCGGGCTCGGAGCGAGCGCCTGGACAGGCGATCCAACCGAAAAAGAACTTTTCGCATCCGAGCTCGATGCCGGAGTGGTTTTCATCAACGGCATGGTCGCTTCCGATCCGCGTTTGCCTTTCGGCGGCGTGAAACGTTCCGGCTTCGGTCGCGAACTCGGCGCGGCAGGAATCCGCGAGTTCACGAACATCAAGACAATTTGGATTTCGTAATCGCAGCCACGTCCGTCAAATAATGGCGTGTTTTTTCGTCAGAGACGATTCGCCAGAAGCCCGTTCGGAATCTGCCCACACGCATCTGCGAGCAACGCCGTGGTGACGATCCACACGCGCTCGCAGAGGCGCGGCTACAATAATGCTAGTTGCTCGCAAGGTCTTCGAAATGATGCCGTGGAAAGCTGAGGCCGTTTTCCGATTCCGGCGCGACGACAACCCACTTCGAAAAGCGACGCGATTTGATCGGCGAAAATTCCTTCGCCGATCATGCGCGCGTGCCATTTGGAATTATTAAGTCGATTATTTCCGCGCAAATGCCGGATGCGTCCGAGGATCTTTTCCTTCCGCTCTGGAAAATGTTCCTCGAGCCAATGCTCAAAAAGCGGCGCTACCGCCCACGGCAAACGCACGATGGTGTAACCGGCAAACTGCGCGCCGGCTTTCCCGCAAGCTTCGAGAATTTTCGGAACCTCGTGATCGGTCAATCCGGGAATGATCGGCGCAACCATCACGCCAACCGGAACCCCTGCATCGCGCAATTCTTCAATGGCCTCGAGCCGCGCACTCGGCGACGATGTGCGCGGCTCCAGCACGCGCTGCAGTTTCGAATCGAGCGAAGTGATTGAAATATTCACCGCCGCCGCGTTGAAACTCGCCAGCTTACGCAATAAATCGACATCTCGCGTGACCAGCCGGTTCTTCGTGATGATCGCGACTGGATTACGAAATTTTGCCAACATTTCCAGACAACCTCGCGTGATCCGCAATTTCTGCTCGACTGGCTGATAAGGATCGGTTACCCCGCTCATCACGAGCACTTGCGGTGTCCAGCGCGACGATTCCAATTCCGCCCGCAACAATTCCGGCGCATCCGTCTTCACCATGATCTTGCTCTCAAAATCGAGGCCCGCCGAAAAACCGAGATACTCATGCGTCGGCCGCGCGTAACAATAAATGCAGCCATGCTCGCAACCACGATATGGATTCACGCTGGTTTCAAAGCCAAGGTCGGGACTGTTGTTGCGCGTGATGATCGTTTTCGTGCCGTCGCGGAAAAATTGCGTCGCCCGCCGCGGCCGCACCGCGTCGCCAGGGTCGGGATCAACAACATCGACATCATTATGATCGACATGGAGCCTTTCGAAACGATTTGCCGGGCTCCACGACGCGCCGCGGCCGCGGATCGGCGCCGAACTCTGCGCCGTCTCTTCAATGACAGGCCGATATTTTTGAGAACGTCCTTGCTTCATTTCCGCGCCTCCGGCCGCGTATTAAGTTCACATGAACATATCGCATTGTCCAGCGAGATTTGGTGGATCGGCCTGCCTGCTCGCGAGAACTTTCGGAGCTCCGCTGGGCGATGGTTATACAAATGCGGCTTCGCCGCCAATTTTTAGCATCGAGCAGGCCGCCTTCTCTGCGCTACAGCGCGCCAGAGGGAGTGCTCGATCCACCTTGCTCAACTTCGGTGGAGTGGCACACTTCTCGCGATCCGTAATTCCCGGAGGGGTGGTCGAGTGGTTTATGGCTCCGGTCCTGAAAACCGGCAGGCCGAAAGGCCTCGTGGGTTCGAATCCCACCCCCTCCGCCAGCCCATCGATGCAGCTCGAACTTTGATTGGTCGCAACCCGGAATGTTTTCGAACAGCGGAGATTCGAACGCCGTTCGACTGGTGGGGCGCGTCACGCGCATGGGTTAAAAGCGAAGCTCTAACTCCAGAGCCAAAGCGCAGCTTTGGATAATCCCACCCCCCTCCGCCATTTAATTTTCGATTTTTGATTTTCGATTTTCGATTTGTGGACGGAGGAAATGCTCGACAAGCATCGCGCAAAGAATTCCCAAAATCGTTGCACACACAACGTCCGATAAATAATGTGCGGCGACGTACATGCGCGAGAAGCCGATCAATAAGGGTATCGGCAAACAAAAGACACCGATTCGCCAATTCGCCAAAAGCAAAACAGCAAAGAAAGCGGTCGAAGCCGCGGTGTGACCGGATGGAAAAGCGTGATACTGCGAGCCAAATTTCAGTCCGTTCCAAACTTCTTCCGCTTTCACCGAAGGACGCGCGCGGCCAGCGCCGATCTTGACGACACGCGCCGCCGCGCCCGCGAGCGCAAGCGCGAGCAACATCGATATAAAAACGCGCGTCCATTTTTTGTTGCCGCGCCACCAGGCGATCGCAGCCAGCGCGGCGCCAACCGCAAAGTGTTCGGTCCAATCACCCAACCGGCTCACGTTGCGCATAAAACTCTTTGCCACGCGGCTCTGATGTTGCGCGATGAAATTTTGCATCGCGTCATCGAAGTGGAATGCCACGGTGACGACGATCACCGCAATCGCGATACCGATCAGCCAATAAAAAACGAGCCGGCGCTTCACAAATAAGTTCCCGTCACATTTGCTGGACGCTATTTTGAGTGCGCACTTGAAATCCGCAACTCCGATAAATCGCGAGCACGCGACGAATGTCGGTGTCCGCAATTACGCGCTGCTTTTTTTTGGCTGCGTTCTGTTCCACCTAGCCGGCACGTGGAGTTTGCCGTTGATCGACCGCGACGAGCCGCGCTTTGCCGAAGCATCGCGCGAAATGATCGAGCGCAGCGATTACGTCGTTCCGTACTTCAACGATCGCGTCCGCTTCGACAAGCCTCCCCTCACCTACTGGTTTCAAGTCGTAAGCTACCGCGTATTTAGTGAGAACGATTTCGCGGCGCGTTTTCCATCGGCCATCGCCGCCGCGCTGACCGCATTGTCGATCTTCGCGTGGGGATCGCGCCTTCGGTCGCCGCGGCGACCTTCGGCGTTGCAGGCGTGCACCGGTGGAAATCGCATCGGCTGGTGGGCGGCAATCATTTTCACGCTTTCGTTACAAACCTTCCTGCACGCGAAAGCCGCGGTCGCGGACATGTGGCTGGTTTTATTTGTCACGCTGGCGCACTGGAGCGGTTATGAACTGCTGCGTGATTGCCTAACGAATGACGACAAACGTTCAACGTTTAATTGGAACTGGTGGATGTTTTATTTCGCGCTGGGGTTTGCGTTCCTAGCGAAAGGGCCAATCGGCTGGACGCCGCTTTTGACGGTAACATCAACAATAATTCTTCTGCGCGAACCGCAGTTCGCGCAGCGCTTTAAGTTCGGCCGCGGAATCGTGGTTATACTCGCGATTGTTTCGATTTGGGGAATCCCCGCGCTGCTTCGAACGAATGGAGAATTCTTTGTCGTTGGAATCGGACGTCATGTGATTGGCCGCTCGTTTGGCGCGATGGAAGGGCACGGCGCGAATTCGTTAGGTGCGTATCTCCTGCTGCTGCCATTTTATTTCGTGACCGTCTTTGCCAGCTTTTTTCCGTGGTCGATCAAATTGCCGTGGTTGGCCAAGCAGCTGTGGCGAAATCGAGGAGCCGCGGTCGGCGCCCGCAGCGACAGGCCAGGCAATAAGATCGACAATTACCTTCTGACCGGCGCATCAATCATCTTTTTCATCTTCACGCTCGCGAAGACGAAGTTGCCGCATTACACGCTGCCGGCATTTCCGCTCCTCTCGCTTCTGCTGGCGTGGCGTTGGATCGATAGTGAAACGCCGACCCGATTCTTGAAAAAGTCGGCGGTTGCGGCGGTTTGTGTTTATTTTGCCCTGGCGCTGTTCGTTGCGCCATTCGCAGCGCAGGTATTTCCCGCCTGGCAACTTTTTCGGCAATCGCGCGACTACTTGCGTCCGGAAATGCAATTCGCATCGGTCGATTACAACGAGCCGAGTCTGGTTTGGTATTTTCGCAGTCGGGTGCGTGGATGGTTGCAAACGCCGGCGCTGCGTCCCACAAATGTGCAGCGGTTCATGGAGCAAACAGGTCCGCGCTTTGTTATTTTGCCAACCGAGCTTGCGGGCAAGATTTATCCCGTGTTGCCTAACGACTGGAAAAATTTTCGCGCGCGCGGTTTCAACATCGCCAAAGGCAAGCAAGCCGATCTCACGCTCATCTTGAAGCCAGAGTGATTCTGTAGAGGCAGCCGTGTCGGCTGCGTTTATCCAAGGTCGCAGGCGACACGCCTGCCGCTACAGGTTGGTTTGCAGTTTGCGCTTCGTCTGTTAGGGATTGCCAAACATGATCACGTTTCTCGATGGCCGGCTCGTGAGCGCATTGCCGACGCAGGCGATTGTCGATGTCGGCGGGGTCGGCTACGAAGTTTTCATTCCGCTCTCGAGCTACGACAAACTCCCGGCGGTCGGACAACCCATTCGAATTCTCACTCACCTGGCCGTTCGCGAAGATGCGCACGTGCTTTATGGATTCATGAGCGCGGCGGAACGCGATCTGTTCCGGTTGCTTGTGAACAACGTCAGCGGAATCGGACCGAAGCTCGCGCTGGCGGTGCTCAGTGGAATGAGCGTGAACAATTTCAAAGCGGCGGTGGTGAATTCCGATGTTGTGTCGCTCGCGAAAATTAGCGGCCTCGGAAAAAAGACGGCGGAGCGAATCGTTCTCGAATTGAAAGACAAGCTGGGCGTAGCGGCGGCTTGGGAAGCCGCTAGCGCGACGCACGCGCCCACGCCCGAGCAGGAACGCGCCAACGAAGCCGTGCTCGCGTTGATTGCACTGGGCTACAAACAGATCGATGCGCACAAAACCGTGCGCGAGTTGCAACAAAGAGGCGAAGCGAAATCAGCGGAGGATTTATTGAAGCTCGCACTCAAAAAGATGGCGACGGGAAGATAATTGAAAGTTTGATGTTCGATGTTTGATGTTTGATTTGTAGCGGTAAGTCACGCGCAGTCTGAAATCAAACCTCAAACCCCAAACTTCAAACATTGTGACGCTCGCCGCGGCTGAAGACAAGTTACAGTCGATCCGCTCTGCCTTCCCGAAAGAGGGCCTCTTCGCGGAAAAGGATTGGCTGCTTTCACCCGATCCATTTCCCATCGAGAAAAGATTTCTGGGGGAGCTCGACCAGCTTGGTCATCGCCTTTTCGTTTTTCAGCGCGCTTGCAATCAGCTCTATCAGCTCAGCGTCAAAGGCAAACAGCCAGCCTGGGTTGCGCGGTATCTCGACGCAGGCAAACCGCCAAAACTCATCGAGTTTTCGCGGCGAAGAGAAATTCGCGACGATCTGCCGCGCGTGATCCGGCCCGATCTCATTCTCACCGAGAACGGTTACATCATTGCCGAAATCGACTCCGTACCTGGTGGAATTGGCTTAACTAGCTGGCTCGACCAAACCTATTCCGGGTTCGACAAGGAAATTATCGGCGACACGAATGGAATGCTCGACGGATTTCACAGCGTGCTTCCAAACGGTGGCGACATCGTCATTTCACTCGAAGCAGCGACTTATCGGCCGGAGATGGAATGGATCGCCGCGCGATTGAAAGACCGACATCGTGATCTGGAATGGCAAGTGGTGGCGGCGGAAAATTATGAGCCGCAGGATAATCGTGCGGTTTACCGGTTCTTCGAGCTGTTTGATCTGCCGAACATTCCCAACATCGACAACACGTTGCGCGCAAACGCTGAAGGCCGCATCACGATTACGCCGCCGATGAAGCCATATCTCGAAGAGAAAATGTGGTTCGCCCTCTTTTGGATGCAGCCATTGCGCGAATTCTGGCGGCGCGAACTCGGCGAAAAATATTTCATCAAGCTGCAGGAGGTGATTCCCTACTCATGGCTGCTCGATCCGACTCCGCTGCCGCAGCATGCGGTCATCCCGCGCCTTGAGATTCACGACTGGCGAGAGGCGGCCAAGCTTAGTCAGAAAGACCGAGATCTTCTTTTAAAGGTAAGCGGATTTTCGCCGCTTGGCTGGGGCAGCCGCGGGATTGCGCTCGGCGCCGATCTTCCGCACGCCGAATGGGAGCAGCGCATCGAGCACGCGCTCGAAACATTCGAACAATCGCCCACGATTCTCCAGCGCTTTCACAAAGGCCACTTATTTGAACATCGATACTGGGATCCGGAGTCCGGAGAGTTAAAAACGATGAAAGGACGCGTTCGCCTTTGCCCGTATTTCTTCGTCGAGCAAGATCGCGTCAAATTGCGGGGCGCACTCGCGACAATTGTTCCGGCTGATAAGAAATTTTTGCACGGAATGCGCGACGCCATCCTGGCGCCGTCGCAGGTCTCGGATAAAGCATAAGCAGCAGAATCGGCGAATCGAGATAATGGCCGATGGCGAATGGATCGAATCGTACGTGCCGGCGCGGCTGGACCGGATGCCGTGGAGCCGGTGGCACTGGCTAATCGTTATCTCGCTCGGCGCGACTTGGATTCTCGATGGTCTTGAAGTCACGCTCGCCGGATCGTTAGGCGGAATTTTGACGCGACGCGAAACGCTCGGATTGACCGATACGCAGGTTGGCGCGAGCGCGACCTTCTATCTTGTCGGCGCTGTGATTGGCGCGCTGCTTTTCGGTTACGGAACCGATCGCCTCGGACGCAAGAGATTGTTTTTCATCACGGTCGCGGTCTATCTCGCCGCCACCGGCCTGACTGCGTTTTCGTGGAGTTTCGCGAGCTACGCCCTTTTTCGCGCGCTAACAGGCGCGGGCATCGGCGGCGAATATGCGGCGATTAATTCGGCGATCGACGAGCTGATTCCGGCGCGCGTGCGTGGCCGGGTAGATTTGATGATCAACGGTTCGTACTGGGTTGGCGCCGCGCTCGGATCGGCTGCGACGATCGTGTTGCTCGATCCGCGTCGACTGCCGGTGTGGCTGGGTTGGCGTTGCGCGTTTGGAATCGGCGCGACCCTCGGCCTCGTCGTGATCTTTTTTCGCCGATGGATTCCGGAAAGTCCGCGCTGGCTCATGATCCATGGACGAAATGACGAAGCCGAGGAAATTGTTGCTCAGGTCGAAAGAACGATCATGGCGTCACATGGGGCCGCGGTCAGCGACCGCAGCTACAACGGCGTGCCGCCCACGCGCATTCGAACACGCACCCATACGCCGTGGCGAGAAATTTGGAACGCGATCGTGCACGAACACCGGCGGCGTTCGCTGCTCGGTTTTGTCCTGATGCTGACACAGGCTTTTTTCTACAACGCGATTTTTTTCACCTACGCGCTCGTGTTGATGCGATTTTATGGCGTGCCGGAGGAAAATGTGGGCATTTATCTGTTGCCGTTCGCACTCGGAAATGTGCTGGGGCCGCTGCTGCTCGGGCATTTGTTCGACGCGATCGGTCGCAAACAGATGATCACAATCACCTATGGCCTCGCCGGAATTTTGCTTGCTTTGACCGCCTGGCTTTTTCATGCCGGCCTCTTGACCGCGCAGACACAAACGCTCGCGTGGACGGTGATTTTCTTTATCGCTTCGGCTGCGGCCAGCTCGGCGTATCTGACGGTAAGCGAGATTTTCCCGCTGGAAATTCGAGCGCTGGCCATCGCGATTTTCTACGCTATCGGGACGCTTGCGGGCGGAGTGGGCGCGCCGGCATTATTCGGATGGATCATCGGCACGGGATCGAGCACGGCGTTGTTTGCCGGATATCTCGTGGCCGCGACGCTGATGCTTCTTGGCGCACTGGTCGAGGCGTGGATCGGGGTCCCGGCCGAGCGGCGATCACTCGAGCACATCGCGCCGCCGCTCTCCAGCCGCGAACTATAGCGGCCCGAAAACATCCTGGGTCGCATTAATTCCACGAGACGGTCAGCTGCGGTGTGTGAATCGGGCCGGCGGGCGTGAGCTCGCTTGAGTAAAGGTGGAATGACTCCACGTGGACCATTCCCGCATCAAGATCGACATTCGTTTGCAAGAATTTTCGCATCGATTGCGGAGAGACATCGCGACAACGCGCGAGCGTGATGTGCGGATGGAATGGACGCAAATCCGGTTCGAGACCAACGGCGAGGGCCGCATCGGTCACGCGCTTGTGCAATTGAAAAAGGTGCGGATGCCCGCGACCGGTGCCGATCCAGATAATTTTGGGTGGACCTTTCGGCGGGAACGTCCCAACGCCAGCGAGAGGCAGAAAAAAAGCGCCGAAATGAATCGCGCTGAGTTTCTCGCGAAATTTTGCATCGACGTCTTCCGGCACATCGCCAAAGAAGCCGAGCGTGAGATGCATCTGTTCGGCGGCGATCCACCGGACACCGCGAATTTGTGGATCAAGATCGAAAAGAAACGCTCGGACTGATTGCGGGAAATCGATCGCAACAAAAAGACGCTTCGGTTTCACTGAAAATCCGAGCCGGCGCGTGAGTCATCGCCACTCGGCCCGACCGCCGATGGCAGACACGCGTTCACGATTTTCATCACGTGCCCGAAGAGATTCGGGAAAAGCGCGTTCGCCAAAATCAGAGCTCGCGCTGGGATCGGCATCATAAGCGCTGGCTTACCACGGATGCAGGCCGCGAGAATTTTGCGCGCGGCGTGCTCGGCAGAGATTGATGCAAATGGCAACGCGCTCGACGCAGCGAACCATCTGTATTCGCCGGCGTGATCGCCCTTGAACTTGGCGTGGCCTTGCGAGCCGGTGCGCATCATTCCCGGAGTGACCGTGGTGACGAAAATATTTTCCCGCGCCAGCTCCGCGCATAGCGCATCGGAGAGACCGGCAAGCGCGAACTTGCTCGCCGTGTATGGCGCCATGTGCGGCACGGCGATTTTGCCGCCGATGGATGAAATATTTACGATACGCCCGCCGCCACGCCGGCGCATTTCCGGAACAACTTGCCTAATCAAGTCAAACGGCGCCCAAAAATGCAATTGCATTGCCCGCTCGAAATCTTCGCGCACCATGTGCTCAAGCGGACCGACTTGGATGATGCCGGCATTGTTAATCAAGATGTCGATCGTGCCGTAACGGTTGATTGTTTCTTGAACGGCGGTCTCGACTTGTGCGCGATCGAGCAAATCGCACGAGATCGTCAGTACTTCGCCGCCGCGACGCGCGAGATCGGCTTCGGCGCGCGCTAACTCATCGGCATCGCGCGCGATCAGCGCGACTTTTCCATATTCACCACAAATTTGACGAGCGATTACGAGACCGAGTCCGCGTGAGCCGCCGGTAATCAAGACGACCTTGTTCTTCAAGAACGATTGCTGTGCGTGGCTTGTGGAAAAAAAAAGGAAGCCGAAGAAAAGGACAGCAACAAGACTTAGGATCAATATCCACATCGCCAGAGCCAACGTCCAACGTCCAACGTTCAACGTCCAACGTTGAAATAAAAGATATCGGTCTAACGGTGTCGTCGGTTGAACCGCGCGACCTCACGCGCCGTCTCGCGATCAATGGCGCGCTTCTTTAAGTCCGCGCGCTTGTCATGAGCGACTTTGCCCTGCGCGACGCCGAGCTCGGCCTTCAGTTTCCCATTTTTCCAGTACAGTTTCAGAACGACAAGCGCGCGACCTGCAACTTGTGTTTCGCCATAGAGTTTATCGATCTCTTGACGATGTAATAGAAGTTTGCGAACGCGTTTCGCGGCCGGAATTTCGTGACTGGCGCGTTCGTACGGTTGAATGTCGGCGTTATAGAGAAAGGCTTCGCCCTTCTCGATGCGGGCGAAGGCGTCGCTAATGTTTGCTTTGCCAGCGCGGATCGATTTGACCTCGCTGCCCTTCAACTCGAGGCCGGCTTCGTAGCGCTCGAGAATGTGAAAATCGCGCAACGCCTTGCGATTAATGATCGACTCGGCCGCCATAATCGCGTCCGGAAGGCGATGGAAAACTTACGCGCCGTTGGAAGGACCCTTGAGCGATTCGTAAGTGAGCTTGCCGGCGATGATTTCCTTGAGGGCGATGTCAGTGAGGGAAGCGCGCGGACCCACCTCCACCATGGGCCGATGTCCCAAGCCGAGCTGACGCACTCGCTTGGAGACGACATTGATCAGGAGTTGCTGATTGGGGATGACTTGGGCTGCTTCCTGAAGGAGTTGAGTCGTCATATTGCGCAAGGAAC
>QHQE01000125.1 GCA_003219265.1 Verrucomicrobiota bacterium
AAAATTCCGATCATGACCACGGTGAGGGCGGCGCAGGCCAGTGCCAATGGAATTCGCTCACTCCAGAAAAGCAAGGTGCAGGTGCGCAGTCTGCAGGAATATCATGCCGATAAATCAAAGCGAACGTCCAACGCTCAAGGTTCAATGCTAAACGTTCAATGAAAGAGAGGCGCGCACCGCGGCCGTTCTGCATTCGATGTTGAACGTTGGACATTGAACGTTAAACGTTAAGATCGAAATATGAAACTCACGTTGTTTTGCTGTCTCTTGGGTTTGACCTTCGGAGTAAAGGAAGTTCGCAGCGAGGAAAAGAAACCTATGGATTCAAAAACCAACGAAGTAGCGGTAATCAAAACGAGCGAAGGCGAAATGGTCGTGCAGTTCTGGACCGACGCGGCACCGAACACGATCGAGAATTTCAAAAAACTCGCGCGCTCCGGATTTTACGACGGCACAATTTTTCATCGCATCGTCAAAGGATTCATGATCCAGGGAGGCGATCCGCTGTAAAAAGATCCAAAGAAAGAGAGTAGTTACGGTACCGGCGGCCCCGGTTACAAAATCAAGGCCGAATTTAACGACCACCCGCACGCGCGTGGCGTCATCTCGATGGCGCGCGAAATGGACTCCGATTCCGCTGGCTCGCAATTTTTCATCTGTCTCGCGCCCGTGCCCCGGCTGGATCATCAATACACGACATTCGGCAAATTGATCAAAGGCGACGATGTGCTCGAAAAAATCGGTAACGCCCCGGTGACGTTTGCCAACGGCGAAAATAGCAAACCAACAAAGCGCGTCGTGATCAACAAGATCGACATCGTCTCGGCAGATTCGGTGAAATAGGTGGATCGTGCGCCCCGCCGCGCGATGCTAACCCAAGTCGTAAGACCATTATTTTTGATCGCTTCGCGATGATATAACTAACATCGCGCGCGGAGCGCGCGATCCACCGATGAAACCGAGCAAGACGCGAGTCGCGTTGATTCAAATGAAATGCAGCGCGGAGCCGGAGAAGAATTTTGCGCGCGCGATAGATTTCATCCGCGACGCGACGAAGCAAGGCACGCAGGTCGTTTGCTTGCCGGAACTTTTTCAGTCGCAATATTTCTGCCAGAGCGAAGACCACGGAAACTTCAAGCTGGCTGAAGAAGTGCCCGGTGGATCGACAATCGCACTTGGTGAGCTCGCGCGCGAGCTTGGCATTGTCATCATCGCATCACTTTTCGAGAGACGACGCGCCGGCGTTTATCACAACACCGCCGCCATTATCGATGCCGACGGAAAATTTCTTGGCAAATACCGCAAGATGCACATTCCCGATGATCCGCTGTATCACGAGAAGTTTTATTTCACGCCGGGCGATCTTGGTTTTCAGGCGTGGGAAACCGCGCACGGAAAAATCGGCGTCTGCGTTTGCTGGGACCAGTGGTATCCGGAAGCGGCGCGGCTAACGGCGTTGCGCGGCGCGGAAATTATTTTTTATCCGACGGCGATCGGCTGGCATCCAAGCGAAAAGAAAAAATTCGAGAAGGCGCAGCATTCCGCGTGGGAAACAATTCAGCGCAGCCACGCGATCGCGAACGGCTGTTACGTCGCCGCGGCAAATCGCGTCGGTCACGAAGCGCCGGCTGGCGGCGCCGGAATCGAATTTTGGGGACAAAGTTTTATTTGCGGACCTGACGGCGAGATCATTGCCAAGGGCTCGGTTGATCGAGAGGAAATCGTCAGCGCCGAGATCGAATGGGCGCGCGTGAATGAACATCGGACACATTGGCCATTCCTGCGCGATCGCCGCATCGACGCTTACGCTGGACTCGAGAAACGCGTCCTCGATTGAGAGTTTTATTTCGGTCAGAAGGGTCGTACGGTGTCGGCATGAAAACGATTATCCTATCTCTAACGTTTCTATGCGCGCTCGCCGCTTTCGCGCACGCCCAAGATGTCACCAAAGCGGTCGCAAATCTGCAGCCCTCATCGGGCAGTCAGGTTAAGGGCACCGTCATATTCACAAAAATGGGCGACGATGTTCAGGTGGTTGCGGACGTCGAGAATCTGAAACCGGGTAAGCACGGATTTCACATTCACGAAAAGGGGGATTGCTCGGCGCCCGATGCCTCATCAGCCGGCGCGCATTTCAATCCGACACATCAACATCACGGCGGGCCAGATTCAGTTGAGCGACACGCCGGCGACTTCGGCAACATCACCGTCGACGCTTCCGGCAAAGGGCATCTTGATTGGAAGGGAAAGCTCAAATTCAGCGGCGCGGAATCGATCATCGGAAAATCGGTCATCGTTCATGAAAAGGAAGATGATCTGAAAACCGATCCTTCCGGTAATTCCGGCGCGCGAATCGCGTGCGGTGTGATTGAAGCAGCGAAATAATTCCCGCGCCTTGATGATCCGCGGTGCCGTGGCGATAAGATCGACATGAACTTGATGACGCTCAGCGAAATCCGCCGGGCCGCGCAAAGCGACCCGGTGACCGCGCGCGTGCATGTTCAGGTGGAAACTGCGACGCCGAAGCTGACTCGCGAACAACAACCTTATTGCGAGTTGAGTTTGGCCGACGCGTGCAATCGAATGACGCTGCGTGTTTGGAGCGATCATCCCGCCTACAAGGCTTGCAGCTCGCTCCAGGCGGAAGATTTCATCGAGCTGACGGGCGAGTTTCATTCGCATTCGCAATACGGCCTCGAAGCGCGCAAATGGACGGTGCGACCGCTGATCGAGCAGGAAAGGAATGAGTTGCTGCGAGGTCCGGCGGATTTACGGGCGAAACAGAAAGCGGATTCGGATTTCATCACGCAAACGGTGAAATCGATTGTCGATCCTCGCCTGCGCGCCCTCTGCGAAGCATTTCTGAGCGAATGGGGCGATCGTTTCCGGCGTACGGCTGCGGCGCGCAATTATCATCACGCGCGGCGCGGCGGCCTCGCCGAACACACCGCGCAGATGATGCGCATCGCAAATGAGATGGCGCCGCTCTATCCACAATTGAATGTCGATCTTTTGCTTGCCGGCATTTTGTTTCACGACTGCGGAAAGCTTTGGGAAAATCAATTGCCCGAGAGCGGCTTCACCATGGGTTACGACGAGCGCGGCGAATTGATGGGACATATCTCGATTGGTCTTGAGCTGGTCAATTCGCTCTGGCGCAGGTTGAGCGCGGAAAATGCCGAAGCGTGGAAAGATCTCGCGCCGCCGTCCGAAGATGTGCGATTGCATTTGCTTCACCTTATCGGCGCGCATCACGGCGAGCCGGAATTCGGTTCTCCGGTCAGCCCGAAAACGCCCGAAGCGATGGCGCTGCATTACATCGACAATCTCGATGCGCGTCTCGAAATGTTCGCCACTGGTTATACGACGGCCAAACCGCTAGCAGCGCGCATCTTTGATCGCGTTCGGCCGCTTCCAGGAAATTTAGTAAAGTCGCTCGACAAATTTCAGCAGCCATCCAGCGCTACGAAGAAAGACGGCCAGCTTCTGTGAGAGCTTCTACTTCTGCAATGCGCGAAACCAGCGCAGAGCAATGGAAGTTTGCGCGTCATTGACTTCATGGCCGCCACGGAAAGTTCCGATTCGAATTCGCTGGAAACCCGTTCGTTTGATTGAACCTACGACGTCGTATTGCTGCTCTAACCTCGCGATTCTATCATCGTGCCCAGCGCTAACGTAAATTGGCGTACTGAGAAAATTCGTGCCGGGCTGGGATCTCGCATACCCTCCGCTCAGGTAGTCCTCATTCACGCCGGTCAGGTAAATTCCGGTGATGCGACAACCGCTTCTCGCAAGCAGAGGCGCGATGGAGCCGGCGCCTTTCGCTCCTCCGGAGAAGCCGGCACAAGCCATCGGCCACTTCTCCGACCCGGCGAAGCTGTGATGGAGCGCGTCGATGGCAGCGAGTGTCATGGCCGCACGCCATGCTGCCGTGTCGTTCCGCGCATGTTGCGGGCCGTCCCCCGCCAGCAGCACCCAGCCTTCAGCGAGTCCGACCCTCCGATAAAAATCGATGAGATCATCTCGATTCTGACGTTTGAAATCGCTCGTGGAACAGGTTACCAAAACGGGCCAGCTTTTTCTCGGATCAAAATTTGCAGGCGTGGCCAGCACGGCGACTGCGCTCTGCGGCACGGGGTTACCGCCTTGTCCGGAATATGATTTTTCCTCCGCACTCAGAGGAACATTAGCCCGGACAGCTGAGCCTGGAGAAAAGGGAACGCCAGCGAACCTGAAAGAAGCTTCGGCTGCCTCCGCGGCTAAGGTTGAGATGACGTTCAGCGAGAGGACAAGCTGGCCAACTATGAGCAACCTATTCAGGGTAGCGCACGCGTCTCGCGTGTTGGTCGCGGCGTCCTCGCCGGGACGGACTTTCTTTACGATCATCGCTTCTTCAGTTTATCACGCGAAAACAAGTTCGCGAAGACGGGACATCTTCGCCAGCACGCGGGACGCGTGCGCTACCCAAGGCGGCGCTTCGCTTCCGCGAGATAGGTCTCGTCGATTTCGAATCCGATAAATCTTTTCACGCGACAGCGCTGGGCGGCGACCGCTGAATTCCCTATGCCGAGAAATGGATCGAGCATCGTCTCGACACACGAAACGCCGTGCAATTTGATGCACCACTCGGCTAGTCGAACTGGAAACGTCGCCGGATGTGGCCGCTCTTTTGCGCGACTCTGAATAGTCTCGTAAGGAATGAACCAGGTATTCCCGCGACACCGCAGATCGCTGCCCCCCGTGTGCGACCAGCGCGCTATGTTGCTCTTATCTTGATACGGAACTCCGAGGGCAAGCCGATCAATTTCGACACGGCCCGATTTCGTGAAGTGAAAAATGTATTCGTGGCAATCGTTCAGGAAACGCCGGGAGCTGATGGGCTTGAAATGTCCATACGATCGAACATCACCATATCGATCTTCGATGGTGATCGACTTGATCCAGTGGATTGTGTTTTGAAGAACAAAGACGTTGCACAACGCAATCACGATTTCGTGTGGCAACATCGGATTCGACGGCGCAGAACCAATGTTGAGAAGAAACGAACCGGTCGGTTTTAGAACACGGCGAACTTCGGCGGCCCATTTTTCACACCATTCCAAATATGATTGTCGATCTTGCCGGTCGGAATATTTCTGGTAACGAACGCCAAGATTGTACGGTGGAGACGTGACGACAAGATCGATATGTTCACTCGGCAGAGTCGCCATGCCTTCCACACAGTCTTGCTGGTGAAGATCGAACTGCGTCATGTGGGCAATTTGCCGAACGCAACACGATTCGTACAGCGAAAAGCGACGCGCAGCTGGAAGACAGGCAGTCCTAGCCTGTCCGCCTTGACAGCGGGGACGGACTGTCTTCCTTCGCGCTCCGAGAACGTTCTGCTAATGTAAGAGCGAATGTCGGATAAGCCCTCGAAGTTAAAGATCGCCGATCGCGAATTCACCTCGCGCCTACTCGTTGGCACGGGAAAATTCGCGTCGAATCAATTGATGCGCGACGCGCTCATTGCCAGCGGCACGGAGCTTGTGACTGTTGCGCTGCGGCGCGCCGATCTTTCCGGCAAAGGCGATCCGTTCGCGAACATTCTCGACTTCATCGATCCGAAACGCTTTCTCCTTTTGCCGAACACGAGCGGCGCGCGCAACGCCGCCGAAGCCGTCCGACTGGCGCGGCTCGCGGCGGCTGCGGGATTACCGACGTGGATCAAACTCGAGATTCATCCCGATCCGCGCTACTTGCTCCCCGACCCGGTGGAAACTTTGGCTGCCGCGGAGATTTTGGTGAAGGAAGGATTCACTGTTCTGCCGTACATCAACGCTGATCCGGTGCTGGCAAAACGATTGCAAGATGTCGGAACCGCGACGGTGATGCCGCTCGGTTCACCGATCGGCAGTAATCGCGGAATCGAAACGCGCCCGCAGATCGAAATCATCATCGAGCAGGCAACCGTGCCGGTGGTTGTCGATGCTGGCTTGGGCGCGCCGAGTCAAGCGGCGGAAGCGATGGAAATGGGAGCCGATGCCGTTTTGGTGAACACGGCGATTGCCATCGCATCCGATCCCGTGCGCATGGCGCAAGCTTTCCGCAAAGCGATCGAAGCCGGCCGCGAAGCTTGGGAAATTGGATTGGCGGAAAAATTAGCCGCGGCCGCGGCGACCAGCCCGCTCACGGGATTTCTGGCGACGGAGAGATGACCCGTTCAAAGGACATTTCAACAACACGCCCATTCGAGTTTACTGGACGGCTTCGCAGCTTTCCTCACGCTATTAGGGGTGTCTTGCGCATGATCCGCTGCCAGCACAACGCCTGGATTCATGTCCTGGCTACTATAACGGTGCTTGCGGCAGGATTCTTTTTTGAGTTATCCAGCGCAGAGTGGTGCTGGATAATTCTAGCCATCTCGACAGTTTGGACAGCGGAAGCTCTAAATACGGCCTTCGAGTTCCTCGCGGATGTAGCCTCGCCCGAGTTTCATCCGACTGTTCGCGATGCCAAAGATGTCGCAGCCGGTGCGGTATTACTGACCGCGCTCGCAGCGACAGTTATTGGCTTGGTTATCTTTTGGCCGCATTTTGCGAAGCTGTTCCAGAGCTGAAGGATCAACGACTACGGTTCGGTTCGAACGCTGGCGTTGTTGTAAAATTCAATTTGCCGCCCACCGAGACGACGCACGATGCACCAGCCGCGATCCGCGGCGAACTTTCGAAGTTCATCCTCAGATATCGCCCGCAAGATTCTGAGCTCTGCCGGATGGGTGATGAAAACTTCCGGCCTAGTCGAAAGCACGGCAGAGATTTTCGCAGCAAGAGCAGGCAGATGTTCGCGCATTTCCAATTAATGCTTGCTCTTGCGACGGGGCCACGTTGCCGGTTCTTGCAGCCATTTTTCCGGCAAAGGCGGGGGCGGTTTGTCTTTTCGATTCAACTTGGAACGTAGCGCCCGCTCCGCCTTACGGTGGGGTGATGGTCCGCGCGCGGCTGGTTTCTCCATGCGGATGACTAATTCCTGATACCAAGATTAACGCGGATTTCACGGATCAGATATAGAGAAAGAGTAATAAAAGAAAAACAGAAATCCTCAGATAGGATTCGAGCCGGTCCGATCAATCCGCGTTAATCCGCGTAATCCGCGGTTTAAAATTAAGTTTTCTGGTCTCCTGGCTTCCAGATTCGAGTCCCTACTTCGCTTGACTGGCGCGCTGGCTTTCCCCGGCTAAATTTTGCGGATGTTTTCGGAGACGATTGAGCTGCGCGGTCACATTATCGATTCGCTGATTCTGCCGAAGGTCCTCGATGAGATTCTTCGCGCCGGCGGAAATTTCAAAATCAGGGAGATCAAAATCGGCGAGAGGCGCGCCGACCAAAGTTACGCTCGGATCGAGGTTTCCGGTCCAACCCACGAAACGCTCGATGAGCTCGTCCTGCGACTCCGGCAACACGGCGCAGAAATCACTGAAAAGGTGGACGTGCAGCTCGCACCCGCGCCGGCGGACGGGGTTTTTCCGGCCGATTTTTATGTCACGACGAACCAGCAAACCTTCATCACTCTCGATGGCAAAGAAATCGAAGTGCATCCCGCGATCATGGATAGCGGAATCACGGTGGATCGCGAAGCGGGGCGCGCCACCGCTGTAAAATTTTACGAAGTGCGGAAGGGAATGAAGATCGTCGCCGGCCATCAAGGCATTCGCGTTGCGCCGATCCAGCGATCGACTGCACGCACAGATGTTTTCGAATTCATGTCGAACGTTTCGGTCGAACAGCCGAAGAGCGCGATGATTCGGGAGATGGCGCGCGAATTCAAGCGCACGCGCGACGGCAAAGGAAAAATTCTCGTAGTGGCGGGACCGGCGGTGGTGCACACCGGCGCAGCGGAACATTTGGAAGGATTGATCCAGTGGGGATATGTCGATCTTTTATTCGCGGGCAACGCGCTGGCTGTGCATGACATTGAGAACGCGCTCTTCGGCACCTCCCTCGGCGTCAATCTCGGTCGCGCCGATCTCGCGGATCAAGGTCATGAAAATCATATGCGCGCCATCAACGCCATCCGCGAGGCCGGCGGCATCGCGCGCGCGGTCGAGACCGGTCTGTTGCAACGCGGCATCATGTGCAGTTGCGTCCGCCACGGCGTCGAGTTCGTGCTCGCGGGTTCGATTCGCGATGACGGACCGTTGCCGGACGTGATTACCGACGCGATCGAAGCCCAGAAGGCGATGCGCGAGAAAATCAGCGGCGTGTCGATCGCGTTGATGATGGGAACGATGCTGCATTCCATGGCCGTGGAAAATTTGCTGCCGGCCAGCGTGAAGACAGTTTGCGTCGATATCAATGCCGATGTGGTGAACAGGTTGACCGATCGCGGCACGTTTCAAACCGTTGGACTGGTCACGGACATCGAAGCGTTCCTGCGCGAGCTGACTGACTGCCTTTCGAATCTCGATGGGGCGACGACGAGCGAGCGTCGCCAAAAGTAACTCCGAAATGATTCGCGAGTAAATTGTCGATCTTATGCGCGAGCTGCTTCTCTGTCCGCCGGACCATTACGGCATCGAGTACGAAATCAATCCATGGATGAGCCGCGCGCGCGGCGCGGAAGCGGCGCTGGCGCAGAAGCAATGGAAAGATCTGCACGCCACCTTGTCGAAACTGGATTGCAAGATCGAGTTGATCACGCCGCAGCCGAAACTTCCCGACATGGTTTTTACGGCGA
Source organism: Verrucomicrobiota bacterium (assembly GCA_003219265.1). Taxonomy (GTDB): domain Bacteria; phylum Verrucomicrobiota; class Verrucomicrobiia; order Chthoniobacterales; family UBA10450; genus AV133. The sequence continues at coordinate 8,716 of QHQE01000125.1, forward strand.
ACGCCGGTCTCGCAGTCGGGAAAAAATTCATCCCGAGCAATTTTCGTCACAAAGAACGCGCCGATGAAGCGCCGCATTTTGCGCACTGGATGGAGGAGCATGGTTATCAAGTCGCCCGGTTGCCTAACGATTATTATTTCGAGGGCGAAGGCGATGCGCTCTTCGCTGGCGACGCACTTTTTTGCGGCTACAAATTTCGCTCCGACATTAAATCGCATCGCGCGGTCGCGGAGATGCTCGGTTGCCTTGTTATCTCAGTCGAACTTGTCGATCCGCGTTTTTACCATCTCGATACTTGTTTTTGTCCGTTGCCCGATGGCGCGGCCGTTTGGTTTCCGGCGGCCTTCGATGAATATGGGCAGCGCGCCATCCGCGAGCACATGAAGGAACTTGTCGATGTCGTGCCAGAAGAAGCGATGCACTTTTCCTGCAATGCCATTGTGCTCGAGCGCGACATCGTTTTGCCCGAAGGCGCGCCGAAACTCGTCACCAGGCTGCGTGATCGCGGCTACCGCTGCCATGAATTGCCGATGACGGAGTTCCTGAAGGCCGGCGGCGCGTGCAAATGTCTGACGATGTTTATGCCGCAACGGGACTCGGCAATGGAATAATGGAGTAGTGGAGGAATGATTCGCTGACTCGATCACTCCATCACTCCATCACTCCATTTCTGCCGCTTCATTCCCAGCGCTTTCTCGATTTTCCCCAGCGGCCAGCAATTCCTCACGTCCTCTTTCGTCAGCCAGCCTTTGCGCGCGACGCCGATTCCGAACCATAGATCTTGCAATCGCTCGGCACGGTGCGCATCGGGATTGATCACGCACTTGACTCCTTTTTCTTTTGCGAGCGGCCACCAACGCCAGTCGAGATCGAGCCGTTTCGGCGCGGCGTTGATCTCGATCCACGTGCCGGTTTCCGCCGCCGCGTCGATGATGGCCGGTAGATTGACCACGTACGGTTCGCGTTGCAAAAGGAGCCGGCCGGTCGGGTGCGCGAGGATCGTAACGAACGGATTGCTGATCGCGCGAATGATGCGCCGGGTCATCTCCGCTTCGCTGAGATTGAATACCGAGTGAATCGACACGACGGCGTAGTCGAGCTCCGATAAAAGATCGTCATCGAAATCGAGCTTGCCGTCGCGGAGAATGTCGCACTCGACGCCGGCGAAAAGTTGAAAGCCGTCAAATTTCTTATTTAATTTCCGGATCGCCGCGACTTGCGCGCGAAGTTTTGCTGCGTCGAGGCCATGCGCCTGGATCGAGCTGCGGCTGTGCTCGGCGATGCCGAGGTATTCGAGGCCAAGCGCCTGCGCGGCTTGCGCCATTTCCTCAAGGGTATTGTGACCGTCGCTCGCGGTGGTGTGACAATGGAAAGTGCCGCGCAAATTTTCTTTCTCGATCAAGCGCGGCAGCGAATGATTGGCCGCCGCTTCAAATTCGCCGCGATTTTCGCGCAACTCCGGCGGAATAAAATCGAGATCGAAGGCGCGATAAAGTTCCACTTCATCGCGAACCTGCGGAATCCTGGTGGTCGATCGTTTTTTGCGCGCACCAGAAGGGGCGGGCGCGGGTGCGAGGCGATATTCGTTCAGCGTCCAACCGCGTTTGAGCGCGCGATTCCGCAGCTCGATGTTGTGCTCCTTGCTGCCGGTGAAATAATTAAGGGCAAAGGGATATTCGGCCGCGCTGACCACGCGCAGGTCGCATTGAATCTGGGAGCGAAGTCGCACGCTCGATTTGGTAGGGCCTTGCGCGATGACCGATTCAACCAGTGGATGCTCGAGAAAAAATTTCGTGACCGCAGCCGGCTTCTTGGTTGCGACGACCAGATCGAGATCGCGCACAATTTCTCTGCGCCGGCGATAGCTGCCAGCGACGCAGGCATGCAAGGCGTCGGGATGGGCCGTGAGATCGTTTCTGAGCGATTCCGCCTCGCCCGCGATCTGGCCAAATTGAAAAGAGCCAAAATGTTTCGCTCGATCCGCGATCGCATGACAAATTTTTCCCTGCGTCGTTTCTCCAAAACCCGGCAATTCCGCGACGCGGCCGGACTCGCACGCTTTCTGCAACTGCGCGATCGAGCTGATGTGAAGTTTCTCGTAAAGAGCTTTGATCTTTTTTGCGCCGAGACCGGGAATGGAAAACAGTTCCAGAATGGCTGCGGGAAAGTCTGCGCGCAGTTCCTCCAGATATTTTAGGGAGCCGGTCGCCGCCAGCTCTTTGATTTTCGCGGCGATCGCTTTGCCGATGCCGGGAATTTTCTCAAGTGCTTCCTCGTCCTGGAGATCGGAGAGATTGCCTCCGAAGGTCTCAAGCGAGCGCGCCGCATTTGCGTAAGCCCGAATCTTGAATGGATTTTCGTCTTTCAGCTCGAGGAGGGTGGCGATTTCCTCGAGGACGGCAGCGATTTCGCCTTTCGTCATTTGGGTAAACCGTTAGCGAAGATTCGCCTCCCGTCGACATTCATCGCTCTGGATGCTTCGCTCCTGTAGACGCTTCGGCGTGCGAAGGGCGACGGCTATAACTAAACGCGGGTCGTCGCTAGCGGCGCACCTACATCCGCCCACGCCGTTTATAGAATTGATAGCGCGCGATGATTGAGTCGACGTACTTCCGCGTTCCAGGAAAATTGATATTGTTCAGAAACGCCCGCGCCGGCATGGCGGCGGCTCCGTCGCCTCCGCCCCATCGTTGGGCGCGGCTCGCGCCCGCATTGTATTCGGCCAGCGCGAAAGGCATTGCATCCGGCTGATTGCCCCAATGCTCGAAGGCGCGATGCAAATACCAGGCGCCCGCCTCGAGATTTGTTTTCGGATCGAAAAGTCCCTCTACGTGAAAATTGTCAATCTTGGTTTCGCGCGCCCATTCGTTGGCCGCTTTTTCGCTCACTTGCATCAACCCGCGCTCTCTGGCGCTGCCGTATTTTTGGGGATCGAACCGACTTTCGCGCCAAACGACTGCCTTCACCAGCATCGGATCGAGATCATGTTCCGCCGCCACTGCCCGAATCAAGCGGTCGTATTGTTGAAACCGTGCCGGACTGATCCATTCATACACGGTGTAAACTGGATCGCCCGATCGCAGGGCGAGATAAGCGAAGCCCGCGGCCAGCGCGAGCAACAGGCAAAGAACCAGTTTGAAGAAAAATCGGATCATGAGCGGTCGCGCGAAAGGTTGGAAACCTGAGTGATTGCGAAGAGACTCACGGCGAGCATAAATCCACGCATCATGCCGTCGATCAATTAAATTCCAGAGCAATCGTATGATGAAGCCCAGCTACGTTCGGGTAATTATCGACCGCGCGATCCATCGCGAGCTCGACTATCTCGTGCCCGAAACATTGTCGGAACGCATTAGCGTCGGGTCGCGTGTGCGCGTGCCATTTCGCGACAAATCGGCGCTCGCCACCGTGGTGGCGACTCTCGCGCAAAGCGAGGCGGAGGGGATTCGCCCGATCGAAGCGGTCGTCGGCGATACTCCGGTCCTGAGCGAAGAATTGCTCGAGCTGGGAAACTGGATGAGCACGTACTATTGCTGCCCGATCGAAACGGTCATGCGCAGTTTGCTGCCACAAGTAATTCGACGCGCGGAGATCGGTTGGAAGAAACAATTGTTCGTGCAACCCGCGCGCAAGATCGACAATGAGGAAATCGAACAACTCCGGCGGCGCGCCCCGCGGCAGGCGGAACTACTTGAGGCAATCAGCCGGCTCGACGCGCCAATTTCCGCCGCGCAGTTACTGCGCAAGATGTCGCTGGACAATCAGACCCTGCGCGCGCTGGTAAAACGCGGCTTCGCGGAGTTGCGCGAGCAAGCGGTGGTGCGCGATCCGCACGGCGATGAGCAATTTATCGCCACGTCGAATCTTGAGTTGAATGAAGAGCAAGTCCTTGGCCTGAAGCGAATCACGGAAGCGCTCGATTCTCCGGGGAGTGCGCGCCCGATTCTGCTGCACGGCGTGACCGGCAGCGGCAAGACCGAAATTTATTTGCAAGCGATTCCCGCGACGCTCGCGCGCGGTCGCAGCGCGATCGTTCTCGTCCCGGAAATTTCACTCACGCCGCAAACGGTCGAGCGTTTCAAAGGTCGCTTCGCCGAAGCGCAAGACGCGGTCGCGGTCCTGCACAGCCATCTCTCCGAAGGCGAACGGCACGATGAATGGCACAAGATTCACTCGGGCCGGGCACGGATTGTGATCGGGGCGCGCAGCGCAGTTTTCGCGCCGCTAAAAAATCTTGGCCTTATTATTGTTGATGAAGAACACGAAACGACCTACAAACAAGAAGAAGCGCCCCGTTATCACGCCCGCGATGTCGCAGTGGTGCGCGCGAAGATCGAGAAATGCGTCGCCGTTCTCGGAAGCGCCACGCCATCACTGGAGAGTTATTACAACGCGACCATCGGCAAGTATCGGCTGGCGACCTTGACGCAGCGCGTGGACGATCGGCAGATGCCGCTCATGCGCATTGTCGATCTTCGCCAGGAACGCCGGAAAGAAAGGGCGATTGCGATTTTGTCGGAAAAATTGCGCGGCGCTATCGCTGATCGTCTCGAGAAACGCGAGCAAACAATTTTGTTTTTGAATCGGCGCGGCTTTTCCACTTCGCTGCTTTGCAGCAACTGCGGCGAAGCGCGCAATTGCCCGAATTGCAGTGTCGCCCTCACCTTCCATCGACATGTGGCGCGGTTGAGCTGCCATTTGTGCGGCCACACCGCAGCCGTGCCAAAAAAATGCCCGGCCTGTGGCAAGGATGCGCTGATTTATGCCGGCTTCGGCACGGAAAAAGTGGAATCGACCGTGGCGCACATTTTTCCAAACGCCACCGTCCGCCGGATGGATGCGGACTCGATGACGCGCAAACAGGCGTATCGCGACACGCTCCTTAATTTTCGCGCCGGCAAGATCGACATCCTCGTTGGCACGCAAATGATCGCGAAAGGTCTTCATTTTCCGAACGTGACGCTGGTCGGGATCATCAATGCCGATCTCGCGCTACATCTGCCCGATTTCCGCGCCGGCGAACGGACATTTCAATTACTCACACAAGTCGCTGGCCGCGCGGGCCGCGGCGAGACGCCGGGGGAAGTCTTTGTGCAAACTTACACCCCATTTAGTCCCTCAATTCAGTTCGCGCGGCATCACGATTTCCCCGGCTATTTCCAGCAAGAACTCGAGTTTCGCGAGCGTTGCGATTTCCCGCCGTTCAAGCACGCGATTTTGATAACAGTGCGTTCTGCTCATGAGGCACGCGCGAAATTTTCCGCGGAAACGCTGGCGCGGAGATTGAGAGAAGCGCTCGGGCCGGAATTCATTCTGGGTGATGCGGCGCCGGCGCCACTGGAAAAATTGCAGGGACAATTCCGGTTCCACATTTTGATGCGTGGCGCAGCGATTGTGCGTTTGAGCCGGCTGGTGCGCGAGACTCTTGACAAGTTGCCTTTTCCCGAAGACGTCGCCGTTGTGGTGGATGTCGATCCTTATCAACTGCTGTGAAGATTCAGTCGCCCGCGCATGAAAAAATTGTTTCCCCCGGGGTTTGTTGATCGCGACGCTCGTGCCTTTGTCCGCCCGGGCGGCGCAATCGGAATCTGGCGGTGGAACTCTCAGCGGCTTCTTCGCGGCGCATGGTTTTGCCGGCGCGAACAATCACGTGGGCGGTGCATTCGGCATGGCCTACGAACGATATGGGCGGCCTGAGTTTATATTTGCGCCATCCGGATAAGCGCTGAGTCGCAATCCGGTGCGACCGGTGCCACAATGCGGCGGAAATTTACTTACCAACCCATGACCTTCCGGAAAACAGTTCTCCTTGTCGCAGTCGGCAACCTGATCGCGATCACACTCCTGCATAGCGTGCTAAACCTTCATGTCTTCGCGCGCAGGAATCCGGCAAACGGGACGCGGCAAAAATTCCGCATCGGATTTCTGCCGGTGACGTGCCATCTCACCTGCCCGGTGACCGATTTCATCAATAAACAGATGACCGGTGACAGTATTTTCGAACCAGTGCGATTCAACGGCTGGCCGGAATTAAAGGAGGCTTATCTCTCCGCTTATACGCCGGCCACGTTCATTCTCGCGCCCATGGCGATGGCTTTGCGCGAACAAGGCGTGCCGATCAAAATCGTTTATCTCGGTCACCGCGACGGTTCCGCGGTGATGGTGCACAAAGATTCGCAGATTTACCGGATGGAAGATTTGCGCGGGAAACGCATCGCGGTGCCGAACCGATTTTCAAATCAGCGGCTGCTGGTTTTTCGCGCACTGAAGCAGGCGGGCATGTCGATCAAAGACATCGAGCTTGTCGAGATGCCACCGCCCGACATGCCGGCCGCGCTTTACGCTAAAGCGGTGGACGCGATTTCGAGCGGAGAACCGTTCATGGCACAAACGGAACTAGATGGTTACGGCCGTGTCCTGTGGTTGACGAAAGATGTGTGGCCAAATTTCATTTCGTGCGTGCTCGCCGTGCACGAGGACATGATCAAAAACAATCGTCCGACCGTGCAGCGACTTGTTGATGGAATTTCGAAGAGCGGGAAATGGATCGACCAGAGCATGGACCATCGGATGGAAGCCGCGCAGTTCGTGAGCAAATTTTATTACAATCAGAATCCGCGACTGCTGACGTTCGTGCTGAGCAAGCCACCCGATCGCGTGAAATACACGAATCTGACGCTGCGCAAACCGGACTTCGATGAAATCGAAGAACTTGGCCGCGAAGCCGGCATTTTAAACGGCACTGCGCGTTTCGAGGATTACACCGACGCCTCATTCGTAACCGACGAAACCGCGGTGCAACCGTACGCGTGGGAGCCGCCGACAAGGCGATGAGCGCGGATTCGGAGATTCTGGGGAGCGCACTGCCTGCCCGCCCGCCTGCGGGCGCCTCGCGTGCCGTGTCCGGCGCCTCGCCGGACACATCAGAACCAGTGGCAACAGATCTCGGTGCACCAACGTCCCAGGGTGTTTTCGGCGCGGCGCCGAAAACTACACGCGGGGGCGCGTGTGCTCCCCAGAAACGTGTCTCCGGCAAAAAATTATTCGTTTGGCCGCCGAGTACTGACGCGCTTCTCTGGCGAATCGTTAGACCTGTCGGCATGGCTGCGCTTTTTCTGACTGCGTGGGGCCTCGCGGTGCGTTGGTCGGGCAGCGATTTATTTCCGACTCCGGGGAACGTGGCACGCGGCATTGTCGAGCTGATTCAGAAAGGTCTGCTCTTTAAATACATCGTCGCCTCACTTTTCCGCGTGTCGTGGGGATTCACGCTCGCCGTGATCATTGGTGTGCCTCTCGGTCTCGTACTCGGCTGGTACTCGCGCGCGTTTCAGGCACTCAATCCTTTCATTCAAATCTTACGCCCGATCTCGCCCATCGCGTGGATTCCGCTGGCAATTCTGTGGTTTGGCGTGAGCGACGCCGCTCCGATCTTTCTCATTTTTCTCGCCAGCGTTTTCCCGATCACCGTCTCGTCAATTGCCGCGGTGCAAAACATGCAGCCCGTCTATTTGCGCGCCGCACTAAACTTTGGACTCAGCACGGGCGAGCTTTTCCGGCAGGTCATCTTCCGCGCGTGTCTGCCGCAGATCATTACCGGGATTCGGATCGCGCTCGGCGTCGCGTGGCTCGTGGTCGTGGCCGCAGAAATGATCGCGGTGAACAGCGGCCTGGGCTATCTCATCATCGACGCGCGCAACGCAGGCAAACGTTACGATCTCGTCGTCGCCGGCATGGTCATGATCGGTTTGATCGGGCTGGTTCTCGACCTGCTTGTGCGGCAATTAGAAAAATTTGACGAGGTGCGCTGGGGATACGGAAGGAAATGACGAAGCACGAATGTCGAATGTCGAAGGAAATCCCGATGACCAAATGACGACGCCCTCGCTTCCTCGTATTTGTGTTCGTCATTGCTCCTTTGTCATTAATTTGTCATTCGTCACTCGTCATTCGTCATTTTTCCCATGACAGCTGTCTCGATCCGCAACGTCTCCATGCGCTTCGCCGGGAAGAAAAATGGCGACTCCATTCGTGTGCTCGAAAACATCGACGCCGAAGTGGCGCATGGCGAGTTTGTTTGCATCGTCGGGCCGAGCGGGTGCGGAAAATCGACATTGCTTAACATCGTGGCCGGATTTCTCAAGGCGACTTCCGGCGATGTCCTGGTCGAAGGAGAACCCGTAATCGCGCCCGATCCGCGTCGCATTTTCGTTTTTCAGGAGAACGGCGTTTTTCCCTGGTTGAACGTGCATGAGAACGTCGGCTTCGGTTTGCGCAAACAAACTCGGGCCCAACGCGATCAGACGATCGCGCGCTACATTGACATGGTAAGCCTGGCAGGCTTTGAGAACGCCTACCCGCACGAGCTTTCCGGCGGAATGCGCCAGCGCGTCGAGATCGCGCGCGCGCTCGCGGCCAATCCCGACATCATTTACATGGATGAGCCGTTCGGCGCGCTCGACTTCCTCACTCGCCTGAAAATGCGCGCTGATCTCGTGCGCATTTGGCAAAGCGAAAAGAAAACCATTCTCTTCGTCACACACGACATTGAAGAAGCCGTGCAGCTTGCCGATCGCGTTCTCGTCATGAGCAATCGTCCCGCCACGATCCAGGAAGTCGTCGATGTCGATCTTCCCCGGCCGCGCCATCTCGATTCGCCCGGTTATCTGGAAAAACGCGACCGCATCTTCAAGGTGATGGGCATGAGCCTGCGCGTCGGCGAAACTGCGACGTAAATCGAAAATCTCCAATCGAAAATCCGAAATGGAGAGAGCCGACAGTCAGATTCGAACCGACGACCTGCTGATTACAAATCAGCTGCTCTTTCTACCAACTGAACTATGCCGGCGAAAATACGCTCAAAAATGGCAGGTCCACTGATTTTGCTCGACAATAGATGCAAAGGTGTTGCAAGCTCCCACGGTTGGCGCGATATAAACGGCCTTTGACGTCGATGAAAAGCACCAGGAAAAAATGGGTTAAACCCGCAGTGAAAAACGTGCCGATCTTTTTCGAGTGCACGTGTTACGCGGGCGCGATCTGATCCGAGCGGGAGTAAATCGATTCGTATCCGTGTTCTCGGGAGTGCGGCGGGTGGTGGCCTGCCGCAATGGAATTGTTCCTGCGCGAACTGCATCGCCGCGCGCAACCAAAAGATTTCGCCGCAAACGCAATCGAGCATCGCCGTCAGCGGCAACGATGGACGCCGGTTCCTGATCAATACTTCGCCGGACCTGGCGCGACAAATAGAAAGCTGTCCGGAGTTGCAACCGCGGGGCGACGCGCTGCGCAACAGCCCGATCGCGGGCGTT
>QHQE01000184.1:0-3101 GCA_003219265.1 Verrucomicrobiota bacterium
GTTCCCGCTACCGGGAATTTCCAACGACTTAGAGGTCGTCCGCCTCTTGTAAGTCCTTTAAAGTCGTGTATGAGCCGTTCTTTCACGGCGGTAACACGGGTTCAAATCCCGTCGGGGACGCCAAATCTTTTCAGGAGCTTACGGGGAACGGCCACTTTTGGCGCAGGCACAAAAAGGCACAACTCCGTCGCCAATTTCTTGCCCGGTTTGCCTAATCGCGAGTGTTTTCGGGCATCCGGAGCTGTTCTTGTAGGCACAAAAAGGCACATGCAATTCAGTCAGATCAGGCGGCCGCAACCGCGGGTGCGCGAAACAGGCGAATGACCCTACTCTGAGCTCTTCGTTTGTGGATTGTGACCGCTTGAGTGTACGTATCCAATGTGACTCGGCTAGAAGCATGACGCAGCAACTCTTGCATTACCTTGATATCTGCTTTAGTTGCCGCCAGCAGGGACGAATACGTGTGCCTGAACGTATGCCATCCGATGTGCTGTGCGATTCCGATCTTCACCGCAGCGGGACGGATAAAACTCCGCATGATAGTTTGTCCCCAATACGGTTTTTTGCCGGACGTAGCGGGACTCGCAAACACCCAATCATCTGGTTTTCGGTAAGGTGTGTACTCCCGCCATGTCCTCAGCGCTTCAGCTAGGTAAGCATCGAGAGGAATCGGTTTCTGCGACGCCTCCGTCTTGCACGGTCCAACTACCTGAAACACGATCGACCGTGTGATGCTGATCTCCTTTGATTGGAAGTTGATATCCCGCCATTTCAGAGCAAACAGTTCGCTCATTCGCAAGCCGGTGCCCGCGTCCAGCAAGACAAGGGTTCGCTCGCGCAGCGCGAGACTAGCAATCAGTTGCTGAACCTCGCTGGCACTCAGCACGGTTGGGAACTTCTTCCGCTTCGCGCCTTGTCGCACCAATCGAATCGGATTGTACTTGCAGATTTCATGCCGAATTCCGTGGTTGAAAAGGACGCTCATGATATTTCTGATCTTCGCGCAGCTTGACTTCGCCAATGCTAGCGATCTCAGCCAAAGTTCAACTTCTCCGGCGCTGATGCGGCTGAGAGTGTAGTTTCCCCACCTCGGCACAATCCATTTATTTAGATAGCCGTCGTATGTCACCTTTGTCGAGTGGGTTTTCCAAAGAGTATCGGGCTTCAACTCTCGCTGCCGATAGTGATCCACCAATTCGGATAGAGTGATTGGACGCACTTTCACTCTTTCATTCCGCGCGTTCATACGCAGATGAAGGCCCGCAATAGCTTGGCGAGCCGCAACCTCGTCGCCGAACTCATTCGTTGTACCAACGACCATTCTGCGATGTCTACTTTTGCCATCAGGTCCAGGTTCTCGCCACCTGAACTCCCAGACATCTGGTCCGCCGTGTCGTTCTGTTCGCATCATGCTTCCGTTTTGCATGGATTTTCCTTTCTGTGCCTGTAATGCAGAAATTGCCGAGGAGGACTTGCAGGCACAATTCAGGCACAAATTGTCGATGAGGAATGGCAAAAACCGCAACGAATCGGGCAAAGTTATTGCTTTCCTGCGGCGATGGCTCGGAGGCGGCGTCAATAGCAAACTGAAAAGCCTGGCGTCGGGGGTTCAACTCCCTCCCTGGTCACCAAAGTCACTCAACTTCAATACTTTACCCATCATTATTAATCGGATACATCGCTCCAATATTCTTCTAATCGATGAATTTCGATATTCATAATCCTTTGTGTCCATTAGGGTTAGCGAGTGGTAGAGAGCAGACCAGAAGGGCTTGGCGTCTACCATTAATAAGGTTGTGTCGCAGGTTTGATCCCGAGAAAGTCGCGCTATGCACTGCGCGACGATGATCCGCTCAGCACGACAAATGCTGAGATGGTGCTACAGTCTTGTGGAATCCGCATAGAGGAGATGTCGCACTTTGGGCTCGCCGGCGACGTGATTGTAGACCCGTTGCTCCAACTCACGATCCGCTTTTGTCTGCCGCTCGTGTTGGCGGAGATGTTCTGCCCAAGAATTGACCAAGAACACCTCTACAAAACGATTGGCCACTTCGATATCGCGATAGATTCCCCATCTATACGCGCCATCACGACGCCGAACGCGAGCATATTGACGCATCGCCTTCACGAACTTTGACTGCTGCTCTGCGATGACGGAGTATTCGATCGTAACCAACACGCGACCACCAAGAAGTTCATCGCTAACCTCCTTGACGATGACCGGCATGCGCCAGTGATTCCACGGAGTGAGATCTGCCGTGGAATCCGGGAGCCTGGCGATCAGAGCAAGGATCGCGCTGCCGGCGGTCCCAAATCCAGAATAGATCAGGGATAAACGAACACTCTGATGTTCGGCTATCCCGCCCCAGGTGGCACTTCCAAGGGCAAAACTCCCCATATAGACAAGCGTGAAAATCGCCAACACTCGCGCTCGTACCCAATCTGGAGCGAGGTTCTGCACCAACGCATTAATGAGAGAGATAAAGAGGACCCATGCTGCGCCACTGACGGAAATAACGAGTGCTAGAGTGCTTAAGCGATGCAGCCAAGGGATCGTTACGATCGCGGTACCGAGGATCATGACCCCTGCCGACACAATCATGTCAGTGGAGAAACGGGCGCGTAGGGTCTGCATGAGAAGGGCTCCGCCGATCGCACCTGCCCCAAAGCATCCGAGTAACAGCCCATACCCAATTGCCCTCTCATCCACGCTTCTGGCCACCGAGGGCAGCAATGCAAAAAGCGAACTGGAAAAGAACAGGATGATGCCCGTGCGGACTAGGACCGTAAGTATCGAAGGGGAATTGCGGACGTAGCGAACCGCCGCAACGGTGGCTCCCGTCAATGTTTCTGGCGGTGCTGTCTGATTTCGAATTGGTCTTTTCCATCTTGCGACCACGAGAATAACGCCGCAAAACGATATGACGTTCGCGACAAAGGCGGTGGAAACGCCCGCAACCGCGATCACTATGCCTGCCGCCGCTGGCCCGACGGCTCTCGCTAGATTGAATTCGATGCCGTTCAAGGCGGATGCCGCTGCCAGGTCGTCCCTAGATACCAAATCAGGCAGGACGGCGCGCCAAGTTGGAGTCTCAAACGCA
>QHQE01000184.1:3175-5563 GCA_003219265.1 Verrucomicrobiota bacterium
CCCCCATCATCCAGACTTCGGTAAATAGGATGAGTCTGCGACGATCAAAGATATCGCCAGCGGAACCCGCAGGGAGTGCGAGTAGAAAGTAAGGAAGGGAAGCTGCGGTCTGGATAAGAGCGACATAACCCGGGCCGGCGTGCAGTGAAACCATCAACCAGGCGGCGCCGACGCTCTGCATGAAAGTGCCAACATCGGAGACAAGATCTGCGATCAGCAGATTCCGGAACGCAGGAACCCGAAGTGGCTGCAATAGACCCGCTGAGTTTCGTACTACCAACTCTTTTTTTGGATCGATCACAATCGGCTTCACCGCCATTTAACTATTGTTGTTGCCAGCCTCCGCCGAGGGCCCTGTAGAGTTGGACGAGGCTTCTGTATTCGTCGCCACGGGCTGAAGCGAGCGTTAGTTGAGCGCCGTACAGTGACCGTTGCCCGTCCAAAACCTCAAGGTAGGTCGTGGTTCCACCCTTGTATCGCAGCGTAGAGATTCGGACGGTTTCCTCCAGGTCGGAAACCGTCTCCTGCTGGCGCATTCGCACTTCGTGGAGTCGGATACCTCCCCGAACGCACGCTGGATCGTTTGTCGATAAATGATGAGAGCTTGTTGGTTTTCAGACTTGGCCAGTCGCAGATTTCCGCGAAGGGCTCCGCCTGTAAAGATCGGCTGGCTTGCCTGCGCACCATATGACCAGATCCCAACCTGCGATGCCATCAGGTTTGAAAAAGCGCTGCTTCGCCCAAAAGAACCGCCGCCTGATCCGGTCAAAGCGATTTGCGGGAAAAACTGCGCCTTGGCGACTCCAATCTCAGCATTCGACGCGATCAGGATCTGCTCGGACTGTCGAATATCAGGACGCCGCTCGATGATAGAAGATGGCAGGCCAGGTGGAACTTCAGGCGGCAAAACCTGTTCGACCAGAGGAAGCCCGCGGGCAACATCATGCGGGTAGTCACCGACCAGAATGCTGATGGCGTTTTCTTCTTGAGCAATTGCCCGCTCGAGATCAGGTATTTGCGCATTTGCCGTATCGAGCACCTGCTGCGCTTGGAGCACATCCAGTTTTGTGGCCACCCCCCGATCAAGTCGGAGTTGCGTCAGTTTAACGGAATCGGTCTGCGTGTTGACCGTTTGTCGTGTGATCTCGAGTTGAAGGTCCAGTTGCAGGAGAGTGAAGTAGTCACTCGCCAGGTCGCTGACGAGGGTCAGAATTACTACTTGCCTCGCATCTTCTGTTGCCAATAGCTCGGCGCGTGCCGCTTCCGTTGCGCGACGCAAGCGCCCGAAGAGATCCAATTGAAATGCGGCGTCTCCGGCGAGTGTCAAAAAGTTGACCTTGGATTGAGTGGCGCCAGCCTTGCCGCCACTGAAATCGGCATTGGCCGCAACTTGAGGAAACAAGCTGGAGCGAGTGATAGTAACCTGGGAGCGGGCAGCGTTGATTCGTTCTGTAGTCAACTGCACGTCATAATTCTGTTTGAGAGCGCTGCGAATGAGTTCCTGGAGTTTTGGATCCTGAAAGACCTGCCACCAGGGAAGATCCGCATAAGAAGCCGCTAGAGCCTGCTGCTGATCTGGTGCGATGTCGCGGAAGGTGGTTGGAGTTTGCACTGTGGGCCGATGATACTTGGGGCCGACCGCGCAACCGACGAGCAGCTCGCAGCACAACATCGCGCTCAGAACTTTTGATATCTTCACTGGACCGTTCATTCCCCGCCCTCAGTCTCCCGGTACTGGCGAAGTTGATGCTGGTAACATTCCTGACTCAGGTTGCTTGCCCGCACCAGACCATTTCTCGACCATATAGAAAACTCCCGGTACGAAGAAGATTCCGATCGCGCCGGCAGCGATCATCCCACCAATCACAGTGGTTCCCATGATCTGCCGTGCTACGGCTCCGGCGCCCGATGCAGTCCACAGAGGAACGCAACCGAGAATAAAGGCGAAACTCGTCATCAAGATGGGTCGCAGCCGTAGCCGGGCGCCTTCAAGGGCAGCCTTCACCAACGGCTCGCCTTTCTCGTATGCATCTTTGGCGAACTCGACGATCAGGATTGCGTTCTTGGCAGCCAGGCCGATGAGCATCACCAGCCCAATCTGCGAAAAGACGTCGTTCTCGATCTGGACGAGATAAGGCGGCAGAAAATACCCGAGTATGACCCGGCGCAGCCAAAGCACGGCGAACGCTCCGAACACAGCGACGGGTGTACTCAGCAGAACGCTGAACGGCAGAGACCAGCTTTCGTACAGAGCTGCGAGAATCAAGAAGACGAACAGTAGGGAAAGACCAAAGATGACTGAAGGTGGGACGCCTTGCCGAGCCTTTTGCTCCTGGAAAGATATGCCGGAATAATCAAACCCCATTTCTCGCGGCATGGTTTGCTTGA
>QHQE01000183.1 GCA_003219265.1 Verrucomicrobiota bacterium
TCCTCGGCCGCATGTCGCGCGAGCACTTCCGCTTCGCCGGCACGCGAGGTGGCGCATATGACGCAACCGCGAGCGACCGATTCGACCCGCGCGCGCCAACGCTTGGCTTTCTCACTTCGTGCGGCCGGGTTGAGAATGACGACGGTGTTACTCACAATTGGGACAAGGCTTTGATCTTTTCTTCAAACTGGGGCTGCGTAACCTCTCCCCGTGCGAAAGTTCCGCCGAATTGGGTGGATTGCTTCTGGAGCAGTGATTGCGCTCGGCGCGATTGTTTTGCTCGGCGTGAACTTGTATGTGCAATCGCAAGGGACACAAGCGAAGATTCAGCAGGAACTTAGCCAGCGCCTCGGCACGACGCTTTACATTCGCCGAGTCAGCGTGACACCCTGGGGCGGTCTTAAGCTTAGCGGCATCACCATTCCACAAGTTCCCGCCATCGGCGCAACGAATTTTCTCAAGGCAAAGACTTTTCGGCTTCGCATTAAGTTCCTGTCACTTTTCTCACGGCGATTGGTGATCAAGGAGGTATCGCTGGTCGATCCTAACGTGATCTGGCCGCAAAATGCGGACGGAAAATGGAGATTGCCAGGTTGGTCCGAGAAAGCGGAGGAGCGAAAGCAAGTACCAACCGGCCAAACCTCCAGGGCTGGGGTGACTTCGCCGCCGGCAGCCCCGACAGCTTTCGGGGTATCCGAGCCGACAGGTCCGGGGCCAGCGCCGGAGACCGCGCCCACCGGTTCCAATGAGAGCGCGGGTCTCAATGTGCTGGGCGGCAACTTCCGCTTTCTGGATCGGTCCGGTGGCGTGGTCGCGACGTTCGACGGCGTGAAATTTCGCTCCAGTGTGCGCAATGCTGTGGCGGTCCGCGGCAACGCGCAGGTCAAAAAAATTTCCCTGCGTGATTCTTTTTTTCTCGAACAACTGCAATCGCCTCTGCGTTACGACCCGGAGGAACTGGATCTTTCTCAAATCTCGGCGCAGGCCGGGGGCGGTGAAATCGCGGGTCATTTCACCATGCAGCCGCAAGCGGAGGATTCGCCATTCACCGTGAGCGTAAAGTTTAGCAAGGTGGAGGCCGATCGGATTATTACGGAAGCGGGCGGTCCGAAGGGAATCGTCCGAGGCAAACTGGAAGGGAACTTCGAAGCAGCGGGGAAAACTGCCGATCCTAATGCGCTCACAGGAGCGGGCGAGATTTTCCTGCGGGACGGGCAGGTGCAGCAATACAGCCTGCTCGTGGCGCTGGGACAGATCCTGCAGATTGAGGAACTAACCCAGCTTCATCTTGAGCAAGCAGAGACGAAATATCATATCACCCCCGGTTTGGTTACGATCGATGAACTGATCTTGCGCTCGCCGAACATTCGGCTCTCGGCGTCCGGCACCGTCACGTTCAACGGCCAACTGCGACTCGAATCTCAACTCGCGATCAACGAAAAAATCCGCAGTCAGCTTTTCAAAGCGATTCGCCAGAATTTCCGACCGATAAATGAGCCCGGATATTTCGCTGTCGATTTTCAGGTCGGCGGTTCCGTTGATCACCCGAAATCGAATCTGGTGGAGAACTTGGTGGGACGCGATCTCAAGGATCTCGGCGGCGTCATTAACAGTTTCCTCGGTGGCGGGAAGAGCGAGCGACCGAAAAAGAAGAAACCGGCCGGAACACAGCTTGAAACTCCACCGGCTCCGGTCCCGTCACCATGAGAGTAATCGCCGGTTCAGCCGGCGGAATCCATTTGACCGTTCCGCAGCGTGGCGTTCGGCCGACGATGGATCGAGTGAAAGCAGCGATCTTCTCCAGCTTGGCCGATCAAGTGATCGACGCGCCCATTCTCGATCTTTTCGCCGGAAGCGGCGGGCTCGGGATTGAAGCGCTCAGTCGCGGGGCAGCCTCAGTTCTCTTTGTCGAGGAAGATCGACAATCGATCCGGGCGATCGAGAAAAATCTGGCGAAAACAAACCTGAGAGGCCGTGTTCGTCAGCAGGACGTTTTTGAATTTCTCCGGCGTTCCAGTTTCGCCGAAAAATTCCGGATCATTTTCGCCGATCCGCCCTACGAAAAAACAAAAGCTGGCGAGCACTTCACCGAAAAGCTCCTGGCGAATGCAGCGTTGGCGCAGTTGCTCGAGCCGGGCGGCGTCTTCGTTTTGGAGAAGCGGCCGGCTGAGCGCATTCCCGAGCCGGAATTATGGAATGTCATTCGCGGAAAAACCTATGGGGCGACCGAAGTCTTGTTCTTGCGACATGCGCCATCGGCTCTCCGAATTATGCCGGCTGGGAAATGATTCGTTTTCTTTACAATCTGCTTTGGCCGCTCGGTCTGCTGTTTTTCTTGCCGGGCTATTTAGTAAAGATGTTCCGGCGCGGCAATTACCGGCATAAGTTCGGGCAGCGCTTCGGAATTTACGATGTCGATCTTCGCGCGCGGCTCTCCGTGCAAGCTCAAACTCGCGAAAGCGATCAGGGCACTTGGAGCAGATGCGCGCTTTGTTCTGACCACGACGACGACAACCGGGTTCGCGTTTGCAAGCAAGAGCGCTCCGAGTTGGATGGAAATACTCTACACGCCACTCGATTTCTGGCCGATCATGCGACGCGCCTTCGCAACGATACGACCGGCGAAGATCGTTCTGGTCGAAGCGGAGGTTTGGCCGAATCTCGCGGCCGAAGCGCACGCGCGCCGAATCCCGCTCGCGCTGGTCAACGCGCGCCTGTCCCCGCGATCCGAAAAGAGATTTCGCCGGTTTCGATTTTTTGTCACCCCGACCTTCCGGCTTCTCGATCTGGTCTGCGTGGGAGAGCCGCAGGATGTCGATCGCTGGGCGGCCATTGGCGTTCTCCGAGACCGCGTCCACGTCGTTGGCAGCGTCAAGTACGATCCGAAAGATATCCATGTCGATCCAACCCGCCCCGAGCGAGTGCTGCGCGACTTCGGAATCGATCGGAGTCGGCCGGTCATTTTGGGCGGGAGCACTCATGCCGGTGAAGAAGAAATTCTGGCGGAGGCTTTTCTCCGATGGCGTCAGGAGTTTCCATCCATCTTTTTGATCATCGCACCGCGACATGCGGAGCGAGGGCTCGAAATTCGGCGGCAACTCGACCGGCGTGGATTGCGCGTTACGCTGCGCAGCCTACCAACTCCAACTCGCGACCCCTCGCCAGATTGCTTGATTCTCGACACCACTGGAGAACTTCGCGACTGGTACGGAGTCGCCGATGCAGTTTTTGTCGGGAAGAGTCTGACTGCACACGGGGGGCAAAATCCGGTCGAAGCCATCGCTGCTGGCAAACCCATTGTTTTTGGTCCGCACATGGAAAACTTTGCGATGTTGGCGCGTTCGTTGATTGCGCGACGCGGTGCGATCGAAGTCACATCGGCGCCTGAGCTGCAAAGAGCAGTTGCCGATCTTTTGCGCGATTCCAGTTTGCGCGAAACGCTCGTGCAAAACGCGCGCATGGTGCTGAGTGGACACCGCGGCGCAACTTCGCGCACGGCGGCGTTGATTGTCGATCTTTGATTACTGGCGCGAATTTCTGTCACAATCTCTCGGGAATTTGCCTTGCGGAGAGTCGGGCGACTTCTGATATTGCCCGGCTTTCTCGACCCTATCGTCTAGAGGCCCAGGACACCGCCCTTTCACGGCGGTAACACGGGTTCGAATCCCGTTAGGGTCGCGATTTTCTTTACTGCTTCAGACCCTTATTCGCCAGGAAAGCGGAAGAATTGTCTTGACGATGACGCGCAAATATCATCCTATGAAACGAGGGGTGCATCATGGTCAAGACGATATCTGCACGGGTATTTTGGGCGTTGGTTGCGACGGCCCTCATTGCGCGTGCTGACATTATTCCTTCGTTCGATTCGATAGTCCCCAACGGTAGCAATTTCCAGTTCAATTACACCGCAACTGTGACCGGGGACCAGGAGGTCGAGACGGGTGATTTTTTTACGATCTATGATTTTAACGGGCTCGTGCCGAATTCGGGAAGTATGCCACCCAACTGGTCTTTCTCTTCGGCGTTTCTCGGTAGGACACCTACGCAGGTGAATCCACCGGACGATCCAACAATACTGAATATTACTTTTACCTACACGGGGACGATGCCCATTATCGGCCCGGCTCCGCTTGGGACGTTCTCCGCTGTTTCAAACTTCGGCCAATCGCACCCGGGGTACTTTGCAGCAGAAGCCACGGCGAACCCGGGGGGGAACAAAATCGATAACGTTGGCGTCATTCCCGTGCCGGTGCCGGAAATATCGACTTTCAGTCAAATCCTCGAGGTGTGTGGACTCGGCATTGTTGGATTTGCGGCTTCATGGTTGCGCAAGCGCAATCGATTTCGGAAAGTTTGAATTTCTTCTAAACAGGCACCGCGTGTTCGCGGACGCCCGTTTTTCTTGTCGCCAGTGCGAGTCGCAGCCGGCGAGATGCGCCGGATTAGAAAAATCTGGGTTGTGGTTTCTCTTTTTGCCAAGAAATATCCGTCGCCGAAGCCTCAAAGATCGGCATATTTCTTTAAGTCCCGATGCGAGCCGCGTTTCACCAGTCGAAATTTGATCAGCCGCATCCCGCTCGCGCTCGCGCGATTATCAGAGCGCATCCAGAAGTCCGGCAATTGATGAAAAGAAATCCCTACACGGCTGTGATCGCGCTGTCGGTCGTGATTCTCCAAACGTCGATTGCTTATCTGATGGGGAGACTGGGATTCAGTTACTGGTGGCTGAGTCTGGTGATCGCTTATTGCGTCGGCGCTTTTGCGAATCACTGCAATTACGTCATCATCCATGACGCGACCCATAATCTTATTTTCCGGCGCAAGGGCTGGAACAAAATGGTCGGGATCATCGCTGATCTTCCCAATTTGACCCCGGGCGCGATGGGCTTCCGCGTTTATCATCTAAAACATCATTCGCACCAGGGCGACTACGAGTACGATGCCGACCTGGCCAACCATTGGGAAGCGCGGTTGGTCGGCAATAAGTGGTATCGCAAGGCGCTTTGGCTCACGCTCTTTCCTTTTTTTCAACTGACCCGGCCGCCGCGTTTGAAAGCGATCACGATGCGGGACCGATGGTTCGTCGTCAATTTCGCCTTCGCGGTGCTCTACGATGTTGCGGTCGTATATTTCTGCGGCTGGGCGGGGCTGGTTTATCTCGCGTTTTCGTTTTTCTTCTCGATCGGTCTGCACCCGGTGGGCGCGCGCTGGATTCAGGAGCATTACACCTACGATTTTGACCAGGAGACTTTCAGCTATTACGGGCCGATCAATCTGGTGGCGC
>QHQE01000126.1 GCA_003219265.1 Verrucomicrobiota bacterium
TGACTTTCGTGATCGCCGTAAACGGCGGGATAATGACAACTTCGACATCCGCCATGTCGCCGATCTCAAGTAGCAGCGATTTGATGAACGCTGCCGACTCGGCCTGCGTCATGTTCATCTTCCAATTGGCTGCGACGATTTTTTTGCGCATGACTCGGATTCAGGAGCTGGAGTATTGGAGTGTTGGCAAGAATCAACCCACTACTCCATCACTCCTTTTCCGTTAACGCTGCGACGCCCGGCAATTCTTTCCCTTCGAGCAATTCCAGGGCAGCGCCGCCGCCGGTGGAAATGAATCTCATCTTGTCCGCGAGGCCGGCTTGCGTCACCGCAGTGACGGAATCGCCACCACCAATGATGGTGATTGCACCCGATTGCGCGAGCGCTTCCGCGATGGCAATTGTTCCCTCCGCGAAATCCGGAATTTCAAAAATCCCCAACGGACCATTCCACAGGATCGTTTCCGCTTTCGCGATTTCCTCCCGATAAAGCGCGATCGTCGCCGTCCCGATGTCGACCGCCTGCCAACCGTCACTCACTCCGTGGTTTGGCGCGAGCCGGCTCGTGTTTCGAATCGCCGCGCCCGCGCAGATTTCCTCCGCTTCCACCACATCGACCGGCAACAAAAATCTAACGCCGCGCTTCTTCGCCAGATCGACCAGTTCATGGGCGAGATCGAGTTTGTCGGATTCGACGCGACTTTTGCCGATCGGAATTCCTTGCGCCTTGAAAAAGGTATTTGCCATCGCGCCGCCGATCAAAATCGTGTCGGCCTTTTCCATGAGCGCCTTGAGGACGCCGATCTTATCGGAAACTTTTGCTCCGCCCATGATCACGACGAAGGGTTTCGCCGGTTTGTCGAGTTCCTCGTGCAGATATTTCAATTCTTTCTCCATCAAAAAACCCATCGCTGATTGGGCGACGAATCTTGTGATGCCGGCGGTCGAGGCATGTGCGCGATGCGCCGAGCCGAACGCATCGTTCACATACAGATCGCCCAGTTTCGCGAGCGCTTCGGCGAATTTCGGATCGTTCGCTTCTTCTTCCGGTTGAAAGCGGACGTTTTCCAGCAAGGCAACGTCGCCCTCCTGCATGTGCCGAATGATCTTTTCCGGTACGGTCCCGATGGTGTCCTGACTGAAGATGACCGGACAATGGATGAGTGAATGCAAGTGATCTCCGATCGGGCGAAGCGAATATTTTTCGACGCGCTTCCCTTTTGGCCGGCCGAGATGCGACATCAAAATCGTCTTCGCGCCGTGTTCGCGCAGGTAGTTGATGGTCGGCAAGCTTTTCCGAATGCGCGTATCATCGGTTATCCCGATTTTTCCCGCGTGCTCCTCGATCGGCACATTGAAATCGACCCGCACAAGCACGCGCTTGCCGCGAACATCGAGGTCTCGGAGAGCGAGTTTCATGTTCGCCGGAGGAATGGAGTATTGGAGTGATGGAGTGGTGTCACAGAATTTATTTACTCCAGTACTCCATGGCCGAATTTTATTTCCCCAACATCTCCAGCAGTTCCACGCAGCGATTGCTGTAGCCCCACTCGTTGTCGTACCAGCCCACGACTTTCACGAAACGGTTGCCGAGCATCAGCGTCAGTTTGCTGTCGAAAATGCACGAGTGCGGGTTGCCCACAATGTCCCGCGAAACGAGCGGCTCATCGCTGTATTCGAGCACCCCTTTGTAGCTCTTGTCGCTCGCGGCATCTTTGAATGCGGCATTGATCGCATCAACCGTCGCGTCCTTTGAAAGAACAGCGGTGAAATCGGTCACGGAACCGTCCGGCGTCGGCACACGAAACGCGCCGCCATTTAATTTGCCTTTCAATTCCGGAATCACTTCGCCGATCGCTTTGGCCGCTCCCGTGCTCGATGGAATGATGCTGATCGCGGCCGCGCGCGCCCGTCGCAAATCTTCATGAGGAAAATCGAGGATGCGCTGGTCGTTGGTGTAACTGTGAATCGTGCTCATGAAACCATGCTCGACGCCGAATTTGTCGCGCAAAACTTTGGCCAGTGGCGCGAGACAATTGGTCGTGCAGCTGGCGTTCGAAACAATGGTGTGCTTCGCCGGATCGTAAATATTATCGTTGATGCCGATGCAAAGCGTCGCATCCGGATTCTTCGCCGGCGCGCTGATCAAGACGCGTTTTGCCCCGGCCTTACTAATGTGCAGCTCAGCTTTGTCGCGGCTGGTAAAAAATCCGGTCGATTCCAGGACAACATCGACATTGAGAGTTTTCCACGGGAGATTTCCCGGGTCGCGCTCCTTCAAAATCTTAATCTTGTGGCCGCGCACGACGATGTTTTCCTCGTCGTGACCGATTTCGCCGTTGAACTTGCCATGAACCGAGTCCCATTTGAGGAGGTGGGCAAGCGTCTTCGTGTCGGTCAGATCGTTAATCGCGCGAACGCGCTCGACTTGTTTTTGCGTCATCGCGCGCAAGACGTTGCGGCCGATGCGCCCGAAGCCGTTGATTGCGTAATTTGCCATAGGAGTGTGGAAGGGGTTGAAGAGTTAAAGCGTTAAACCGAAAACGCTCAACGCTCAACGTTCAACATTCAACGTCCAACTCTGTCTGAATCTAAACCAGTCAGCGTTGCATGTTGGACATTTTCTAAATGAAAGATCTCGCTCGAGCTCTCGGCGTCGTCGTCTTATCGCTCTTGTGCATGCACTCCGCAGGCGCGGCACGACACTACTCTTCTCAAACGAAACGCATCCTCGTACTGGGAGACAGCTTGTCGGAAGGATTCGGGCTCAGGCAAAGCGAAGCCTACCCCGCGTTGCTCATCGACAAATTGCACGCGGCAAGTTTGAGCTTTGAAGTAACGAACGCCAGCGCCAGCGGTGGCACCACCGAAGGCGGATTGCGCCGACTCCCGCCTCATCTTAAGCGCAGGATCGACATCTTCATTTTGGAACTGGGCATTAACGACGCTTTTCGCGGCGTGCCGATTGACAAAATTCGAAGCAATCTCCAGGAGATCATCGACCAGGTAAAAGCGCACAATCCCAATGTGCGAATGATAATCACGGGAATGCAGTTCCCAAATTACACAGCCGACGAGTACGTTTTCACCTTTGGGAAGATGTTCAGCGAGCTCGCGACGAAAAATCACGCCGCGCTTGTGCCATATCTGCTCGAAGGCGTCGGCGGCGACCCGTCATTGAATTTGCCGGACGGGATTCATCCGAATGCAGCTGGCCAACACATTCTCGCCGAAAACGTCTGGCGCGTGCTCGAGCCAATCGCACGTGCGACGGCCAGCGCGTCTGCGAGTAACGTTAAATAGGTAATGGATCCGGCGCGACCAAACGAACCCGAACCGAACGACCCGTTCAATCCCGAGCGGGCCGATCACGCAATTTTGGAAACGATCGAAATCGCGACGGAAGGCGAAGATTGCGACGAATGCGTGCGGAAACTGCGCAAACCGCTCATGCGCATCAACGGCGTTCGCGACGTCAAAGTCGATCTTGGCCGCGAGCGCGTCATCGTCACATTCGATGCCCGCAAAACGCACACACCCGATTTGCACGACGCGATTTTGAAAAGCGGCTACAAGCCCGCGCGATTTCCAGATTAGAACGCCGAACGCTCAATCTCGAATCCTCTGCATTCTACGTTGAGCGTTGGGCGTTTCCTTTATTTTACTGCCGGTTGCTGTTGCGTCAGGCAATGAAATGTCCCGAGGCCCCAGATTAATTCGCGACAATCAATCCCGATGACGCGGCGATCTGGAAAAAGCTTTTGCAGGATCGACAATGCGATTCTGTCATTCGCATCAGCGAACGTCGGCAGAAGCACGCATGAATTCGCGATGTAGAAATTCGCGTAGCTGGCCGGTAAGCGCAGATTTTCGCGTACAATTTTGTTCGGCATCGGCAATGTCACGATGTCGATCTTGCGATTGCCGATCTTCATCTTGCGCAAGCGCGCGAGGTTCTCTCGCAACGGCTCGTAGTTTTTGTCGTCGCGATTTTCTTCGACAACCGTAAGGATCGTCCGCCCGGAAACGAAACGCGCCAGATCGTCGATGTGACCGTCGGTGTCGTCGCCTTCGATTCCCTCGCCGAGCCAAAGAATTTCGCGCGCGCCGAGATAATCGCGCAGGCGTGTTTCAATTTCGTCGCGATCCAAATTTGGATTGCGATTTGGATTTAGTAGACATGACTCGGTCGTAAGGAGCGCGCCATTGCCGTTCACGTCGATCGCGCCGCCTTCCAAAATCATGCGCGGGTAAAACACCGGAACATCGAAAATCTCCGCCACGCGCGCGGGGACGACTTCATCGAGATCGAAGGGCGGATATTTATTTCCCCACGCGTTGTAATCCCAATCGACAATTGCGAGACGCGGTTCTTTTTTTCGCGTCAAGAAAATCGGTCCGTGATCGCGGCACCACGGCTCGTTGGTCGGAATGCGATGGAACGTGATTCGTTCCATCGACAATCCGCGCAAGACTTTCCGCGCTTCGGCCTCATGAGCGCCGTTACAAACGTTGATGCAAACGTTCTCCGATTCGATCAGCGCCTCAACCATTGCGCGCAGCGTCGGCAGGACGCGATCGAACGAATCGGGAAAACTGATTCCCTCGCGGCGAGGCCACGAGAGCCAGGTCGCGGCATGCGGTTCCCATTCCGCCGGCATGCGGTAGCCGAGCGCGAGGGGTTTTTGCTCTTCATTATTCATCCCGGAAAACGTCCAACTCCAAGTGATTCGTCCGGCAGCCGCGGAGAAACTTGCGCTACGGATTTACTTTTGCCCGAGCAGCATTTGCTTCAACGACCGGATCGCGGGGTTATGCGCGTCAGCCAACATGGCCTCCGGCGGTGCATGATAAGTGTGGCAGGTAATGCATTCGGCCACCACTTTTCCTGCCGGGCTGTGACAGGTGACGCAGTTTGCTTTTGCCGGCATGAGCACATCGGCCGTCTCGCGGCTTTGCGTCGCGTGGTGGCAATCATCGCATTTCACGCTGGCGTGCTTGGCGTGATCGAATCGCGCTTGCGGCATCCAGCGATCGACCAAAATCGGTTTGGTGATCACCGGCGCCGCGTTCGCCAGCGGCTTCACTTCGTGGCAGAAAGCGCAGCCGGCAAAGTTCGCGCGCGTCGCAGGGCCCATTTGCCGCTGCGGTTTGTAGGGATCGCTCGTGAAGAACACGGCCCGCTCCAATTCTTCGCCCGTGCGAAATTGCTCGCGCAATTGCCTGATTTGCTGCGAAACAAAATTTTGGACTTCGCTCTCCCGCGTCTTTCCTTTTTTCAGTCGCGCGTAGTCCCCATATTGTGCCGGCAATGTGCGCAAAAAGGTCCGCGCGAGAGTGACGTCGCCGTGCGGAACTTTCAGGTCGGGATTTTTCGCGTCGAACTGGAGCGAGTGACACGCCTGGCAATTGGCCGCGAAGGTGATGCGCTGATAATAACGGCCCTCCGCATCGGGTTTGTGGCAGAAATTGCAGTCGAGCTTCCTGCCGTTGACCCACGAAATGTCCGGCGCGAAATGGCGCTGATGATTGAAGCGCAAAATGTCGCGATGTTCCTTCCAATCGTAATCGGGATCGCGCGCTTTCTCATAATCGAGCTGGAACTCCGGATGCCCGGCCCAGAAGGAGGAGAAGACTTGGGTGTAGCCGCGCGGCGGTCGCGGCAACTCGAAAACTACGCGCTCGACCGGGCGTGGATGTCGATGGAACGCTGCTGGGGAGAGCTGCATTCCTTTTTGCGCGGATGCCGCCATGGTCTGGCCGTTGTTATGACACGACGCGCAGTTGAAGCTCGCCACCGATCTCATCGGTCCTGGCCCCTGGTGTTCTTGATGACAAACTGAGCAGGAGCGGTTCTGCACCACGTTCGCCTGATGGAATGCGTGCAGTTGATGACACGTCTCGCATCGTTGATCGATCGGTTCGAACGCGATTCCATTTCGGAAACGGTCCTTCACGACCTCACGAAATTTTTGAACTGTGAGCGCGCCGCCTGTCATTAGTGATTTGTCATGACAACTCGCGCAGTTGTCGCCGAACGCCGCGTGATTGCTCGAAATTTTGCCGGCGTTGAAAAACTTCTCGTGGCCGTGCATTTGAAAAAGAACGATGCCGGTGATCCCGCCGACGATCGCGAGGAAACTGACCCAGTGACGGGCGCGACGCCAGGAATGTTTTTTGTTGTAATAACCGAGATTGCCTTTGTAGCGCTCGGCGATCTGTTTCTGGGTTCGACGAGGCGCGGCCATGGCAGGCGCTCAGTAATAAAAAAGGGTCACGAACGCGTGCCACGCCGTGAGCATCAGGAGCAAAAAGGAAAACGGCACGTGCACAAACAGCCAGGCGTGCAACCAATGGTGCAGTTTCGTTTGCAGATCGAGCATACGGCGCTCGTCGCACCACACCTGGATTTCTTCAACCCGGCTGCGATACGCTTCGGCCACGCGCAATTTTGCGAAACGGAACGTGTCGTCAGAAAAGCGCGGGTTGTTGAGCTGGAATTTTTCGCCGCGGCGCGCGCTGAGATAGGGAAGAATTTGCCGCTCGAGAAACTCGACTAGGGCCGCTTCTGATGCTGGGTCGAGCGCGAGTTTGGCTGCCGTCGCAGCCCCAGGTTTAGCGGCCAGGGTCGCGGGTTTAGCAACAGTTGTAGCCGCCGACGCTGCCGCTGACTGTACGCCCGTGGTCGCAGGCGACGATGGAATTGTTTGCGCGCCGGGCTCGGCGACCCCGGCTACAGGTGGCGCAATCTCACTTGCTTTTACTTCCGTAGCTTCTGCCGCCGTCGCCGCGGACGTGCTGATCGGTTCGGCCGTGATGGTGGAACCAACAGTGGACTTCGCACGAGCCGTCGGCGTGCTCAGGTCGCCAGCGGTCGAAGACATCGGCGTTGAACCTGCGGTAACCGATTTTGCCGGACTGGGCGCCGGTGCGCCAGCGTCCGTTTTCTTGGGCGGCATGGGCCTGAACGAATCACGCAATTTTTCCGCAGCCATGTAAAGTTGCGAGCGAATGTGCGGGATTTGCTCAAACACGGTTTCAGCCGGCAAGCGTTCTTTCATGAGATGCGGCATTTGATGCTGCAGGATCAGTCCATAAATGCCGCTAACCATGACGATCGCGTAGAGCGCCATGAGCAGCGTCGTCATTGGACCGCCGAGCCGGAATCCACTGTGCAGAATGACCAGCGGAATCGTGAGCAGGGTGAGCCAAATATGCGCGCGCATCCAGCGTTGCAGTGTGCCGAGCCGCCAGAGCACCACTTTTTTGCGCACGCCGAGCAGCGTCGCGAAGATGAAAATCGCAAACGAGATCGCGCCAAAAATGAGACCGAGCGGCGTGCCGCCAACGCTGCGATGCTCGGACGGCTTTTGAATAAGATAGGCTGGGAAGTGAATTCCCGCCGGCATGCGCTGCGGATGAAAGTTTGCGACGTAAAGAACAATCGCCGCCACGGTCGCGAGGAGAACGAAGATGAACCACGGAACGTGTGCGCGGTTAAAAATGCGCATCTGTTCAAAATCCCAAAACCCAGGTTCCAAATCCGAATCGATTCGGCCTGCGCGTCGAGCATTGACCCGGGGCAATTGGGATTTGGGACTTGGGACTTGGGATTTCCATCAGTGTGTGTGGTGCGTTTCGTAGTGTTGCGCCGGCGACCACGCGCTTTGTATCAATTCATCCTGCGCCAGCAGCGCATCGCCGAAAAAGCGTCGCGGCTCGACGCGCTTGGCCGCGTCGTGCGGACAGGCATAGACGCAACTTGGCGTGGACAATTGCGTGCAGAGATCGCAAGTGTTCGCCTTGTAAGCGGTCGTTTTTTTCTTCTCGATCTTGACCTTGGGCGGAGCGCCTTCCTTCTCGGATTTGATCTCGGTCTTTACCTCCTTGATCACTTCCAGCGGATGCATGTTGATGTTGCCGTACGGGCAAAGCTCGGCGCATTTGCCGCAACCGATGCACCAGTCCTCGATGATGATCTCGAGATTTTCCTTGCGTCGAATCGAGCCAACCGGGCATTGCGTCATACAAAGCGGGTCACGACAGGATCGACAAGCAGTGGCGACAAGAAAGTGATCGTAGCGCAGACCGTCGCGCAGCAAGCGGGACACGCCGTCGTGGGCTTGTGCGCAAGCGCGCACGCAAGCGTCGCAGCGCGTGCAATTGTCGAGATCGATGAGCAGGAGATTTTGCGCCTCGAACAATCCCAGGCTAAGAAAATCATCGAGCCGAAGACCGGCGGGAAGTGTTCGCTCCTTGATCGCAGTCAGCCGCGCTTCGGCCACCGGCTCGAGCTGCGCGCGGACGTCGGGAAATTTCTCGAGCATGAGATTGAACTCGCTCGCGGGAATTTTCACAACATCGACGGCGTCGAGCGCGGCGCAGGTCGCGGTGCGCTTGATCGAGCGGAGCAATCCGATTTCGCCGAAATAATCGCCGCGGCTCAAATAAGTGCGCACCATTTCGCCGCCCGGCATGGCTTGCGAGACGCGCACCATTCCCGAGCGGACGAGGTAAAACGCATCCGCTTCTTCGCCCTCTTTGCAGATCACCTGGTTTTGATTGTAAGAAACCAGCTCGACCTTTTCCTTGAGATAATTCAGGAACTCTTCGCTCAGCGTGGCGAAGAGCGGCACACTGCGCAGATGGCTGCTGAGCGAGCGCTCGCGATACTTTTTGTCCAACTCGGCTTTGAATGAGGTGCCCTTGAAAGTAGGCATCTTCACTTTCGACGTTGCCTTGGTTGCTTCCGACGGCTGCCGATTGCCAACCAGCATGTCGAGGATAACACGTAGCATTTCCACCATCACGCAAGGCTCGCGCGCCTGCACCGTGGCCGAGCGCGGTTGGTAGGTGCGGCAAGTCATTTCGCCGAAAAGCTCGCCCGGGCCCAACTGCGCCAGTGGCCGGTTGATCGGAAGATCGACATTCGCATCGATGCCGATGAATTGCCGCTGGTGCGCCTCCGCGCGCCGATCTTCCGCGTCATCGGCCAAAAAACTTTTCATCCGCGAAAAGCTGCGTCCGAAAAACCCGAAGGCCGGACGCGTGCGCAGGTGGGCGAGCGGATTGTGAATGAAAATATCAACCGTCCCGGAGACGATGTAATACGCGGTCGAACCAAACTCTCCTTCCTCGCAAACAAACTCGCCTTTCTTGTAGCGATGCAGAACCGCCGCGCCTTTCGCCCAATTCTCGATCTGCGCTCGCGCCACCTCCTTGAGCGCCGGCAAGTATTCGATGAGCTGATCGACGCTCAGCGGTTCGCCTGTCGTCAGTTTGCCAACCGTCTGTTCCATATCCGAAAATCCATCGGGATGATAATGGATGGCGGTGCGCGCTTGAAAGCAATTTCACCGCAAAGAGAGAGTCTCGGGGAGAATTAGAGGGGAAGCTGACAGCTTCCCCTACAGAGGCTACAGCGGTCGCCGATAATCTACATGCGCGGTATGGCCGGTTTGTAAATCGCGCCGACAATTGCACCCGCGATCGCAAATTCGATGATGCCACCGATGCACCACGCAATAAGGATCGTTGTGGTGAGCGGCTGGACGGCATACTGAATGATATTCGCGCCGCAACCAAGCAAGCCGATCAGGATTCCATAGCGAAATCCACCAGCTGTGCCGCCGCCGCTGCCAAAGCCGCGGACGAAGATCATCGTAAAAAAGAAAACGAAGACGCCCTGGCCAAGAACAAGCAAAGGGAAATGAGCCTTAAAGCCGGCGTCGTCCCGCCATAGCGTCGCCGTCTCCATGTAATTGCTCTTCATGAATATGCCATGAAAGAGCCATTCATAGACGAATACGAAGACCCAAGCTGCGATGAATGCGAAGAAGAGTTTTTTCCAGTTCATATTTTTAGATTCGTTAGGTTTGCCCCGAAACCCTGCAAGCTTCATTGCAAAATTCCGGCCCCCTTGTCGACATAAATTGTAGCTGCCGCCGTCTCTGGCGGCAGGGCGGTCGGCGACCCCGCTCTGCGGGACCGTGGAATCCGGTTCGTCGGCTCGACGGAGTCTCGCCCTACCAACATCGCTTCCCATTTCGCTGACGTGAATTTAAATTGAGCGGATGAGGAGACTTAATCATTCGATCGCGATTCTCGGAATTTTGCTGGTCGATCTTTCGCTTAACGCGCAGATCGACCGTATCACGGGGAGAAATTTCACGACGCGATCGGAAGTAATTGCACGGCACGGAATGATTTGCACGAGCGTGCCGGCGGCGACGCAGGTCGGGCTCGACATCTTGAAACGCGGCGGCAGCGCGGTCGATGCGGCGATCGCCGCCAACGCCACACTTGGTCTGATGGAGCCGGTCTCGAACGGGATCGGCGGCGACTTGTTCGCGATCGTTTACAGCGCAAAAGAGAACAAGCTTTACGGCTTGAACGGCAGCGGACGTTCGCCGCTTGGCCTGAGTTACGATCAGGTGAAGTCCGAACTCGCCAAGCTGCATCGCGAAACAATTCCGCCGCTCGGCATGTTGCCGATCAGTGTGCCGGGAACGGTTGATGCGTGGGCGCAGCTGCACAAGAAATTCGGCAAACTCAAACTGAGCGACGATCTCGCGCCGGCGATCCGCTATGCCGAGGAAGGTTTTCCTGTCACGGAGCTGATCGCTTACTACTGGGGACGGAGCGTGCCGCTCTACAAAAACATGCCGGGCGGTTTTCTCGAAACTTATACGCTCGACGGCAAAGGGCGCGCGCCGGCGAAAGGCGACATCTCCAAAAATCCGGCGCTCGCGAAAAGCTTGCGCTTGATCGGCGAGAAAGGCCGCGATGCCTTTTACAAAGGCGAGATCGCGGACAAGATCGACGCGTTCATGCAGGTCAATGGCGGCTTCCTGCGCAAAACCGATTTCGAAAAGCATATATCGACATGGGTCGATCCGGTCTCGACGAATTATCGCGGCTACGATGTCTTCGACGAAGGATTCGATCTGCGCGCGATGGGCTTCGGCAAGGTGCAAGCGTTGCACACGATGATCGAGGCGAAGAAAATCGCGTGGGCGGATCGCGCGAAATTTTATGCCGATCCCGCGTTCGCCAAGATTCCGATCGCCGGTTTGCTTTCCAAAAATTATGCGGCGGAACGGCGCAAGTTGATCGATCCAAACCTCGCCGCAAAAAAAGCCGAAGCGGGAAATCCGGCGATCGATCAAGGCGACACGATTTACATGTGCGCCGCCGATGACGAAGGGAACATGGTCAGCCTCATCCAGAGCAATTATCGCGGCATGGGTAGCGGCATCGTCGTGCCTGGACTTGGCTTCATGTTCCAGGATCGCGGCGAACTTTTCTCGATGGAGCCGGGGCACGCGAATGTTTATGCGCCGGGCAAGCGTCCGTTTCACACCATCATTCCCGGTTTCGTAATGAAGGATGGCAAACCGTGGGAAGCATTCGGCGTGATGGGCGGCGGGATGCAACCGCAGGGTCACGTGCAAGTGCTCACGAATCAGATCGATTTCGGATTGAACGTGCAGGAAGCGGGCGACGCGTCGCGCTGGCAACATGAAGGCGACAACGAACCGACCGGCGAAAAAATGACTGAGTCAGGCGGATACGTCGAAGTCGAGAGTGGCATTCCCAATGAAAGCGTGCGCGAACTACGCAAAAAAGGTCACGACGTCCGCTTCGACGTCGGCGGCTACGGCGGTTACCAAGCCATTAAAGTGGAGATGCACGATGGTCAGCGCGTCTATGTCGGCGCCAGCGAATCACGCAAAGACGGACAAGCTGCGGGATATTAGCCCGTTCTCCTAGAAAACGTCCAACGCTCAACGTCTAACGCCCAATGCCGAACCCAGTAAGGGTGGCGCACGTTTGCTCCGAGCAAGCGACGCAATGCACCGGCTAGTTCAGCGCGCGTCGGATAAAGAATAGCAAAATGATAAAGACCGGTCGTTCCCGGCGGCGGCGGACTGCCGCCCGCGCTGTCCCACGTGTTCAAGCCAATGTGATGATGATAACCGCCAGCGGAAACAAACGCGGCTTCGTCGCCGTGGCGTTCCATCAATTCAAATCCGAGGATGCCACAATAAAAATTCAGCAGGCGCTCGAGATCGGCGACTTTGAGATGGACATGGCCGATGCGCACCCGCGGATCGATTGGTTCCGATCGGTTAGGCATTTTCAAGGTTCGTCGGCGCGACGAGCCGTCGCGCCCTACCGTTCTAATCTTTCGGCGCTTTGAGTTCGGCGAGTTTTTCTTGAGCGCGATTGACATCGGATTTATGCGCGCTGCCGAGCGCGAGCAGTTTCTGTTGTCGACGGACGTTGGCTTCGGCGGCGTCGAGTTCGGCGCGTTCACGTTTTGCCGCGGCGATCTGCGCGGCTTCAGTTAGTTGCGCGAGCGTTTCTTTCGCTGCTTTCAGTTCGTCCTTGGTGCTTTCGCCGGCTGCGAGTTGAGATTCTTGCGCGGCAAGTTCGGCTTTCGCCTGCGCGAGCCGCGCGTTGGCAAGGTCGGAGTCCAGACGAATCGCCCGGAGTGCGCGCTGCTCCGCCTCCACTTTCGATAGCGCGCCGATTTTGCAGAATCGTTCGACGCCGGCGGCGTTTCTTTTCGCGCGTTGGAAATCTTTTTCCAGCCGCGCAAGATCGACATCCGGCGCGGGCGTGGCCGCCGCACTCGCAGGCAACGGTTCGTCGGATCGATTTGGAATCAACAGCGGCGGCTCGACGTCGAATGAAACATCGGAGTCGTCCGGCGGCGGTTCGTCCGCAGCCAGTGCCGCCAACGCCGTTGCGACAACCGTGACCGGCAACGTCAAGACGCGCCTCATGCCATAACTCTATCATGAAATTCCCGGCAGCGACCAGCGCGGTGTTCTTCTTTGGTGTCGGCCGCGCCAAAAAATTGTTCTTTCCACACCTTTGCGGTCATCGCCAGTCTACGCCTCGATACCGCGCCGTGGAACAACTCCACCGATCACTAGGCGCCGCGCTGGCAAACTACGAATCGGATGCCGTTCGGCTTCGAAGCGCGGCACCCGGTTGGGCTATAATTCCGACGGTGGGACATCGGTTTTTGCATGACGGTCACAACGGCTCAGAACGGTAAGTTGAAATATGCTCTT
>QHQE01000143.1 GCA_003219265.1 Verrucomicrobiota bacterium
CGTGACGACGGTCAGCGGCGACCGAAGATCGTGAACAATCATGTGGGTGAGATCTTCCCGCTTCTCCAATGTCGATCTTAGTTTGGCTTCCTCGATGAGCTCGAAGGTGAAATCCGAAACCAGGCAGAAGAGAACGGTCGAATTGAGGGCCAGGAGCGGCGCGAGGCAGGGAAGATAAAGGCCCCGGTGATTGTAAAACCAGAGAGCGCATAACGGCCCCGCGCTGTCAGCCGCGACAAGAGCAAACAAACGCAGCCACGGGGAGCGAATACTTAAACAAAGTGCAGCTCCAAGCAGAGCCGCCAGCGTTGTGACCGCCGCGCTCGCCAGTGGCGGAGGTTCTTTCAAGAATTCGCCGTGCAGCAGTGCGTTGAGGACGTTGAGGTGGACCTCGGCGCCGGGCATGGGTCCGAACGGCGTGTCCAATTCGTCCTTCTGCCACTTTCCTTCCGCTCCGACGACGACGATCTTATTCCGGAGAAATTCGCCGGACCGGTAATTGTGTTCCCAGTATTCGGGAACAAAAATCTCGAACACCGAATGCGGCCGGAAGCCCGATCGAGGGGGACCGGTAAAGCGGATAAGACGCTCTGCCAGGTCCTGGGGAACCAGTTCCGGATGCCCTGCTTTTGAAACAGCGCGGGCCGAGAGCGAAAGGTAAATGACCGTCGGATTCTCGCGCTCCCGAAACATGACCCGGAATTGAGCTCCGCGCACAATTTTGTCTTCGTCGGTGAAAAAATTGGTGAACCCGACGCGATCATCTGACGTCATCGTCTTTGGGATTAGCGTTGCCGCAGGCTGGTCGTAACTGGAGGGAATGCGGCGCGATCGATCAACCTGGGCGGGAGAAACGAAGTTACTTCCGATCACGACCTGCGACTTAAATTGATCGAGCGCCGCGCGAAATGCGTCATCACCCGGCGTCGGCGCCGGAAAGAGGCAATCGTAGGCGATCACGTTTGCCCCAGCGCGGGCGAGACGCTCTAAAATTATGGCGTAGATTTCGCGGTCCCACGGCCAACCTTTGCTCATGATCTTAAGAGCGCGGCGGCACTCGGGGTCGTGGGCGCTCGAGGGAAACAGCCCATTGAGATCGAGGTCTTCATCCAAAGTCACGGAATCGGAATCGATCGCCAGAAAGACGAGATTGGGGTTGACCGGCGTTGTGCGTCCGGAGCGAGCGATGACATCGCGAAGCCGGTATTCCGCCTGGACGTAGTAGGTTGGACGCTTCCAGTCGAGCCAGGTCGCCGCGCCCGCGCAAAGCGTGGTCAGCAGAACCACAATAATGATGCGCCAGCGGAACACAATCTGGAAGGCAGCGGGAAGCATGCCCACAGACGGGTTGTCGGGCAACGTGTGCTATCCCAGCTCCTGGGGCATATGCCTTGCTAAATCTCAGGCGTGTCATTGAAGCTCACTCAGCTGGTGCTGGCGGTGCTTTTCACGACGGCTGCGGCGGCTCGCAGCCAACAAGCGGTTTCATCGATCACTCAATCCCGTCTTTTCACGAATCCGCAAACACCCGGAACAACGTCGTTCGACGCAAACGGGAACGCACTGCCCGACAATAGTGCGACCACTTCCGGTGATGACAGCTTTGGCGCGCAAATCATTCTAAAGAACCAAGAGCGACAGCCCAGTTTCAACGTTTTCGGGGACGCCTCCGCATTTTATACCAACAATGTCGATCTTACGCCTCACCGGACGCGGAGTGATTTTTTTCTCGCCTCCAATGTGGGGGCCGCGTGGCGTCCGACGATCTCCCGCGGGCTCGTCGGGGAAATATCCGCCGCGAGTTCCGTTTTTCGCTATGACCGAGCCAGCGAGTTGGATTTTGAAAGAATAACCGCAGGCGCCGGTCTGACGTGGCTTGTCCCACGCACTCCGGGAATTGTCGCGTTTGCCCGATACGATTTCACCGAGCTACTGAATTCTGAGGGCAACCAACTGCTGCAGGATCATGAGGTCACGATTGGAGGACAAAAGAGTTTTGCCTTTGGACGGTCGCATTTTTTGACGACGGGGATCACGGGCGTGCTGGGCAAATCCACACCTCGGTCGCAAGAACGCGATCAGGCGGGAATTTTTGCAGCCTATCATCTGCAAATCACGCGATCGCTCGATGCCGATTTGCTCTATCGCTACGCGGCGCAATTTTACGACGAGGACGGTCGCGTGGATCACAATCAGACGCTGTCGCTCGCCATTGGATTCTATCCGGCGCGATGGCTGCGCGTCGACGCCTCGATTTTCGGGGCCCGAAATGACTCAAACCGGTCGGCCTTTGATTACGACGCTTTCAACGTCGGGAGCGGGGTGAGGTTCAATATACGATTTTAGTTGCAGTTCGGTGTAATTATGGCAATTATAATGCTCTCTAGAAATTGCCTATGCTTAAAACCGATCTCTCTTTGCTTGTTGTCGCTGCCGGTTGCATCTTTTTGGCACATTCATCGGCCGCGGGTCCGCTTTCATCGGCAGAAGTCACAAAGATTATCAATCGGGTAAGTGTGATCGACCCGGCAAAAGGCGGTCATCCCGCCGTGATGCGCGAGGTCATCAAAGACGATCTCGGCCTTCGGACCGGTGCGCGATCGCGGTCGGAGTTGCTTTTCCAAGACAATACGCTCACGCGAATCGGGGCAGAGACATTTTTTAGTTTCAAGACGGGAACCCGCGACATGACGCTGGAGAAAGGGTCGATGCTTCTCCAAGTGCCGAAGGGATTGGGGGGTGCAAAAATTCACACCGCAGCGGTCACCGCCGCCATCACCGGCACGACGATCATGATGGAATATATTCCGGGCAGTTACATTAAGGTCCTCGTCCTGGAAGGAAGCTTGCGCTTGTCGCGGAACGGGACCTTTGGTGATTCGTTGCTTCTCCGTCCCGGCAAGATGGTAATCATGCGACCGGACGCCAAAAAAATTCCCGATCCGATCGATGTCGATCTTGAACAGATCGTTAAGACATCCACCCTGGTAAACTTCCCTGATGAGGGGCCGTTGCCAAGTATGCCGCTCATGCAGGCCGCGATTGACGAGCAAAAGAAACAGTTAGCGAAAAACGACCTCGTTCCAACAAACCTGGTGATGGGTCATGGGACCAACGTGATTTTTGCGTCCAATGACCAGCTCGCGAAGAGCATCAGCTCGATCAACTTTTTAGGCGTGAACAGCAACGGCGGGACCGTTGCAGGTTTGAGAGGCGCGACGGGCGGGCTTCCCATCGTGGGATCGGTCGCGGGAAATATTCCGACGAATGGCACTACTGCCATAAACAATCTTCTCGGCTCCGGCGGGGTGGTCGGCCGGGTCACCAACGACTTATTGGGCGGGATTTCGTCGGGACCTGCAGTTTCGGTATCAAGCAGCACTCAGCTTCTGGGGCTCCTGAGCAACGTCGCGCCAACTTCTGGTGGAATGATCACGATCACTCCAGTAACCGCTAATGTCGGCGCAACTGTAGCAGCCGTGCCAGCCAGCGTCGCGCAACCAAACATTGCAGCCGGCACTGTGAACGCGACCGCCGGCGTCCCGATTTTAAACGGGGCAACTTCGACCGTGCCCGCCCCGGCCAATGTTTTAACTACAGTGATTTCTGCGCCAACCACTCCAACCACCGGAGTCCTTGCAAGTCCAGGCGCAACCACGGTTCCGCTCTCCTTACGAGGAGGGCACTAGCGCCAGAAAAACGAAGCAGAAACGACCGGAGATCACTTCTTCCGCGTGTAATTGATCTCCATCGTTTTGGCTTCTTTGCCGCCGCGGTCTTCGTACCACTCGAACGACATGTGGTCTTTGTCGGCGATCTTCATCACTTCGCGGATCTTTTGTTTCATGCCGGGAATGGCTTCGTATTCGCCGGTGTAGGTGAACGTCGTCGTTGCCGGATCGTAAGTGCCTTCCGACATCATGATGCCGGTGCCCATATTATCGACCCAGGTGCCGACGAATTTCTTTTTCACATTGTCGTAGCCTTCAATGCCCATGCCTTTGAAGGTCATCTCCTTTTTTTTGCCGTCTGGACCAGGCATGTCCATTTTCCCGGTCACGTCCATGACAAAAAAACGCCCGTCCATCATCGATTTCCGAACCGCTGTGCCCTTCGATTCTTGTGGCTTGGCGTTCGGATCAGGGTTCATCCACATCTTGACGGTGTAACTCCAGGTGCCATCGAGGCCTGCGAGCAGCTTGTGATTCTCGTTCAGTTTCGAGAGCTCCATCATTTGCTGCATCATCTTTTCCATGTCGGCTGCGCTCGGCTGTCCGGTTGCCGGTTGCGCCGGCACCGCCACTTGGCCTGTGTTGACGGTTTTGCTACCCTGGGCCGCAGGCGATGTGGCCGGGCTCTGCCCAAATGACAGCGAGGCCATCACTGCCACCGCAAAAAGGGTCGTTAGGAATAGAGAAGTTTTCATGGGGCCGACTCTTTGCAGGGCCGGCACGCGACGTCAAGCTCGGAGATCAGACGTCAGAGAACGACGATCAGAGACAGAGGCGGATGTCAGAAACGCGTCGACTTGCTCAATGCTCGCGTGGACTCAGGGGAGCGAAGCGATAATGTGAGCGACCAACGGTCCTGGAACTGACAGCGAGACGCGTTGCAGGAAATCCCCGCCTTCGCCGACATTGCGGCGTGGCAGGGAGGTCTCGTGCTGCGCGGGTTCATCAACGAAGATCACTTTGAGGACGATCAGGTAATAGTAGAGCGAAACGAGGCTGCCAAGGAGGGCCAGCGCGACGAGCCAGAGCAGGCCGTGGTTTTCGCCGGCGCGCAGCGCGGCGATGAACAGGTAAAACTTCCCGAAAAATCCTGCGAGCGGCGGCAAGCCGGCCAGCGACAGCATGAAGATCGACATGCACCCGGCGAGCAACGGCGATCGTGCGCGCAGCCCGGCGAAATTTATTAAATCATCACCGCCGGTTTCGCGTCGCACCAGCGCCACGACGCCGAACGCTCCGACAAGCGTGAATGCGTAAACGGTGGTGTAGAACAACGTCGCGGAAAATCCGTCGCGCCCGCCAGCGACGAGTCCGAGCAATGTGTAACCGGCGTGCGCGACGGCGGAGTAGGCGAGCAGACGGCGGACGTTGGACTGGGCGAGCGCGACGAGATTGCCAATGAGGATCGACAATGCGGCGAGCACGGCGAGCACTGGCGCCCAGCCGGAAATCATGGCGTGCCATGCGGCGCTGCCTTTGTCGGGACCGAAGCCGACGAGCACGATTTTTCCAAGCACGACGAACGACGCGACCTTCGAACCCGAAGCGATAAACGCGGCGCTCGGGACGGGCGCACCCTGGTAAGCGTCGGGTGCCCAAAGATGAAATGGCGCAGCGGCGATTTTGAACGCAAAACCGACAAGGGTCATGACGATTCCGGCGAAGAGCAGCGGTGAGATGGGCTGCGCACTGAGCTTCTGCGCTATGACAGCGAGCCCGGTCGTCCCTGACATGCCGTAGATGAGACTCAATCCAAAAAGCGTGAACGCGCTCGCCGTGCTGCCGAACAGGAAATATTTCAGGCCCGCCTCGGCTGAGCGGATATCGGTTTTGTCGAACGCGGTCATGACGTAAAGCGAAAGGCCGGTCAATTCCAGTCCGATGAAGATCATCAGCAACTCTTCGCTCCCGACGAGCAGCATCAGTCCAATCGTGGCGAGCAGAACGAGCGCGAGATATTCGCCACGGTTACGCGAAGAAAGGTCGGTTCGGGCGAGGACCACCGTGAAAAAGGCGAGCGCAAGGCAGATGATTTTGAACAGCGACGTTAAGGGCGTGATCACCAGCATTCCGCCGAAGAGCGTTGCGCTTTGCGGTAACATCACTACGGCCCCGACCGCGGCTGCGAGTCCGAGCCCGGCGACAGCGGAGCAAAATGCGGAACTTCGTCGGTTCGACGGAGTTTCGCCCCACCGGATTAGCCCAACGGCGAGAACCGCAAGCGCCGTTACCGCGACGGTGGCTTCGGGTGCGGCGAGTTTGAGGAGTTCGAGATAAGACATCGGAATGCGCGATTCGTTAAACCGTTAAATCGTTGAAGCGGTTGGGCGTCGATTTGTCATCACGATGTAACGATTCATCAGTCATTTCGTTAGAAACCGCATCGCTTCGACGGCAGGGACGATGCGGTCGAGCAGCAATTTCGGGTAAAGCCCGACCGCGAGCGTGGCGAACATGAGCAGGCCGGCTCCTAATTTCTCGGCCAGCGTGATCGGCTCAAACGTCTCCCGATCTAACGATGTAACGCTTGTAACCGATTTAACGTCTTCGACTGTGTCGAAGAACGTTCTCTTCAACGCGCGCAAGGTGAACGCGGCAACGAGAACCATGCCGGCGCCGGTGATCCACACTGCGATCGGATAAATTTTCCACGCGCCGATCAGTATGGTGATTTCGGCGGCGAACCCGCTGAACCCGGGAATGCC
This sequence comes from Verrucomicrobiota bacterium, assembly GCA_003219265.1. Classification (GTDB taxonomy): domain Bacteria; phylum Verrucomicrobiota; class Verrucomicrobiia; order Chthoniobacterales; family UBA10450; genus AV133. The sequence goes on from QHQE01000143.1 coordinate 6,437, forward strand.
CATCGACGCCGCCGACGCGATGACAAATGAGAACGCAGCAAACGGCAGTGCGCGGCTCAGGTTCATCGATGAGAGCGCGTCGAGATCGCGCGTGTGGGTGCGGCGATAGATCATGCGTCCGGCAACGGCGAAAAGCAGGGCCGCGATCACGCCGTGCGAGAACATTTGCAGCACTGCGCCCGAGACCCCGAGCACGTTGGCTGTGGCCAGGCCGAGCAGCACGAAACCCATGTGACTCACGCTCGAATAACCGATGACGAATTTCAGGTCGCGCTGGCGCAGTGCCACCGCCGCGGCGTAAAGGATTCCGATCACAGCAAAAACGGCTATGTAGCCGCTCCACATTTGGAAACCTTGCGGGAAAAGGTTCATCGCGACGCGCAGCCCGCCGTAGGAGCCGAGTTTCATGATGATGCCGGCCAGCAGCATCGAGCCGGCGGTCGGCGCGGCGACGTGACCGGTGGGCGCCCAAGTGTGCAACGGCCAGATGCCCGCAAGCACGGCGAACCCGATGAACAAAACCGGGAACGCCCACGATTGAAATTGCGGTGTGAATGGGAATTCCGCGAGATCATGAAGATTGAGTGAGCCGGCCGTAACGTAGGCGGCGATGATTCCGATGAAGACGAGCGCGCCGCCGAAGAAGGAGTAGAGAGTCAGCTTCATCGCGCCGTACTCTTTGTTGGTCGAACCCCAGATAGCGATGAGGAAATATTTCGGCACGATCACGAGCTCGTAGAAGACGAAGAGAAGGAAGAGATCGGCGCTGAGAAAGACGCCGTACGAGCCTCCGACCACAACAAGCAGCCAGAAGAAAAATTCGTTCTGCCGATGGTCGACATCCCACGAGAAGAGCACTGCGCTCACCGCGGTCAGGCTGGTGACGAGAGCGAGCGTCAGGCTGATGCCATCGACGGCGAGATGGTATTCCATCCCGAGTATGGGCACCCACGGGACGCGCACGATCGTCTTGAAGGTCCCAACATCGACCGCGTTAAAGAACGCCGCCAAACTCACCGCGAATCCACCCGCGGCAGTCGCGAGCGCAACCCAGCGCGATAAAACGCGCGGCAGGAAAAGCAGCGCCACCGCTCCGGCAAACGTGATGTAAATGGTCCAGGCGATCATTGAATGTGGATCGGGGAGCACACGCGCCTCGCATGTCCTTCCTGGCGCCTCGCCGGAAAGCGTCTTCTCGATCGAATGCTGAGGGCCGAAGTCGTGCAGCGAAGGGGAAGTTCGCGATGGCGAAAGTGCCATCGCCAGCACGCGAGGCGCGTGCGCTCCCCGACGCGTCTCTCCAGTTCGGCAAATTTTCGGGCGAGTTCGCGGTTTGTCTCAAGCGTCTCGCGCAGTTTCACAAATGCGCGCATGATCGCTATGTTCACCTTTACTGCGCGCTGGCCGTTCAACACGCTCGAGAGCATCGCGACGCCCTGCTCAGTGAAGGCATAGGGCAAATGTCGTCGGCCGCCCCAACTTGAAATCACAATTTGTGATTTCAAGTTTCTAAACTCTTCAGCCGTAAGCTGAAAAACAAAGTCCTTTGGAAAACGATACGGATTACGTTTCACCGCTTGGGTCAGAGCGCCCACCGTCACGCCATAAAGCGCGGCCAAGTCTTGACTCAGAATTACCTTCTGGCCGCGAAGTACGAAAATCGCCGGAGCGATTTTCTGTATGGGAATGATCTCTTTGCCCATTCAGCTCAACAATCGCGTCATTTGAATTACGGTTGTGTTGATGATGTTGAAGACGAACTGCGGCGCGAGGCCGATCGCCAACATGAGCAGCGTGACGGGCACAACCACGACCTTCTCGGTTCGCCCGAGATCGGGAAACGCGCTGCAACTCTCCGTCAGCGGACCGCTGAAGAGCGCTTGCATCGCACGCGCAAACACGATTGCTGTGACGAGAAGACCGATCACGGCAACGGCCGTGAACGAAGCGGCGATGGCGAAGGAACCTTTGAAGATTAAGAATTCGCCGATGAATCCATTCAATCCGGGCAGACCGAGCGATGAAAACATGGCAACGCTCATCCAGCCACAGAGCAGGGGTGTGCGTTGCATCAGTCCGCCGAAATCGTTGATGCCGCGCAAGCCGCGCCGTTGCTCGAGCAATCCGACGTAGTAGAACAATGCGGCTGCGGTGATGCCGTGGTTGAAGATTTGCATGAACACGCCACTCAACGCCGCCTGCATTTCGACCGCCGGTCGCACCGTCGTTGCCGTGATCACGAAGAGACCGAGCATGCAGTAGCCGAGATGGTTGATCGAAAGATAGGCCACCATCCGTTTCAGATCGGACTGGGCCCATGCGGCCAGCGAAGCGAAAACGATCGAGCAAACCGCCAGCCCGAGTAACCACGGAGCGAGAATTTTGATTTCGTTCGGGAAGAGCGGAAGCAGCAGGCGCACGAAACCGTAAACGCCCATCTTGGAGAGAACGCCGGTCAACACCATCGAAACGCCGACGGGCGCGGTCTCGTACGCGTCGGGCAGCCAGGTGTGAAACGGAAAGAGCGGCACTTTCACCGCGAGCCCGAGAAAGATTCCGGCAAAGGCGAGCCAGGCGACGTTCCCGCTTAGCAGTCCCTGTTTTCCGAGACCGGCGAGTTGAGCGAAGTCGAATGTTCCCTTTGCGAAATAAATTCCGAGAAACGAGAGCAGCATCGCAACACTGCCGAGAAAAGTGTAGAGGAAGAATTTGGTCGCGGCGCGATCCCGGTTTTCCCCGCCCCAGATTTTGATGAGCAGGAACGCGGGGATGAGGCTCATCTCGTAGAACAAAAACCAGAGAACAAAATTCTGGGCGGTGAACGTGCCGTAGAGCGCAGATTGCGTGACCAACATGAGCGCGCAAAAACCGCGATCCATGCGCTGCACGAGAAATGCGAATGGGATGATGATCGACGTCAGCAACACCAGCAGCAGACTTAAGCCATCGATGCCAACGAGATATTCGGCGCCGATCGCTGGAATCCAAACGTGGCGCTCGACCATTTGCAGGCCGGTCGCGGTAGCGTCGAAGTTTCGCCACAACATAAATACGAGAGTTGCGGTGATGGCGTTGAATATCAGCGCGATCGGGCGCGCGTTGGTGTGCGGCCAAACGCAGACCGCAAACGCGCCGAAGAGCGGAATCAGAATCAGCGCCGTAATCATGCCAGCCATGCGTAAAGGATCAAAAGCGCGAGCATGCCGACGGCGAGCATGCCGAGGTAAGTTTGAATTTGTCCCGAGTGCCACGCGGACATCACACGGCCGAGGCGGCGCGTGCCGGTCATGGTTTCATCAACGCGAACGTTGATCCAGCGTTCATCGAAATTAGCGCTGAAAATTCCAAAGAGCTGCCCGAGCCCGGCGAATCCTCGCACGAGACCGTCCCAGAAATGACGATCCATCCAGTCGGAGACGTGCGCGGCCATTCTGCTCCACGCGACGACGGTCCGGTCGTAAATTTCGTCCAACCACATTTTGTTTTCGAGAAAGTGAAACAGTGCGGGTTGCGCGCGCTCGAGCGGATCCATCTCCGCGGTACGGTGTCGATTTTGTCCGCCGGTCGGACGGACTCGTCCCGTGGCGAGCTGGCCGGCTTTGCCATACATGACAAAGCCGAGTCCGATGCCGACAGCGACGAGCGCGAGCGAAACGAACAACATCGGCTGGACTAAAAGCGCGATGTCAAAGTGCGCCGGCTCGCCCGTGAGATAACTGTGAAGCCACCGCCATGCTGGTGTGAGCACAACGCTGAAAGCAATCGAGCAAATCGCGAGCACGATCAGCGGCAGGGTCATGATCGGCGGACTTTCGTGTACATTTTCGGAAGCCGCGCGCCGGTTACCGAAGAAAATGTAGATCATTTGCCGCGTCATGTAGAGCGCGGTCAGCACCACCCCGGCGAGCATCAGGTAATGCGGTATGTGCGACGCGTGCCAATGCGCAGTGGCATGCAGGATTTCTTCTTTCGTCCAGCCTCCGGAAAAGAAGAACGGCACACCGCTTAGGGTCATCATGCCGATGGCGTAGGTGAGAAATGAAATCGGCATGAGGCTTCGCAGGCCGCCCATTTTGCGAATATCCTGTTCGTGGTGACAGCCGTGAATGACGGAGCCGGCGCCAAGGAACAAGAGCGCTTTGAAAAAGCCGTGCGCGATCAGATGCATCATGCCGGCCGCGACACCGCCCACGCCTAACGACACCATCATCAACCCCAATTGCGACACCGTTGAGTAGGCGAGGATGCGTTTAATATCGAATTGTCCGAGCGCAATCAGCGAGGCCATCAGCGCTGTGATGGTGCCGATCGAAACCACGACAACGAGCGAAGGCGTCACCCCGTCGATCGCGCCAAACGAGAATAGCGGATAGACCCGCGCGACGAGAAACACGCCGGCCGCGACCATGGTGGCGGCGTGGACCAACGCACTGACCGGCGTCGGGCCTTCCATCGCGTCCGGCAACCAAATGTGCAGTGGGAACTGTCCGGATTTGCCGACCGCGCCGCAAAAAATGAGCAGCGCGACGAACGTGGCGCTCGCACCAAGCCCAAGCAGTCCAGCGGTTTCGAGGCAACCTTTTCCGCCATCGTAGAATAGCAATGTCCCACTGCCGCCGTAGAGCCAGAGAATGCCGACGAAAAATCCGAGGTCGCCGATACGCGTAGTAATGAATGCCTTTTTCGCAGCAGCGGCCGCGCTCGGTTTGTGGATCCAAAATCCGATGAGCAGATACGACGCGAGCCCGACCAGTTCCCAAAAGACGAATAGAAGAAGCAGACTGTTCGCGATGACCACGCCGAGCATGGCGCCAGAGAAGAACGAGAGATACGCGAAGAAGCGGGTTAAATTTTTGTCGTCGGCCATATAGCCGGCGCTGAAAACAAAAATGCAAAGCCCGACCAGCGCGATCATCACCAGCATCGCCGCGGCGAGTGAATCGAGGACCCAGCCGATGCGCAGCGCTTGTTCGCCGAAAGTGAACCAGGTGAAGTTATGAACGGAGCGGTAGCCGGGCGCTTGGAGCGTTGGCAAAAATGCCAAGATCGACAATGTGAGTGCGGCGATCTGGCCGATGATCGCAAGGGCCGCTGCGGCCGAGCGCCGCGAGTTGGCGAGACTGAGAATGATCAACGAAGCCGCGAGCGGCGCCGCGGGAATCAGCCAAAGGCTGGTGACGATCCAACTCATGCGACGATTAGGAGGACGGTCACCTGCCTACGCGTAGCTCCGGCGCGGCAGGCGAGCATGAGCACGAGTTTTGAATTCATCCTTTGAGCTGGTCGAGTCGATCAACGTTGGTCGTTCGATAGTGGCGATAAATGGCGATGACCAACGCAAGCCCGACGGCGGCTTCCGCGGCAGCGATCGCGATAGAAAAGATCGCGACCATGACGCCGATGGGCGGTTGCGGTTGCGGACTGAAGCGCCAGAACGCGACGAAATTCAAGTTCGCCGCTGCGAGCATCATCTCGATCCCGATCAAAATGAAAATGGCGTGGCGCCGACTCAGCGCAGCCAGCAATCCGATGCAGAACAAGGCCGCGGAGACAAAGAGGAAAAGTTGAAGCGTTGGAGTCATGGCTTCGCAGGAAGTTAAAACGTTAAAATGTTACATCGTTAAATAGGGCAGCTCGCGGCTGCGCCAAGATTTGTACCAGCGAGCGCGGAGCGCTCGATCCACCTACACGCGTCTGCAAAGCAGACTTCTTTGTCTTTGTAACTTTGTAACTCATTTAACTTTTTAACTTTTCGAATTCTTTTCCTCCATTACAAGAATGAGCGCGCCGATCAGCGCGGCGGTGAGCACGAGGCCGACGCATTGCAACGGCCAGACGTAATCGGTCATTAGCACTTCACCGATTCGCTTCACCGTGAGCGGTTCAATTTGCGGCGCGCCGATTGAAAGAGCTGGGGTGCGGAAAATTGCCCAGACCAGACCGTTGAACACCGCGATTGCTATAACCACTCCGCCCCAGTTGAACTTATCAGGTGTTGTCGCGTCGCGCCGCGTCAGGAGGATGGTAAACACGATCAGCACCGCGACCGCGCCGACATAGACGAAGACTTGCACCAAGCCGACGAACTCGGCGCCGAGCAAAAAGAAGAATGCGGCGATGCCGACAAACGCCACCGCAAAACTAAGCGCCGCATGAATGAGCGTTGGTAGCGATGCCGCGGCGAGTGCGGCCGCGAGTATCAGAATGGCGATAACGATAAATGCTGCGGTGCTCATTCGGCGAAACGATAGGTGCGAGTCGCAAATTTCTTCCGCGTGTCGATCAACCGCGAAAGCGCGACGTAAACAACCACGATAACTCCCAGCGACCAAAGCCATCCGGCCAAACCGCGCCCTTGGTAATGCCAGACGGCCGCGGAGACGAGACACGTGAAGGCCATCGGCAGCATGAATTTCCAGGCGAAGTTCATGATTTGATCCACGCGAGTGCGCGGTAGCGTCCCACGAACCCAGATGTAAACGAAAAGCAGCGCGGACAGCTTCGCGAAAAACCAGACGTAAGACGGAATAAACTGGAGTCCTGCGATCGGCGCGTGCCAGCCGCCGAGGAAAAGCGTCACGGCCAGGCCGCTAATTGCGAACATTCCAAAATATTCCGCCATGAAAAACGTGGCGTATTTGAATCCGGAGTATTCGGTCATGTGTCCGGCGACAATTTCCGATTCGCCTTCCGGCACATCGAACGGCGTGCGGTTCGATTCGACGAGACCGGAAACAAAAAACAAAATGAACGCAGCCGCGCCCCACGGCGTCGTGACGAACCAATGCGGCATGACGCCGAGCGCATAGCCACCTTGCGCGGCGACGATCGCGTCGGGCGAAAGTGCACCGACGACCATCACTACTGGAAACGTCGTAATAATGAGCGGCAGCTCGTAGCTAATCATCTGTGCGATGGCGCGCATCGCGCCGAGCATCGAGAATTTGTTGTTGCTCCCCCAGCCGGCCATGAAGACGGCGAGCTCAGTCGTGGAACCGACGGCGAAGAAAAAGAGAATGCCGCCATCAATCGCGAACGGCGTCATGTTTCGGCCATAAGGAATCACGCCCAGGGCGAGAATCGCGGTCGCGGCGATCATGATTGGCGCGAGAAAATGCACAACCTTGTCCGCGCGCACTGGCACGATGTCTTCCTTGATGAGCATCTTGATGCCGTCTGCCACCGGCTGAAAAAGCCCGAATGGCCCAACGCGATTTGGTCCGTAGCGATTTTGCATGCGACCGAGAATCTTCCGTTCGAGCACCGAGATAAGCGCAAAGAGCGTGAGAAAGACGCCGAGCAGCGCAAAAATATTGATGAGGCTCGATGCTAGCTGGATCACCCAGTCGGGCGCACCCGTTAGCAGCGGAAGGAGCATCTGCTTTGCGCGGACGAAAATCTGGTCAAGAAAATCGTTCATCTGCGATGAAGAAAAGCGGTGCGCAATCCTTTAATCAAGGCAGATCATTTGGCCACGGATTAACACAGATGAATGGAACGAATGGCATGAGTGATATAGAAGGTAAAGCCGCACAGGCTAGCGGCGAGCGACTCGGGCGAGGAGTGAGTTTCAAACCGGATAAAAAGACTGTAGTATTGGTCACCTTTATCAGTGTGAATCCGTGTCTATCTGTGGCTGTTTCGTTGTGGCAGCAATGAGCCCAAATCCTTATTTCTTCATCGTCATTTTCGTTGGCGTAGCCGTCGCATTCCCATTGATGCCGCTGGCGCTGGCCTGGCTTTGGCGACGCTTTTTCCAGCCGCCGAAGCCGGGTGCGGGAAAAAACGCGATCTATGAGTGCGGCGTCGAATCGCTGGGCGAAGCGCAGGTGCAGTTCAGATCGCAGTATTATCTTTACTGCATCATTTTTTTAATCTTCGACGTCGAAGCGATTTTTCTGGTGCCGTTTGCCGTGGCCTTCACCGGCTTGCCGGTCGGAGCGTTCATCGCGATCCTGGTTTTCCTCCTGCTGCTAATTGAAGGACTCATTTGGGCTTGGAGCAAAGGGTGTTTAAGTTGGGCGCTAGCGCGGTAGTTAAAACCGCTAAAAGCGTTACATTGTTAGAAACGGGGAATGAGCGAACAGACGTGGAACGTTAAAGCGTTGAATCGTTAAGGCGGAAGAATGACTGAGCAGATTGACGAAGGCCTGCGGAGCGAACTACAACGACAGGGGATCTGGGTGACCTCGATGCAGGAGCTTTACAATTGGGGACGGCAGAACTCGATTTGGCCGCTGCAATTCGGACTAGCCTGTTGCGCGATCGAAATGATCGCAACTGCGGCGTCGCGCTACGACATCGCGCGCTTCGGTGGCGAAATCTTCCGGCCCTCGCCACGCCAGGCGGACCTGATGATCGTGGCCGGCACGGTGACCAAGAAAATGGCGCCGCAGATCGTGCGGCTCTACAACCAGATGCCCGATCCGAAATACGTCATCTCCATGGGCGCGTGCGCGATCTCCGGCGGTCCGTTCAAACAAGGCTACAATGTCTTGAAAGGCATCGACCGCTATATCCCGGTCGATGTCTACATCCCTGGTTGCCCACCCAGGCCCGAAGCGTTGCTGCACGCATTCATGGAACTACAACGCAAGATCGACAGTCAGAAACTGACGGGCACTAGCAAAGCTGAGCACCTCGATCCAACGCAACCGAGCGAGTTTCCAGTGCCGGCCTTTGGTGCGCATGATTTGGAGCCGCCGGCTAATCCAGATGTGTTTCATCCGCTGAAAATTGAGCGGCAGAGTTAAAAAAGTTACATGAGTTACAAGGCGACAAAGCCTTGCTCGATGCTAAAGAATGGCGGCGGAGCCGCAAATTTTATCATCGTCTGACGGAGCGGCCGATCCACCTGCGTCTCTCTTAGCGATGGAATCACTCGAAGAAATTAAAGCGCGCGCCGAAGCGGCCGTGCCCGGCGCCAAGATCGATATCGTCCCGAATCCGGGGCCGGCGAACCAGCCGTCGTTGTTGATCGACAACGGACACGCAGCCGCGATTGCGCGCTTTCTGCGCGATGATCCGGCGCTGCGACTCGATTTTTGCTCGAATGCGACCGGAGTCGATTGGCTCGAGCGCACGGCAAAGAAGACTGTGAAAGTGAAGAAGATGATCGACGGCGTGGAGAAAGATGTCGATGAAGCAACCGAGGAAAAAATTCCCGGTTATCTCGAAGCGGTCTATCACCTTTACTCGATCGCGCTCAAACACGGTCCCGTCATAATCCGGATGCGCACGGCCGATCGCGCAGAAGGCACGCGTTTGCCGTCGCTCACTCCCGTTTATCGGAGCGCGGAATTCCAAGAGCGGGAAATTTTCGATCTCTACGGAATTCGCCTCGACGGCCACCCGGACCTGCGGCGGATTTTGATGTGGGACGAATTTAAGGATTACCCGATGCGCAAAGATTATCGCGAACCGGACGATTACGAATTCGAACCGACGCCGCACGACGAGGTGCTGGAGAAGGCGAGGAAGCATTATAGCCCACGGCCGCAATTGGACGGAGCGGAAAATATCACTCCTCGAAACGAGGCTGAGACTCGTTAAATCGTTACATCGTTACAACGCGAAATGAGCGAGCAAATACTCGAAACAGTCGAGCGGCCGCCTACGACAATGACTTCAAGACTCGATGGCGAGTTAATGGAAGTGTCGATGGGACCGCAGCATCCATCGACGCACGGCGTCTTTCGCATGAACGTTGCGCTCGAGGGCGAAATCGTTCGCAAGCTCAAGCCGGTCTTCGGATATCTGCATCGCAATCACGAAAAGATCGGTGAAAACGCGACTTACCTCAGCTCGATGCCGTACACTGACCGCCTCGATTATTTTTGTTCGATGACGAACAACTGGGCCTACGCGCTCAGTGTCGAGAAGCTGGCGGGCA
>QHQE01000188.1:0-2848 GCA_003219265.1 Verrucomicrobiota bacterium
AAATTCCCCACAAGCCGAGGATCACGCTCGGGATTGCGGCGAGCATCTCGATAAGCGATACGAGCGGTTGACGGATCCAGAGCGGCGCGAGTTCGGTCAAATAAACTGCGGTCGCGATGCTGAGCGGAACGGCAATGATTAACCCAATGAGCGATGAAACGACCGTGCCGTAAATGAATGGGAGCGCGCCGAACTGTTCCGCGACCGGATCCCATGTCGATGTTGCGAGAAAATGAAATCCGAATTTTTGGATGGCGAGCGACGAGCCGCGCGCAAGTTGCCAGCCGACCAGAAAAACGAGTGCCACCACTGCCATCGCCATTGCCTGCGTGAGCCACTCGAACGCTTTGTCGCCAAAGCGCGACGGCGGCGCCATTTCGTTAGCCGTCCGCTCGATCGCGGGCATGGGAGCGACTATGGGCATATCCGCCTGATGGCCTTTCTTTCGGGGGCTCGGGAGTGGTTAGTACTTGATCTCGTCGACGCGCTTTAAGACGCGCTGCTGAACGTTCTCCGGCAACGGCGCATACTGGAGATCTCTGGCCATCTTTTCGCCGTCCTTCATGGCCCACTTCAGAAATTCCACAAGCTTCTTGCCTTTCATGGCATCTTTTTGCTGTTCGTAAACGAGCAGCCAGGTCGCGCCAGCGATCGGATACGCGTCCTTGCCCGGCGCGTTCGTCATGGAAAAACGGAAGTCGTCCGGGATCTGAGCTGTCGCCATGGCAGCGGTGATCGATTCAAGCGATGCCTTCATAAATTCACCGGACGCATTTTTCACGTCCGCGTAAGGCATTTTATTCTGCACTGCGTAGATTAGCTCGACGTAGCCGAGCGCGCCTGGAGTTTGCTTAATCTGACCGGCCACGCCTTCGTTGCCCTTGCCGCCGAGCCCTGTTGGCCAGTTGACTGATGTGTTCGTGCCGACTTTCTGCTTCCACTCGGAGCTAATTTTGCTCAAATAATCCGTCCAGATGTAGGTTGTGCCGCTTCCATCAGAGCGATGCACAACCACGATGTCCTGGTCGGGCAATTTGATGCCCGGATTCAACGCCGCGATCTTCGGATCATTCCACTTCTTGATCTGACCGAGAAAAACGCCCGCAATTGCACCGGGATCGAGCTTTAGCACGGGGTTTCCCGGTAAATTGTAGGCCACGACGTCTGCGCCAGCCACGGTCGGAATGTGCAACAGTTTTCCGGGCGCCTTCGCGAGGTTGTCATCGCTCATCGGACCGTCAGACGCTCCAAAATCGACCGTCTGCGCGAGAATTTGTTTTTGTCCTCCGCCCGAGCCGATCGATTGATAATTAAACCGCACCGATGGATCGACCTTTGCGTACTCGTCGAACCATTTTGAGTAAATCGGATATGGAAAGGTCGCGCCCGCGCCGTTGATCGTCATCTGCGCCGACACCGCGCTCGCGCATATCAGGCCCAGGAATGGAAGAGTAAATTTGGCAAGAAGTGTTGAGAGTTTCATGGACCGGAGCCTGACGCATCCGAGCGACGCCGGTCAAAAACTTTACTGTTACGTTTCTGTGACGAAGAGCGGACGCGCTTCGGCAGCTACCGGGCCATCGGCAAGATCACGCGAATGGTGGTTCCACGCCCCAGCTCGCTCTCCGCTTCCACACGGCCGCCGTGCCGTTGCGCGATATGTTTGACAATCGAGAGGCCGAGACCGGTGCCGCGAATGCTTTCGGGGGTGCGCGCCTTGTCGGCCCGATAGAAGCGTTCGAAAATGCGCGGGAGATCGTTCTTGCCAATTCCGACGCCGCTATCGCTCACGCTCAGCGCGATTTCGTCGTCGTCGCCTTGCTCAGCGTGCAGACGAATTTCGCCGTTCTCGTGCGAATATTTCACCGCGTTATCCAGCAAATTGTAGAGAACCTCCTGCAAGCGCGTTTCATCAGCACGTACGATCGCTACCGTCGCCGGTAGATCGACCATCACTTTCAATCGTTTCTCGACCAATTTCTTTTCCCAATCGCGAACCACCTTGCCAAACAACTCTGACAGATTCACCTCGCTCAACTGCAAATTCGAATTCGCCGATTCCAATTGCGCGAGCGTGAGCAGATCATCGACCAGCAGCCCGAGCCGTTTGGAATGGCGTTCCATGACCTCGAGAATACGGGCGAGTTCTTTCGGTGAAGTTTTCGGGTTGTCGAGCAATGTTTCGATATAGCCGCGCAAGATCGACAATGGCGTGCGCAGTTCATGGGAGACGTTCGCGACAAAGTCGCTGCGTATCTCGTTGACGCGCTTGAGCTCCGTGATGTCGTGAAGCAGGACAACGGCGCCGTCGGTTCCGATTTTGTCATCCTTCATCGGCACGGCGCTGACTTGCAGCCAGCGCTCAGAATTCTTTTGCGCACCAGTGAGAGCGAGCTCACTTTGCCTCGGTTCGCCTTTGCGCAAAGTCTCCGTGATCAGTTGATGGAGCTCGGCATTGCGAACGGCATCGAGCAATGGCGTGCCTCCTGAAACCTCGCGCAGAGAAAACAGCTTCCAAAAAGTCTCATTAGCCACAACAACTCTGCCGCCGGCGTCCACCACGAGCAGACCGTCGTGCATGGCGGAGAGAATCGTTTTCGTCCCGGACTCGCGCTGTGCGATCTGCTCATCGATCGCGTGCTGCCGCGCAAAAATATTTTCCAGCGCGAGACTGATCCGCCGCGCCCGCCTTCCACCTTCGACAAGAAATGTGCGCGGGCGTTCGCCGGCAGTGATTTGCCGGACGAGCCGCTCGATTTGCCGCCACGGCGCAATCCAGTTTCGCCAGGTCACATAGGCGAATGCGATGGTCGATCCCAAAGCGATGCAGATGATCAGCCAAAGCATT
>QHQE01000188.1:2918-6899 GCA_003219265.1 Verrucomicrobiota bacterium
CTTTCGTAGCCCCAGACGTCGTAGAGCAAACGATCGCGCGCCTGGACGCGACCGCGCCGCTGCACCAGCGTGCGCAGAAGTTTGAATTCGATGCTGGTGAGATTCACCCGTTTGCCGCCAACGGAAACGTGATGGCGCGCCGGGTCGATCACGATCGAACCGGCGCTGAGGCGTTCCTCTTCTGGCGTGGAGTCGCCCCGGCGCAGGATCGCTTGAATACGCAGAATTACTTCGCGCGGGCTGAACGGCTTCGTCACGTAATCATCAGCCCCAAATTCCAAACCGACGATGCGGTCGATTTCCTCCGCCTTGGCCGTCAACATCATGATTGGAATGTGGCGTGTAGCAGGATCGCTTTTCAAAATCTTGCAGACTTCCAGGCCCGGCATCTTCGGCAACATGAGATCAAGAATGATGAAAGCCGGCTTTTCCGTGCGCGCCTTGTGCAAACCGGCGGCGCCATCCGCGGCGGTCGAGATAACGAACCCGCCCGCCTTACGCAAGTTCAGCGTAAGCAGATCGACAACGTCGCGCTCGTCCTCGACGATCAGGATTCTTTTGCCGGAGGCCGCCTCCATTCGCAGCAGCTCTTCGCGACGGAATTATCTTGCCGGGTCCGCCACGCCTCCCGGTGTGATTCCGGCCTTCTCGTTTAGGGCCTGCGTGAATTCCTGCAAACTCGAAACGATCTGCGGTGCTTTCGTCAGCACGTTTGTGGCCAGTTTCTCGGCGTAGTCTGGGCGGCGCTGCGACATTTCGGAAAGAGCCATCATGACCGCAAGCGCATTGTTGATGGAGTGTTTGATCTCACTGAACTTTTTCTGCAACTGGGCCAATTCATCATGCGAGATGCTGCGGCCTGCGTCGCTCGCAGTCCGGGATTTTCGCTGGCGGCCGGCATCACTCATAATCGGGGCTTTTCGCTGGAGAAAAGGGACGGTTGTGCTTAACTAAAAGGTTCGACATTCGTCGTCAGAATGCCTGCGCAAGTTATCAAGATCAGTGGTGCGCGCCAGCACAATCTAAAGAATCTCCACGTGGAAATTCCACGTGAGAAACTGGTCGTCATTACCGGGCTAAGCGGCTCGGGAAAATCGTCGCTCGCCTTCGATACGCTTTACGCGGAAGGGCAACGGCGCTACGTCGAAAGCTTGTCGGCATATGCGCGCCAGTTCCTCGATCAGATGGAAAAACCAGATGTCGATTTCATTGAAGGCCTTTCCCCAGCGATCGCGATCGAGCAGCGCAGCGCCGGCGCGAATCCAAGGTCGACCATCGCGACCACCACGGAAATTTACGACTACCTGCGCGTCCTTTTTTCGGCGGTGGGTCAACCGCACGATCCGCTAACTGGCAAGCCGATTCATCGGCAAACGCCGCAACAAATTGTCGATCAAATTTTGGCGTATGAGCCCGAGTCAAGAATCGTCCTCCTTTCGCCGCTGGTGCAAAATCAGACTGGCGAATTCCGGGATCGACGGCGAAATCATCGAACTCGGGGGCGTCGAACGGATTCGCCTGAAAAGGACCCAGCGTCACAGAATTGAAGCGGTGGTCGATCGACTGGTTGTGCGCGACGGGATTCGCGTTCGGCTAACCGATTCGATCGAGACGGCTCTGAAATGGGGTGGGAACCACGTGGCGGTTTTGCGCGAAAGACGAGAAACGTCCAACGCTCAACGTTCAACGTCCAACGTCCAACCGGACGCAATTTGGGAAGAATTTCGCTACTCGACCGATTACGGAAACGCGGAGACCGGGTTCACACTTGGCGAGCTGACGCCGAAACACTTTTCTTTCAACAGTCATCTTGGCGCCTGCCCGGCCTGTCATGGTCTCGGCACGCAACTGGTCTGCGATCCTGATCTGATGATTTCCGATCCGAGCAGAACGCTGGCCGAAGGCGCAATCACGCCGTGGCGGCGCGGGACGAAGCCGATGCAGGCGTATTATCGCCATTTGCAAGGCGCGCTGGTGAAACATTTTCATGTCGATGAGGACCTGCCGTTTGCGGATTTGCCTAACGAATTCAAAGATGCGCTCTATTTCGGCACGAACGGTGAGCCCATCGAGATGAATTTCGGTGGCAATGGAGAAAGGAGAGTAGCAAAGCCGTTCGAAGGGCTCGTCCCGCAGATGCAGCGGCTCTACGAAGAAACAGAAAGCGAATTCACCCGTAATCGCATCCGCGCCTTCATGACGCGCGTGCCGTGCAAGACCTGCGCGGGCGCGCGACTCAAGCCGGAGATTCTCGCGGTCACGATAAAAGATCGGCAGGCGCGCGAGCTAAACATTCATCAGTTTAGCGAACAAACGATCGAAGCGGCCGTGCGCTACATCGACAATCTGGATCTGACCGCGCAACAACGAACTATCGTGACCGAAGTCGTTCGGGAAATTCAATCGCGCCTGCAATTTCTCGTGGAGGTCGGACTCGGTTATCTGACGCTCAATCGCGAAAGCGGCACGCTTTCTGGCGGCGAAGCGCAGCGCATTCGACTGGCGACCCAGATCGGCTCGGGTCTCGCGGGTGTTCTTTACGTCCTCGATGAACCAAGCATCGGATTGCATCAGCGCGACAATGCGCGATTGCTCGGCACGCTCCGACGGCTGCGCGATCTCGGCAATTCCGTCATCGTGGTGGAGCACGATGAAGAAACGATTCGCGCTGCCGATTACGTTGTCGATCTTGGCCCAGGCGCGGGACCGCGCGGCGGTGAAATCGTCGCGCAAGGAACGATTGAAGAACTTTTGCGCGCGAAAAATTCTTTAACGGCTGCTTATCTTTCCGGTCGCGCGCGCATCCCGATCCCGAAACAGCGCACGAAGCCGCGATCCATCAATCATCGACCACTCGCCGCGGCGAGCGGATCGACCATCAACGATCTTGATGGCTGGCTCACGCTCGTCGGCGCGGCGGAAAACAATCTTAAGAAGATTAACGTCTCGTTTCCGCTTGGCTGCCTGACCTGCGTGACCGGCGTCTCGGGCAGCGGCAAATCGACCCTCGTGGACGACATTTTGCGACGCGCGCTCTTTCGTCACTTTTATAACTCAAAAGAGAAGCCAGGCGCTTATCGGGCGATTCGCGGAGTGGAACAGATCGACAAAGCGATTGTCATTGATCAAAGCGCGATTGGCCGGACGCCGCGCTCAAATCCGGTTACCTACACCGCCGCGTTCACGCCAATCCGCGAATTGTTCGCGCAACTGCCGATGGCCCGCGTGCGCGGGTACGACGCCGGGCGTTTCAGTTTCAATGTGAAAGGCGGCCGCTGCGAGAATTGCGAGGGCGGCGGGCTGATCAAGATCGAAATGCATTTTTTGCCGGATGTTTACGTCGAATGCGAAGTTTGCCGCGGCCAGCGTTACAATCGCGAGACGCTTGAGATCACGTACAAGGGAAAAAATATCGCCGACGTTCTTGATCTCACGGTCGATGAAGCGGCGCGTTTCTTCCGCAATGTGCCGAGCATTGCCGACAAATTAAATGCGCTGCTCGATGTCGGTCTCGGTTACTTGCGACTCGGTCAGGCCGGCACAACGCTCTCCGGCGGCGAAGCGCAACGCGTAAAACTCGCGACCGAGCTGGCCAAGAAAGCGACCGGCCGGACCTTTTACATTCTCGATGAGCCGACGACCGGATTGCACTTCGCGGATATCGAGAAATTGCTGCAAGTGTTGATGAAACTGCGCGACACAGGCAACACGGTTATCGTGATCGAGCACAATCTCGAGATGATCAAATGCGCCGATTGGATCATTGATCTCGGCCCGGAAGGTGGCGAGCACGGCGGGGAGATTGTTGGGGCAGGAACGCCGGAGGAGATTGTCGATCTTGCAAATAGTTTCACAGGGAAATTTTTGCGGCCACTGTTGGAGAAATGATGAAAACGTCCAACGTCCAACTCCGAAAGCTTTCGCGAGCAAGGCATCCAACTTACAACGTTCAATGGAGAAAGAGCACCCGCCGGATCCTCG
>QHQE01000144.1 GCA_003219265.1 Verrucomicrobiota bacterium
TCTTTCGTACTTTGTCGGCAATCGATTCATGCATGATCACGCGCCGCGTGGAAGTGCAACGCTGGCCAGCCGTGCCGACCGCGCCGAAGAAAATCGATTGCGTGGCCATGTCGATGTCGGCGCTGGGGGCGACGATCAGCGCGTTGTTGCCACCAAGCTCCATGATCGTTCTGCCTAGACGGCCATGAACTGTTTGCGCAACATGAAAACCCATTTGAACGGAACCTGTGGCCGAGATCAACGGGATGCGCTTATCAGCCGAAAGTTTTTGCCCAACAGTCTTGCGGTCGCCAATCAGTAACGAAAAAATTGCCGGATCGGCGCCGGTATCGCGACAAACGCGTTCGGCCATCTTTGTCACCGCGATCGCAGCGAGTGGGGTTTTCTCCGACGGCTTCCAAACAGTGGAGTCGCCACAAACGGCAGCGAGCGCGGCATTCCACGACCAGACCGCCACTGGAAAATTGAATGCGGTGATCACCGCGACGACTCCGAGCGGATGCCATTGCTCCATCAAACGATGGTTCGGGCGTTCCGATTGAATCGTTAGGCCATACAACATGCGTGATTGGCCGACGGCGAGATCGCAGATGTCGATCATCTCTTGCACTTCGCCCTCGCCTTCCGCGACGATCTTGCCCGATTCTAGCGTCACGAGCTGGCCGAGCTCATGTTTCGCGTCACGCAGCGCGTTGCCCAAACGTCGAACTGTTTCCCCGCGCACCGGTCCAGGTGTGACGCGCCATTTCAAGAATGCTTCCTGCGCGCGCGCGATTGTCTTTTCATAATCCCCATCGGATGCGGTGCGAACGCTGGCCAAGCGCCGGCCATCGATCGGCGAGATCTTGTCGATCTTCGCACCGCCGCCACGCCATTCACCGCAGAAGGCGCCAGGATTTTCGTCGGCGATGCCGAGCTTTTCTAAGACAGATTGCATGGGTGGATCGTGCGCTCCGCGCGCGGTGTTAATCTACGCGGCTTCGCCGCCATTCTTTTGGCATCGCGCGCGGAGCGCACGATCCACCACGTCGTCTTCATTTTCGCTGGCGGCAATATTGGCGCATCAAGTCCACCGCTTCATCGACAATCTCCGCAGTCATGTCGAGCGCGGGCCGGAAACGGATCGATTGTTCGCCGGAGCGCAACGTAAGCACGCCGAGATCGAACAAACCTTTCCACATCTCTTCGCGCGTCTTCGCATCAGGCAGATCGAAGGCGAGGAACATGCCGCGACCGCGCACAGCCTTAATAAAATCGAACTCATTTTGCAAAGCGCGAAGCTGATCGAGGAAATATGCGCCCACTTTCCCGGCGTTCTCGACCAGACGTTCCTCCTCGATGATGCGCATGAAATGCGTCGAGCGCACCATATCGGTGAAATTTCCGCCCCAGGTTGAATTCAACCGGCTCGGTAACCGGAACGCATTGTCTTTCACTTCGTCAAGGCGCGGACCGGCCATGACACCGCAAGCCTGCGCCTTTTTTCCAAAGGCAAGCAGATCGGGAACAACACCGAAATGTTGGCAGCACCACGTGCGCCCTGTCACACCCATGCCGCATTGCACTTCGTCGAAAATGAGAAGGTTTTCGTTCTCATCACAAATCTCACGCAGCTTCTTGAGCCATTCGCCGCGGAAATGATTGTCACCGCCCTCACCCTGGATCGGCTCGATGATGATGGCGCAGATGTCGATCTTGTGGTCATCAATGAATTTTCGGATTTCTGCTTCCGATTTCTTTTCGCGCTCGATCACGTCGGCTTCGCGCTTGGATTCCGGCAGCGAAAAATCGATGTGCGGACACGAAACGCGGGGCCATTCAAACTTGGCAAACAAATCGGTCTTGCGCGGGTCGGTGTTGGTCAGACTCATGGTGTAACCAGTGCGGCCGTGAAAGGCGTGGCGGAAATGCAACACCTGCGTGCCGCGTTCGCCATGACCGGCCGCCATGTTCTTGCGCACTTTCCAATCCATCGCCGCCTTCAAACAATTTTCGACTGCGAGCGCTCCGCCTTCGATGAACAGGTAACGCTCCAGCGGCGGCAATCCCGCGACGCGTGAAAATGTTTCGACAAATTCGGCATAGGCGTCGGAATAAACATCCGAGTTTGCGATCTTCACTTTGGCCGCCCGCAGCAAATCGGATTTCACATCGTCGCGGTCGAAATAAGGATGATTGAAGCCGACCGGCATCGAGCCGAAAAATCCGTAGAGATCGATCAAGCGCCGATCGCTGGCGGCATCGTATATATATGAGCCGCGACTTTTCTCGAGATCGACTACGATCTTGAAACCGTCGAGCAGAATGTGCTGCTCGAGGGTCGTCAGGACGCTCGATGGCTTTATACTTTTTTGTTTTTCGCTCTTTGCAGCGCGGCTTCGAGGTGAAGCCGCTTCCGTGAGCACGGGCGGCATACTCATCCGTAGAGATTAGCTTTCAGCGGAGATTTGGTCAACCGAAGGCCTTTCTGTAGCGGCGGTCTATGACCGTCGCTCGAATCATGCGACGCTCATAGAGCGCCGCTACAGTTTTAAACGATGCCGCTCCGCAGAGTCTCGTGTTTACCCGCGAGTACGTCCTGCGTCAGCTGGTAGCCACGCTTGTCCACGTTGCGGCGCGTGCCGGCGAAGTGACCGTCGATCCGTGTCCGCGAAGATCGACAAAAATAATCGGCGAGCAGCAAGACTTCATCGCTCGGTTTGCCCTGACCGAGAAGCCACTGCGCATAGGAGCAGGTTGCGCTGATCGCGAAAAGTTCCGTAGCGATGCCGACAAAGCGCGAGAGCAACAGTTGCTCGCGATCGAGTTTGGGACCGAAGCGCGCCATGGCGTGAAATAAACCGCGCGCCAATCTTTTGCTCGTGCGCGAGGCATACTGCACATGCGCTTCGAGATCGGAATGAAGATTGTCGATCCTGCCCGCGCTGCCGGGTATCCACTGGCGCGGGTACCAACCAGCGTAAAATTTTCCGGAAGTGAAGACGGCCTTCGCGCGCTCCGACATCGGCAACTGTGTATTGAAAATCGCGCCGCCGACCTTCAAATGCGGGTCGAGCGCTTCACGGGCGATGAAAAGCCGCATGATTTCACTCGAGCCCTCGAAAATTGTGTTCACGCGACAATCGCGCAAGAATCTTTCCACCGCGATCGGCGGCTCGCCACGGCCAGCGAGTGAGTGCGCCGTTTCGTAACCGCGACCGCCGCGCACCTGCATCGCGTCATCGGCGATCTTCCAGGTCGTTTCCGTCGCCCACATTTTGCACATCGCGGTCTCGATGCGCAGATCGCCAGATTTGCGATCGAGTAGCGACGAACTCAGAAAGGTCATCGCTTCCATCGCAAAAACGTTACCGGCCATCTCGGCAATTTTTCCAGCGATCGCGGCGTGTTTCCCGATCGGCACGCCCCATTGCACGCGTTCGCCTGCCCATTTGCGCGAGATTTCCAGCAACCGCTTGGAGACACCGACGCATGCGGCCGGCAACGTCAGCCGGCCAGTGTTCAGCGTCGTGAGCGCGACTTTCAATCCCGCGCCCTCTTTCGCGATCATGTTTTCACGCGACACGCGCACGTCCGTGAACTTCACGACGGCGTTGTAAAGGGCACGGAGCCCCATGAACCGGCAGCGATACGTGATCTCGAGCCCGGGCGTGGCAACATCGACAATGAACGCCGTGATCTGCTTGCGTTCTTTGCCGCCAACTATTTTCGGCGCCGTCTTCGCCATGACCACGAGCACGCCAGCTTTCACGCCATTGGTGCACCAAAGTTTTTCGCCATTCAGGATGAACTCGGAGCCGTCGGGCGTCGGATCGGCGCGGAGACTCATGGTCGCCGGGTCGGAGCCGGCGTGCGATTCGGTTAACGCGAAGGCGGAAATTTCGCCACCGGCCACGCGCGGCAAATACTTTCGTTTCTGCTCCTCGGTGCCGAACAACATCAGCGGTTGCGCCACGCCGATTGATTGATGCGCGGAAACGAGCGCGGCCACGTTGCCGTCCCAACTTCCGAGCAAAACGGCGGCGCGTCCATAATTGAACTGCGACAAACCGAGACCGCCGTACTGCTTGGGAACTTTGATTCCGAAAGCGCCGATCGCCGCAAGGCCGGCGAAATTTTCGGGCGGAATTTCGCCCGTTCGGTCGATCTCGTCCGGATCGACATGTTCGCGCAAATAAGTTTCGAGTTTGTTGAGAAAATCTTCACCGGCGGCGCGATCCTCCGCGCTTTGCGCCGGCCACGGGTAAATCCGATCGAAGTCGTATCGCCCGATGAAAAGATTGCTGGCGAAACTGCCGCGATCATCCAGCGGATCGCGCGAAGCTTCCGCCAGTTCCAGCGCGGCGCGCTTGCCTTCCGACATCTTTGAGGTGTCGATCACAGAAGCCGTCGGCTTCTGCGGCTTGGCGCTGGTTTCCTCAGCGATCTGCTTCTCCGGTGCTTCGAGCGGCGATTTCATTTTAGATTTTTGTCATTCCGAGCAGAGTCGAGGAATCTCTTACTGTTAATCGATGAGAGATGTCCCGACTTCGCTCGACATGACAAAGGTGGTACTTCGAGTGGTGACTTCATGATTCATAAAATTTCGTCCCGTTGCGTGCGTGCTTCTTCAAAATTTCGCAGGGCGCAAATTTTTCATCGCTCTGCGCGAGCCGATTCATTTCATCGACGATTTTGTTCAAACCAAAATGTTCGGCGAATCGAAGCGGTCCGCCACGGAAGGGTGCGAATCCGGTGCCGAGGATCATTCCGTAATCGGCGTCTTCGGGCGACGCGACGACTTTTTCTTCCACACAACGCGCGGCTTCATTCACCATGAGAAACACAAGGCGGTTGCTGAGAGTGGAAGCGGCGCCCTCGCCGCTGGTTTGTTTGAAACTACGCGACGAGGCGTCGCTTCTACGCCATTTCTCGAGCGCTTCATTCGCAGTTTGCGTTTTGCCTTCGTATTTGTAAAAACCGCTGCCGGTTTTTCGACCGAGCATTCCACCATCGCGCAGCCAATGCAGGACGGCGGGAGCGTGATCGCGACGGCCGTAGGCCTTTTCCAGCGTCCCGGCGATGTCAACCGTGATGTCCACGCCGATCTCGTCGATCAAACGCAACGGCCCCATCGGCATTCCCCAAGCGACAAGCGCATCGTCGATCTGCTTTGCATCCATTCCCGCCTCGAAAAGTTCCGCGGCATCGAGCAGATAAGGAAACAAAACACGATTGACGAGAAAGCCGGGACGGTCGCGCACCTCTACCGGCAGCTTTCCGATCTGGCGCGCAAATGCGAGCGACCGAGCGAGCGTTTCCTCCGAAGTTTTTTCGCCGATGACGACTTCGACCAGTTTCATCCGCCGCGGCGGATTGAAAAAGTGCAAACCGATCACGCGGTCGGGGGAACTCGTTACGCCAGCCAGTTCGCCAATCGGCAAGGCCGAGGTATTTGTGGCGAGGATCGTTTTCGGACCGGCTTTGTCCGAGAGCTCGCGAAAGATTTCCTTTTTGATGTCGATCTTTTCCGAAGCAGCTTCAATGACCACTTGCACATCGCGCAGCTCGATAGGAACCGCCGAGGCAACGATGCGGGCGCGACCTTCTTTCGCTTTTTCTTCACTCATCAAACCGCGTTTAACCGCGTCCGCGTAAGTTTGCTCGATAATGGCCAGGCCGCGGTCGAGTTGTTCGCGACCGACATCGCGCAGAATCACCGTAACCCCATGCGAGCTGAGCCACTGCGCGATCCCGGAGCCCATTACGCCGGCGCCAATCACCGCGGCGTGCACGACTTTTGCCGGCACAGTTTTTGACGTTCCTTTCTTGTATTTCTCGGCGAGAAAGAAATTGCGAATCAAGTTCTGGGTCGATTCCGTCTCCCCGAGATCGACAATCGCATCGAGCTCGAGCGCGAGTGATTGATCGACCGAGCTGGCGAGGCCTTTCTTGATCACTTCGAGAGCGCGAGCAGGGGCCGGGTTGTGATTGCGCGGTGCAGGAATTTCCTTGTCGATCTTCGGCGGTGGCAAAATTCTTCGTTTGCCCTCGAGTAATTTTTTCCGCGCGACCTCGAGGAGTTTGTCGCGGGGGGCAACTTCATCGATAAGACCAAGTTTCAACGCCTCTCGCGCGGAATGAAGCTTTCCTTTCAAAATCACTTCGGCGGCGCGTTCCGCGCCGATCAAACGCGGCAGGCGGGTCGAGCCGCCCCAGGCCGGGACTAAACCGAGCGTAGTTTCCGGCAACCCGATGCGCGTGGCCGGATCGTCCGACGCGACGCGATAATCGCACGCCAGCGTGATCTCGTAACCACCACCGGCACAGGCACCGTGAATTGCGGCACAAGTCGGAATTTCTAGCGCGGCCAGACGATTAAAAACGCGCTGACCCTCCTCGATGAAAGCGCGCAACTCGCCGGTCTTCGCCAGGCGAAGCAGCGTCTCCAAGTCAGCGCCCGCGATAAAAATTGATCTTTTCGCAGACGTGACAAGCAAGCCGCGCAACGACGAATCGTTCTCGATAAGATCGACGTGTTCTTTGAGATCATTGAGCGTCGTGGCGTCAAAGATATTCGCGCCGGATTCAGGGCGATCGAATGTGAGCAGGCAAACATGATCGTCGCCAATTTCACGCTGAATCATCGAGCTGGATAACGTCGCCGGCACCGGATTCATTTTGGCCGGTTTCGAGGAAATTCCAAGCGTGGAGAAGTTGTAGAGGCGCTTGTGTCAGGCGCCTAAGTATTTAAACAGGCGTTTGGCACAAACGCCTCTACAAGGGCCGTTGCGCTGAGCAAGCGTGAATGTTAGAACTCGACCGGCCTTTGGCCGCTGCGATTTATGGTCGGCAAAATTCTCATCCCCGAAATCAAGAGCCTGATCGACGCGCGCAATTTTGGCGCCTTGCGTGAGTTGTTTGCCGAATGGCCCCCGGTGGACGTGGCCGAAGTGATTCTCGACATGCCAGGAGATGAACAGGTCATCATCTTTCGCGTCCTGCCTCATGCGCTGGCGGCGGACGTTTTTGAATATCTCGATCTGGATGCGCAGCAGAAATTGTTGCGCGCGATGGCCCACGAGCAGGTGGTCGAGATCCTCAACGAAATGTCGCCGGACGATCGCACGGCGTTGCTGGAGGAATTACCCAGCGCGGCGGCGCGGCAACTGATCAAACTGCTCACGCCGGAAGAACGGCGCATCGCCCAAGCGCTCCTCGGTTATCCGGAAGGCAGCGTCGGCCGTTTGATGACGCCCGATTTCATCGCAGTGCGTGAAGATTGGTCGGTGCAGGAGGTGCTCGATTACGTGCGCGAGCATGGTCAGGACAGCGAGACACTCAACGTCATCTACGTGGTGGATGAAAGCGGCAAGCTGATCGACGACGTGCGGATGAGAGAATTTTTGCTCAAGCCGCTCGCGCACAAAGTGAGCGACTTGATGGAGAAAACTTTCGTCACACTGAACGTGCACGATTCGCAGGAAGATGCGCTGAATGTTTTCCGCAAGTATGACCGCACGGCTTTGCCGGTAGTCGATTCAGCCGACGTGCTCGTCGGGATCGTCACGATCGACGACATGCTCGACGTCGCCGAAGAAGAGGCCACCGAGGACATCCAAAAGTTTGGCGGCCTGGAAGCGCTGGACGAGCCGTACATGCGCATCTCGCTCTGGCGCATGGTGCGCAAACGCGCCGGCTGGCTGGTGATTTTGTTTCTCGGCGAAATGTTGACCGCCACCGCGATGGCAAATTATCAGGACGAAATCGCCAAGGCGGTAGTGCTGGCGTTGTTTTTGCCGCTGATCATTTCCAGCGGCGGCAACTCCGGCTCGCAAGCATCCACGTTGATCATTCGGGCGATGGCGCTGGGCGAGGTGACGCTGCGCGATTGGTGGCGAGTGGCCAGTCGCGAGATTCGCGCCGGTTTATCGCTCGGCGTAATCCTGGGTGTGATCGGCGCCGGGCGCGTCGCCCTCTGGTCAATTGTCGGCGACCGCTATATGCATCGACAATTGTACGGGCCGCATTGGCCGCTGGTCGCGCTCACCGTAGGCGCGGCCCTCGTTGGCGTTGTTCTATGGGGATCGCTCTCCGGCTCGATGCTCCCATTTATTTTGCGCCGGGTGGGCGCCGATCCGGCAACTTCATCCGCGCCATTCGTGGCCACACTGGTGGACGTGACGGGATTAATCATTTATTTCAGCATTGCGCTGCTCATCATGCGAGGAGCGATGCTTTAACCTGACGACGTTATGTTCTCGATTCGCAAGCTGCTGGGCCAGGACGACAAATTCTTCGATTTGCTCGAAGCCAGCGCGCAACAAGCCGATAGCAGCGTCCACGAACTGGTGGCGCTGCTGGCCCAGGTCGAGCATGGCGCTTCCCCGCAAAGCCTCGAGGCCTTCGTGCACAGCCGGCGCGAAGACAAACGCATCACGCAGGAGTTGACTGAGCAGCTTTGCAAAACATTTATCACGCCGCTCGAACGCGAAGACATTCAGGCGCTCGCCGCCGCGCTTTATAAGATTCCGAAGACGGTCGAGAAAATCGGGGAGCGCATTTTGATTTGTCCGGAGGATCTGCATGGCCGGAGCTTTGCCAAGCAGGTGGAGTTTCTCGATCAAGCCGCCGAGGCCGTGCTCGCCATGGTAAAGGAGTTACGCAAGGGAACCGACATCGCGACCGTGCGCGATATGAATGACAACCTTCAGACCATCGAAGGCGATGCGGACAAACTCGAGCTCGATTTGTTGCGCGATCTTTACCACGGCAACTACGACACTAAGCACATGATTTTCCTCCGCGATCTCTACGATCTGCTGGAGAAGGTGATCGATCGCTGCCGTGACGCCGGCAACATCGTCCTGCAAGTCGTGCTGAAATATTCGTAGTCCGTTCTTGGCTGCGATTATGCTCGCCTTCCTTTCCGTCATTCTTGCGGCGATCATTTTTGAATATAGCAATGGGTTTCACGACGCGGCCAATGCGATCGCGACCGTAATTTCGACAAAGGTTCTCACGCCACGTCAAGCGATTGGGATGGCGGCATTCTTTAATCTCACCGGCGCGCTGCTCGGCGGCGCGGTTGCCTCGACAATCGGCAAAGGATTAGTGGACACGAATGTGGTGACGATGTCCACGGTGCTCTGCGCGGTTATCGCCGCCTTCGTTTGGAACATTACGACCTGGTGGTTCGGTTTACCGTCGAGCTCGAGTCATGCGCTCATTGGCGGACTTTGTGGAGCGGCCCTGGCGACTGCCCGCGGGAATTGGTCCGTCCTAAAATGGGACGCCGGCTTGTGGCCGAAAGTTGTGTTGCCAATGATCACTTCGCCGGTGGCGGGATTCGTTTTCGGCGCCCTTCTCATGTACTTTCTTTTTGTCGCGCTGCATCGCTTCACGCCGCACTTTGTCCATTCGCTTTTCGGCAAGATGCAAATCTTCAGCGCCGCTTGGATGGCGCACAGTCACGGCACAAATGACGCGCAAAAAACAATGGGCATCATCACGCTCGCGCTCTTTACCGGCACAAAAGCGGGCAGCTTCGAGCACTGTCCGGCCTGGCTCGATTTTCTAAGGACGCCGATATTTGCGATACCTGTCTGGGTGAAGGTTCTTTGCGCCGCGACCATGGCGGTGGGGACGGCGGCGGGCGGCTGGCGCATCATCCGCACGCTCGGTCACCGGATGGTGAAATTACAGCCCGTCCACGGATTTGCCGCCGAGACCACCGCTGCGCTCATCATTCAGGGAGCGAGCTACTATGGCATT
>QHQE01000145.1 GCA_003219265.1 Verrucomicrobiota bacterium
TGGCAAAAAAGAAGGAAACAAGCTCGAGAACGTCATTGTTTTTGAAATGGGCGCCAATTCCATGCCGATGAAAGTGACCTACGCGCGCACCGGCATGCTCGAGGCCGATCTGCCGAACAAACGCATCCTCATGCATCTTTACCAGGCGCGTTACCAAGAACGCGACGAAAGGGCCCCGCTCGACCTGCGAAAGATTCGCGATGGCATCAACATGGCCGAAGGCACGTTGCCCATCAGTCTGGAAGAACTTTACGAGAAGGAAAAGAAGCGGCCGAGCCGCTCCGCCTTGTCGATCGAACAACTGCTCGAGCAATTGAAGAGCGAAAATAAACGCGAGCGCAGCGCCAGTCGGACCGAGATCAACAAACGTTTTTCATTTCCATTTGCTTGCATGGCTTTTGCGCTAATCGGCGTGCCGTTGGGCGTGACCGCGCACCGCCGCGAAACTTCGATCGGCTTCGCCATGGGACTGATGGTCGCCATCACGTATTTCTTGTTTGTCATCATCGGCGACACGCTGCGAGGAAACCCGAAGGTGCATCCGGAACTGCTCGTCTGGTTTCCCAATGTGCTCTTCCTCGTGCTCGGCGCATTTCTTTTCCGGAGATTGAGCAAGCAGTAGAGTTCTTGAATGTCCGACCGCATTTCGCGGAAACAACCAGCGGCGTGAAACGCATCTTGTTCGTGTGTGTGGAGAATTCGAACCGGAGCCAGATGGCGGAGGCTTTCGCACGCATCCATGGTGGAGAAAAGGTGGAAGCTTACAGCGCCGGTTCCCGACCGTCCGGCGTAGTCAATCCGAACGCGATTGAAGCGATGCGCGAGCTGGGCTACGACCTCAGCAGGCAGCGTTCGAGATCGATTGTCGATCTTCCGGACATCGAGTTCGACTTTGTCGCGACCATGGGTTGCGGCGACGCCTGCCCGTTTGTTCGCGCGAAACGCCGCGAAGATTGGGACATCCCGGACCCGAAAGCGCTGCCGCCGGAAGAATTTCGCGCCGTTCGCGATCTTATTGGGAGCAAAGTCAAAACTCTGCTCAAGACAATGGACTGACGCGAGGCAATGCGACGCAGATTTTCCCGTCGCGCACTTCAACCTTGAAGGTTTTCAAATCTACTTTGGCCGGTCCCTGGGTGACTTTTCCAGTGCGCACGTCGAAACACGAGTTGTGCCATGGGCATCGCACGCTGAACTCCTCAAAACTGCCTTCAGAGAGCGGGCCGAAGCGGTGCGTACAAAATTCCTGGAAAGCATAAAAATTTCCTTCGAGCTTCGCGATTGCTATCACCTGGCCGTCGATTTCCACCCGTAACGTTTCTTTCTCGGGCAGGCGCTCTGCTTCGGCAACCGGAACGAAAATGGCGTCGGCTGTTTCTTTCTGAACGAGATTCGCAACAGAGAGATAGAGCGTGTTTTCGGGGGTTTGCGTGCGTCGTTTATGCCGGCCGACGCTGATGCCTTCGTCGTACACGAGGCGGCCGCCCAGATAACCGGACACAGACAGGAGCGCGACGCCGACGAGCGAAAGAATCAGCGGCGCCAAAGATATTCTGGGATTCTCGAGCATCGACGAGCGGACGCCCAAGTTGATTCCATAGAGCGCGACGACAACAAGATTCAAAGTCAGATGCGCAGTAGCGGTGCGTTTGGCCGGATGATCGCCGCGGATATCGGTGTAATCAACCAAGCCCGGCACGGCGGCAATCAGAGCCGTGACAATCCCCAAGAGCATCGCGTAAAAGGCATCGCGGACGAGGCTCGGTATAGACGGGAAAGCGAGACTCGCCAGATCAAGCAAAAAGCTGAGGATAAACAAACCGATCGGAAAATGAACTAGCATCGGATGTAGCGGATGGCGGAGCGGCTTACCTTCGAGAAAATCTTTCAGCATGATTATTTCCCCGGTTCGGGCGGAAGATTCGCGCGCCCAGCTTCGGCGATTTTACGCCATTTCTTTTTCGACAATCGTGCGACGCTGATACCGTAGGTGTAAACCATCATCCCACCCAGATAGGCGGAGCCAATCAACAGTGCGGTGCCGATCGCTGACAGTGCCAGCGAAACCGTGGGAACAGTTGTCGCCGCGCGAAACGTTTGCACGCGCAAGCCAAGGTTAACCGCAAACAACATGGCGACGACGAGATTCAGCATCATGTGATACAACCCAATTTTCCACGCCGGTTTCTCTTTCTTGATGCCGCTCCAGTCCACCACGCCGGTCGGCACAGCGAGCAGCGACGCGATCAATCCGAAAACGATGGCGTAAAAAGAGAGTCGGACGATGGCGTTGCCGCCGATCTTCCATTGCGAAAGAAGATCGAAGATGAGCGCACCGGGCCACATCGCCATCGGCACGTGGACAATGATTGGATGCAACGGATGCTTCAGCCATTTTCCCTTCAGAAAACCCAAGAGCCATTTCATGGTACGGAATTGCGCATCCTGTATCTTAACATGTCGCTGCTCGTCGCTGTGCGGCCCAACGAGATCAACATGTTTGTACCTAGCTGGTTTCGCAAACCGGCTGTGGTCAGCCACCGCTTCAGATTGCGCAAGTAGCAGTACGCTGAGGCACACTAGCTAAGATCGACATCATAAACGTAATACGGGTGCCACATCGCAGCGGGCACGCCGTCGGTAAAAAATCTGAGACTATCCGCCAAACATGTGAAAGGACGCGAAAAAGCCGCACGATTAATGCCACTGCGCAGCTTTAGCGTCGGTTGGCGTTTTTGGCGGACTCATTCTACGGCAATGAAGAGCTGGACGAACAGCGATACTAGCCGCTGGTATCTGACGAGTTAAATGGAAGAGGAAGCGCTTCAGAGCAACCTTTAACCTCAACCAACTACCCTCATGCCTAAGAAAACACCTAGGAGACTCGCCACCGTCACGATTGAGCGGTTCCGAAATCGATTGTGAGCTCGATGATGTCGGCGACGGCGATGCGGATGTCGCGCAATTGAATTTCGCCGAGCGGCAGCGACTTGAGAGACAAAGTGCGGCCCTCCAGTTGGCGCAAATAGGGTTCGAGAGCGCTGCACGCGAGAGAGCCGATTGCACCGTGGCTTTTGCATTTGAGCTTCGAAATTTTCGCCACGAAATCGCCGTCGATATCGAGCTGGACGGAGATGTCGATCTTAGCGCGCAAAAGAAATTTTCGCGCTCGTATCCCAATATCGGCGGCGATGGAGCGCGCGCCGCACGCGCGCATCGTGAGGCGCACTTGCTCGATTACGATTCCGTGCGGGCGCGCTTCGCGGCCGCCGATCTCGACAATCGCATTTTCAAGATCGGGTTGTGCGGCGGAAACGACAATTTGCCCATCGCGCACTTTGTGGGCGATCAAGACGACCTCGCTGTTTCCGTCGCGGCCTTGATGAAAAACGACATCGCGCGCTTCCATGTGCAAATCCAGAGGCACGCCGCGCACGGAAGCATTCCGTGCACTCAGCGTCACGATGGCCGCTTCACAAGCGAGTTTGGTTTCGCCGACGACAACTGGCGGCGCCGGTGGACGTGAATTAAATTGCGCCCGGTCGAAGTTGATCGCGATCTCGTCGAGATAGGGAAACACGCGCGAGCGTACGTTGACAAGCGGTTCCGACTTTTGTGCAAGGCGCCGCAGCGCTCGATCGATCGCCTGCGCGAGTTCGTCCTTCGAAGATAGAAACTGCGTGCAGTGAAGAGCGATCATTTGGTCAAACGCTCAACGCTCAACGCTCAACGTTCAACGTTCAACATGTCGATCTGGCGTGATGGGTCGGGGGAGACTCCGCCGAACTGAAGATGGAACCACTTCGTTGGAAAGTCACGCCTCAGCGGAGCTTCCTCCTACTGATAATGGAATTTGCAAATCAGACATCCTTACTTAGATTTCGCACTTCTTTATGGCCAAGACCTCCTGGATCAATCGCAACAAGCGCAAGCGCGCGACGGTAAAGAAATACGCAGCGGTACGGGCGGAGCTGAAAGCGAAGAAAGATTATGCCGGTCTCGCGCAACTGCCCCGCGATGCCAGCCCGACGCGGGTGGTAAATCGCTGCGAGGTGACGGGCCGCCGCCGCGCCTTCATTCGCCGCTTCAAAGTTTCGCGTCTCACTTTTCGTGAACTTGCTTCCGCCGGGCTCATTCCTGGCGTGACGAAGTCGAGCTGGTAGGATTGAAGGGATCGCCGGATGCAGCCCTGAAAGCATTCGGGGCATCCGCGCCATGAACTTTTTCTTATTCGCATTTATCGGATCGGCGCCACTGACTGCTGACGTAATCGCGCCGCAATGGGATTCTCCCGGCGTGCTGCTCCTTAAATTGGCAGCAATCGTCGCGCTGGTCGGGCTGAATGCGTTCTTTGTTGCTTGCGAATTTGCTATCGTGAAAGTGCGCAGCAGCCAGCTCGACGCGCTGGTGGAGGAGGGGAATCTCCGGGCCAGTTTTGTCAAGCACGTCCGGGCGCATCTCGATGCGTATCTTTCCGCGACGCAACTGGGCGTGACCGTGGCGAGCCTTGCGCTGGGCTGGGTCGGCGAACAATGTCTGGCCTCGATCTTGCAGCCGGCCTTCGCGCTCGTGCATTTTTATTCGCGCGCCTTTGTCACCTCCGTTTCCATCGCGCTGGCCTTCGCCGGCATTACCTTTCTGCATATCGTTTTCGGCGAGCTGGCGCCAAAATACATCGCGATCGCGAATCCGTTACCGGTCGCGCTGCGGTTGGTCCGTCCCCTGGGCGCTTTTTATTTTCTATTCAAGCCGGCCATCTGGCTCTTGCATAAATCGGCGAATTCCCTTTTGCGAAGATTGCTGCGGATCAAGCCCATCTCCGGAACGGAGCTGGCGCACAGCGAAGAAGAGCTGCGCTTGATTTTGGAGCAAAGCGAAAAGTCGGACGAAGTTTCATCGCTGGGCCGCGATTTGCTCGTGAACGCGCTCGACCTACGCCGCCGCGTCGTCCGCCAGACCATGACACCGCGGGGAGAGGTGGTTTATCTGGATGTGGAAGAGGATTTCGAAACCAACGTGAAGAAGGCCATCGACTCACGGCATACACGTTTTCCGCTTTGCCGGGAAAATCTCGATAACACGATCGGTCTCATTCACATTAAAGAACTGGTGCCGATGATGCGCGATCCGAATCCGGACTTAATGCGGATCAAGCGCGACTTGATTCCGGTGCCGGAAATGATGTCACTGGAGAAGCTGCTCACTCTTTTTCTGACGAAGCACGCACATCTGGCCATCGTGGTTGACGAATTTGGCGGGACGGTCGGGATGGTGACGCTCGAAAACGTGCTGGAAGAATTGGTCGGCGACATTCAAGACGAGTTCGACACGGACAAGGAGGAATTCCGCAAGATCAGCGCGAACGAATTCACGGTGGACGGCGCGCTTGGCCTTTACGAATTGAACGATCTCGCGAAGCTCGAATTAGAGAGCGCGGATGTGAGCACGATTGGCGGGTACGTGACGCATCTGCTCGGACATCTCCCGAAGCAGGGCGAACAGGTCAAGATCGACAATTACCTCGTCACGGTTTCGCAAACGGATGCCCGCCGCGTTCGGCAACTGCATTTCAAGAAATTGAGCGACGCTTCCAAGCCTGCTGAGCCTGCGACAAAACTGGACGTCGCGCTTTAATGGAATTAATCGCGGAGACCGAAATTACGTGTCCGCATTGCGGCGGGAGTTTCCCATTGGAAATCGACACTTCTCAGGCCGAGCAATCCATCATCGAGGATTGCACGGTTTGTTGTCGGCCGATCGCGCTCACGATTCGTTGCCGTCCGGGCGTGGTTGTCAATCTTGTTACTGTCGACGTTTGACTCTTACACGAGCGCGGTTTCCAATTGCGCGCGAAGCGCCGGGCGCCGGCGCAACTGCCTGGTCAATGCTTCGATTGCCCGCAGAGTGGGTACACTGATGTGATGTTCCATTCCTTCGACATCGTGACAGATGACGCGATCATCGAGACCGAGGAGTTTGAGAAATTCGGTTAAAAGCCGGTGCCGGTGGGCGATCCTTCGGGCGAGCTTTTCGCCGGCTTCAGTTAAAACGAGGCCGCGATATTTTTCGTATTTAAGCAGTCGTTCCGCGTCGAGTCGCTGTACCATATTGGTCACGCTGGCCTGCGAAATTTCTAAAGCCGCTGCAATGTCCACGACCCTGGCGTAGCCCTTGGAATTAATGAGTTCGAGGATGCGTTCGAGGTAATCCTCGACCGTGGAGGAGGCAGCGGACTTTAACCCGGGATTTTTCACAGGCATGAATTGGACGATAGGAGCAGGCCTTGAGTTAGTCAAAACAAAATAAAATTGAATGTTGACATGATTTTAGTTATCAATAAATAAATTAGTCTTAACTAACTTTGCATCAATGAGCCAGTCAAATCGCACCGTTGTTGCCGCGCCCGAAATCGGCTGGCGCAAACCGGCGGGGCAAGTCTCGCTTGCCGAAGTTCATCGCAGCATTGTTGTTCCGACCACGGCTTCGTTTTGGCGAAAATTATTCGCCTTCTCTGGCCCCGGCTTTCTTGTCGCGGTCGGTTACATGGACCCTGGAAATTGGGCAACCGACCTGGCAGGCGGCGCCAAGTTTGGCTACGCGCTTTTGTTTATCGTCATGCTCTCCAATTTCATGGCGATCCTGCTTCAGCATCTGTGCATCAAGCTCGGCGTCGCCACGGGCCGCGATCTCGCGCAAGCTTGTCGCGATCACTATTCAACGCCGACAGTCTGGTTCCTCTGGATTCTCTGCGAAATCGCAATCTCGGCGTGCGATCTGGCGGAGGTGGTCGGCTCGGCCATTGCGCTGCAACTTCTTTTCGGTATTCCGCTGGTGTGGGGCTGCATCATCACCGCGGTGGATGTTCTGGCCGTGCTCTTCTTGCAGACGAAAGGCTTCCGTTACATCGAGGCGTTGGTCATCATATTAATCGCGACCATCGCCAGTTGCTTCGCCGCCGAGTTGATTTTCTCCAAGCCAAGTCTCGTCGGCGTAATGCTCGGCTTCGTGCCGGGGCCGCACATCATTACAAATCAGCAGATGCTTTACATTAGTATCGGGATCATCGGGGCAACGGTAATGCCTCATAATCTCTATCTGCACTCATCGATTGTGCAGACGCGAAAATTCGAGCAAACGCCGGAAGGCAAACGTGAGGCAATCAAATTCGCAACTATCGACTCAAGTGGCGCGCTCATGTTCGCGCTTTTCATCAACGCGGCGATTCTCGTGCTCGCGGCGTCCGTGTTTCACTGGTCCGGCCATCAGGACGTCGCAGAAATTCAAGACGCCTACAAATTGCTCAGCCCGCTTCTTGGCGTGAGCTTCGCAAGCATTCTCTTTGCCGTCGCACTCCTCGCATCGGGACAAAACTCGACGCTTACCGGCACGCTCGCCGGCCAGGTGGTAATGGAAGGTTTTCTCAACATTCGGCTTCGCCCGTGGCTGCGTCGGCTGATCACGCGGCTGATTGCTATTATTCCTGCCGTGCTCGTTATCGGTATCTTCGGCGAAAGCAAAACTACGCAGTTGCTTGTCGCCAGTCAGGTCGTGTTGTCGATGCAGCTGGGCTTTGCTGTCTGGCCGCTGCTTCGATTCACCGATGAGAAGGCGAAGATGGGCGAATTTGCCAATAAGTCCTGGTTAAAAATTCTCGGCTGGACGACTGCGGCGATTATCATTGGGCTCAACGTGAAATTGCTCTTCGACACGTTCATGCCTGGGTCGGCGCTCACGACGTTTTACCAGTTTCTCCATCTGCTCCCGCCCACGTAATTATCCGGGCCGTCATGTATCGACATATTCTTATCCCCCTCGAAAACGGCGACGCCGACGAAACAATCCTCGGTCACATTAAGCCGCTCGCCCGGATGACGGGGGCGAAACTGCTGCTCGTGCACGTGGCCGACGGCTGGGTGGCTCGAAACTTCAATCAACTCAAACTCGCCGAGAGCGAAGAAATGAAACAAGACCGCGCTTATTTGGAAAAACGACGTCGCGAGCTCAGCGATGAAGGTTTCTCCTGCGAAGCCGTGCTCGCGCTCGGTGAACCATCGAATGAGATCATCAAGCTCGCGGAGACGCGCGACGTCGATCTCATCGCGATGACCACCCACGGCCATCGTTTTATCAGCGACATTCTTTACGGCGCGACTGCGGACAAGGTTCGCCACGCGGTGAACGTGCCGGTGTTACTCGTCCGGGCGGGAAAGTAATTGGCGCCGCCGCGGCGACGCGAATTGATTTAACAGCGAGTCAGAGACTTGCTCTACTTTGATTCCGTGAAGGTGCTTTTCCTAACTAACGAATATCCGCCGTACATTTACGGCGGCGCCGGCATGCATGTGGATGGTCTCTCGCGCGAGCTGGCCAAGACGATGCCGGTGGAAGTGCGCTGCTTCGGCGATCAACGTTTCGAAAAAGGAAAGCTCAAAGTCACTGGCTTCGAGCTGGACGCGGGCGGTTTCACTTGCCCGAAACCGTTGCAATCGGTTTTCGGCGCGGTCCGTCGCTGCATCGACTTCAACACCACGAACATCGAAGCCGATCTTGTCCATTGTCACACTTGGTACAGCCATTTCGGCGGGATTCTTGCGAAACTGAATTACGCAATTCCGCTCGTCATCACGGTCCATTCCCTGGAGCCGCTCCGGCCGTGGAAACGCGAGCAGCTTGGCGGCGGTTACGATTTTTCAGTTTGGGTTGAGAAAACCGCACTGGAGATGGCGAACGCAATTATTGCCGTTTCAAACGAAACCAGACGCGACATCGAGCGACTGTTCGATGTCGATCTAACGCGCGTGCACGTGATTCACAACGGCATTGACCTCGAGCAATACCGGAGAGTCGATTCAACCGCTGCGCTCAAGCGCCATGGAATCGATCCAACCAAACCGTACTTGCTCTTCGTTGGCCGGATCGCGCGGCAAAAAGGAATCGTTCATCTCGTCCGCGCGATCCAATTCATGGACAAAGGTTTTCAAATTGTGCTTTGCGCGGGCGCACCTGACACGCCTGAGATCGCTGCGGAGATGAAAGAAGCGGTCGAGAGTGCAGCAAAAAAGCACTCCGACATCATCTGGATTGAAGAGATGGTCGATAGGAAGGCGGTCATCGAACTTTACTCGCACGCGGCCGTGTTTTGTTGTCCCTCAATCTACGAGCCGTTCGGCATCATCAACCTCGAAGCAATGGCGTGCGAGACCGCGGTCGTGGCGAGCGCGGTCGGCGGAATCAAAGAAGTCGTGGTCGATGGCGAGACCGGTTTCCTCGTTCCGCTCGAGCAAATGAAAGAGAGCCCGTTCGAACCGACCAATCCCGAAAAATTTTCGCGCGATCTCGCCGCGCGCATCAATCAACTCATGAAAGATCGACATCTGCGCGAAAAATTCGGCCAGGCCGGAAGAAAACGCGCCGAAGAGAAATTCAGTTGGTCAGCAATTGCGGCGGACACGAGAAAGCTTTATGCGAGTCTTCTGTAGCGGCGCTCCGAAAGCGTCGCATTCGTGAGCAGCCGATCAATCATAAGTGCGACGCTCACAGAGCGCCGCTACAGTACCGTCAGCCCGTCACATTTTTATCGTTCAGCGTATACCAGTATCGCAGTTCCACTGGACCCTTGTCATCTTGCCTGCAACAACATCGACCTCGAAGGGACCAACCTTCCCGATTCCACCTTTCCTGCCCTCCCTGGAAACGGAGTAGTGACCGGGAGCCAGCGAAATCCGAAACTGGCCCTGATCGTCAGTCGTGAAGGATGTAACCGTGCCCCTTTCGTTTTCCACGACGAAAGCAACATTGGCGAGCGGCCCCGAATCGGAAAGGTCGGCTCTCGATGGCCCGCCATGAATGGGACTCACCGTAATCACCCCTTCGAGCCCGGCTCCGGGTTCGGGCGTAGCCGTCGGCTGCATTTCTGCTGAGGAAAAGCAAGAAAACAGAACGAGGAGTGCCGGAATTATCCGGAGGGATTGTTTTGTGTTCATAGACGATAATCTCATCAACGTTGTAACGATTCAACGCTGCGACGATTTAACGTCTTCTAAGCTATGTTTGTCGATCGAATCAAAATCTTTGCGCAAGCCGGTAATGGCGGGCGTGGTTGTGTGAGTTTTCGGCGGGAGAAATTTGTGCCGAAAGGCGGACCGGATGGCGGCGACGGCGGTCGCGGCGGCGATGTTGTTCTGCGTGCGAATCAGCACGTCGATAATCTCACGGGTCTTTTTTATGAGCCGATTGTCAAAGCGAAAAATGGCGGCCACGGGATGGGGAAGAAGATGCATGGTCGATCGGCGCCGGCCAAGATCGTGAAGGTGCCGGTGGGAACGCTTGTGCGGCGAACCGAAGAGGGAAAGCGTCCAACGTTCAACGCTCAACGTCCAACGCCCAATGCAGAAGCGCATGACGCGGGATCTGATCAATTCGCAATCGCCAATCCGCAATCCGAAATCGACTTAGTTGTTGATCTTACGCGCGACGGTCAGGAGTTTGTGCTTTGTCGCGGCGGCGCGGGCGGGAAGGGGAATGTTCATTTCAAAAGCTCGCGCAATCGCGCGCCGCGCGAATACACCGAAGGCGAGGAAGGCGAGCAGGGACATTTTTTGCTCGAGTTGCGCACGATTGCCGATGCTGGACTCGTCGGTTATCCGAATGCGGGAAAATCGACGTTGCTGAGAAAAATCTCGGCGGCGCGTCCGAAAGTCGCGCCCTATCCGTTCACGACGCTGCATCCGGTCATCGGCGTGGTTGAGTTTTCGGGATATCGCCGCGCGACGATCGCGGACATTCCGGGTTTGATTGAGGGTGCACATCGCAATCTTGGGCTCGGACTTTACTTTTCGTTGTCGATGTTGCGGGAAGCGAAGGACGCAATCCGATCGAAGACCTCCAAAATCTCCGGCGCGAAATCGATCTTTACGATCCGATATTGTCGGAGCGTCCGTGGTTCGCCGTGGCGAATAAAATGGATTTGCCCGGCGCGGATGAAAATTTGCTGGCGCTGCAAAAAAGATTCTCCGCCGTGGACATTGCGCCGATCTCGGCCGCAACCGGTGAAGGGCTCGATGCCTTCAAAACAAAACTGGAACAATGGCTGACCAGTGCATCAGAAAAAGATCGACATCGACATCTTGTTTCCCGGAAAACCAAACAGACCGTGCCCGCCGATTAAGAACTAGACAAGAGACAAAGCCTCGCACACAGTCAGGAAATTTTTATGACCAAACGAGTCGTAGCCAGCTATTGCAGTTCATTCCTCAAGCCGGAAATGTTACATATTTACCGGCAGCTAAAGGCGCTGCGCGGCGTCGAGACGTTTGTCATCACCAAGGAGGTGCAAAACGCAGAGCTCTTCCCATTCCGCGATATTGAAATTGTTGCCCAGCCCTACACGAACCTGTTGCGGCACGGCTGGCTCAAGTTCGTTAAACGCGAGCCACCGATCGTTTATCGCGGCGAATATCAGATACTTTCGTCGATGTTGGAGCGCCGCGGGGCCGATCTCATGCATATTTACTTTGGTCACACCGGCGTGCATCTTTTGCCCTTTATCGAGGAATGGGACAAGCCGTGCGTGGTTTCATTTCACGGGGCCGATGTGGCAGTTAAGGAGGACATCGCGAATTATCCCGCGAAGTTGCGCCGCTTGTTTGGCGCTGTCCCGCTGGTGTTCGCGCGTTCCCGCTCGCTGGCCAATCGGTTAATCCAATTCGGCTGTCCGCCCGAAAAACTTCGCATCAATTATACAGGCGTTCCCCTGGAAGAATTTCCATTCGTGGATCGACAACAACCTCGGGATGGCCGCTGGAGAATGATGCAGGCGTGCCGTCTAATTCCAAAAAAAGGCGTGGCCACCAGCCTGCGCGCGTTCGCGATTTTTAAAAAGGACAATCCGCACGCCGAATTCTTCATTGCCGGAAAAGGACCGCTGCAGCCGGAATTGGAAATGCTCGCGGCCGGTCTCGGTATTTCGAAGGATGTGCACTTCGTCGGCTTTCTCTCGCAACCGAAACTCATCGAGCTCTACGCGAGCTCGCACCTTTTTCTGCACCCGAGCGAAACGCCGCCAGATGAGAACCAGGAAGGCATCCCGAACTCCATTCTGGAAGCGATGGCGACTGGTTTGCCAGTGGCGGCGACGCAGCATGGTGGCATCCCGGAAGCGATCGAGCATGGGCGCAGCGGCTGGCTTGTGCCGGAGGAGGACCACATTGCTTTGTCCAACGCTATGCAGGAAATGACGAGCTCGCCTCGAGCATTGATCGAGATGGGATGGCGCGCCCGCGAAGCGGTGGTGCGGCATTTCGAACAGGATGTGCAGACGCGGCTGCTCGAATCGTTTTACGAAGAAGCGATCGCGATGCGCAGTGCGGGAGAGCCTGCGAAATCTGAGGCGCTAACTCCGCTGGCTCCGGACTTCGCCGAGCAGGTGACGGCAAATTAGAGCGCGCCCGTCGCACCGACCGGAAAGATTGGGCCGCGGCATTTCAACCAACCGAATGCAGC
>QHQE01000191.1 GCA_003219265.1 Verrucomicrobiota bacterium
GAGAAGCGAAACCAAAGGTGGATGTAACCTCGCATCCGCAGGAGCGATTCGAACAAACGGCCCGCGGATTTCGGTTAAGCCGTGCTTTCGCGGCTTCCGCTCGCGCTCATTGATATGCAGGAACGGAAAACTCCGCTCGCGTTTGTTCGATATTGTTTTCATCCTTCATATTGGAAGACGGGCGTCAGCGAAATTCAGGTCACGCGCGGGTAACGTAAGCTGTCGACCTCGGCGGGTGTCATTTTGATGGAGATGCGTATATTGCCTCGCATCGGGAATGAGCTTTGCTCTCAACGTACACTGCTGCAACGTGGGATTCATGGATGGTAGATGCATCGATCGGGCCGGTCCGCTTCTATGAAAAGAAGGTCCGCTTCTCGTTCAGCCTCTTTTGATCGACGCGTCCTAGTCGGTTCGGTCCTTTTCTCGCTGGGCGCATTCCTGGCGCTCGTTGCACTCGGGGCTTACCCATCGCTTTTAGCACAGACTGCCGGGCAAGATCAAAATGCCGGTATGTCGGCGGTATACAAAGCACGGGTCGGCGAGCACGGCACGCGAGGTGAACCGAACCTGTCGGGCGTGGAGGTGGGCGCGATCTATTCGCAAGGCTTGGAGGAGGTCCCACCAGTGGCGACAATGGCCCCGACTCGCAGTAGCTTTATGGCTACTTGGGACCGGGTCAGCGGAGCGACGGGCTATCGGCTCGACGTCTCCACAAGCAGCTCGTTTAGCAGCTACGTGAGCGGGTACCAGGATTTAAACGTAGGCAACGTGACTGGCCGCATCATCGGCGGGTTGAGCTCCGGCACGACCTATTACTATCGAGTGCGGGCTTACAATGCGCTTGGCACAGGCGGCGATTCGAACGCAATGACCGCTACGACGACGATTACTTCCGGACTAGTTATCAACCCAACATTCGATAGTTCCATCCTCAATAACCCGAACTCGGCAGCCATCCAGTCGGCGATCAATCAAGCCATCGCGATATATCAGTCATTGTTCGGCGACCCCATTACTGTCTTTATTTTTTTTCGGTACTCGAACACCAAGCCCGACGGCCATCCCTTCCCATCGGGCGTTCTTTCGCTGAGCGATTTCGTGATCTATCCGATCCAGTGGGACACCTACATCAATGCGCTGCGAGCAGATGCAAAGACGGCGAATGACACTACCGCGAACGCCACTCTGCCACCCAACGCGCTGTCCACGAATATCGCCGTTTCGAGTGCAAACGGGAGAACCATCGGACAGGACACGCCGCCGGCCATGTTCGCGAACGGAACTGTGGGTAACGGCGGGCCGTACGACGGAATCGTTACGCTAAATTCCAGCCCACCGTTTCAGTTCACTCGACCTCCGAATGCCAGCAATTTCGACGTGCTGCGGTCGATCGAGCATGAGATGGATGAGGTCCTCGGTCTTGGATCATACTTGCCTAGTGGCGATCTTCGGCCGCAAGATCTGTTCAGTTGGTCGGGTCCCGGAACCAGGAACGTTACGTCCACCGGCTCGCGCTATTTTTCCATAAACAGTGGAAACACCAATATCGTCGGCTTCAATCAGAACTCGAACTACGATTTCGGGGATTGGCTGAGCGCCTCGTGCCCACAAGCGAATCCGTATGTGCAGAATGCCTCTGTTTGTGCGGGCCAATTTTCCGATGTCACTGCCACTTCTCCAGAAGGCATTAACCTCGACATCATCGGCTACGACCTGGTGAGTCCGCCCTCTGGGCCGGCGCAGCTGGGCAACATCTCCACGCGCGCCTTTGTCCAGACCGGCGACAATGTCATGATCGGCGGCTTTATTATTACTGGCAGCGGACAGAAGAGAGTGATCGTGCGCGCGATTGGGCCTAGCCTGGTCGATCATGGCATTACCAATCCGCTGCAAGATCCCACGCTCGAGCTGCACGATCACACCGGCGCGGTCATCGCTTCCAATGACGATTGGATGGATGCGCCGAACAAGCAAGAGATCATCGACAGCGGCCTCCCGCCCAGTAACAACTTAGAGTCAGCGATCCTGACAAGCTTAAGTCCCGGCGACTACACCGCGATCGTGCGCGGCGTAAACAACGGGACCGGCATCGCGCTGGTGGAAGGCTACGATCTGGATCCCGCCGGTGGTTCCAAGCTGGGCAACATCTCGACCCGCGCGCTGGTGCAGACTGGCGACAACGTCATGATCGGCGGCTTGATCATCACCGGCACCGGGCAGGAGAATGTAATCGTGCGCGCCATTGGCCCCTCCCT
>QHQE01000146.1 GCA_003219265.1 Verrucomicrobiota bacterium
AATCGTCTGCTCGCAGCTTTCGTTTTTGTTTGGAACGAAGTAAAACCGATTCCCAATGAGGATTATCCGAGTCAGCCAATTGCTTCTTACCGTGGCTCTGGTTTTTGCCGGAAAGCTTTCCGCGCAGAACGCGGTGACGATTCGCGTCGGTCATTTTCCGAATGTGACGCATGTGCAGGCGCTAGTGGCGCACGCACTTTCGCGACAAGGCAAAGGCTGGTTTGAGGAACGGCTCGGCGCCGGCACGAAGATCGATTGGTTTGTTTACAACGCCGGCCCGAGCGCGATGGAAGCAATCTTTGCCAACTCCATCGATCTCACTTACGTCGGCCCGAGTCCCGCGATTAATGCCTATGCAAAATCCCGCGGCGAAGAAATTCGGATTGTATCGGGCGCGGCCAATGGCGGAGCAGCGCTCGTTGTCTCAGGTGATAGCGCACTAAAAAGTGCCGCAGATTTTCGCCGCAAGAAAATTGCGACGCCGCAGCTTGGAAACACACAGGATGTTTCATGTCGCGCCTGGTTGGCGGCGGGCGGATTAAAAATCACGCAACTGGGTGGCGACGCGCAGGTGCTGCCAACGCAAAACGCCGATCAACTCGCAATGTTCCAGCAAAAGAAGATCGACGGCGTGTGGACGGTGGAGCCGTGGGTTTCCCGTTTGGAGATGGAAGCAGGGGGCAAGGTGCTGGTGGAAGAGACGGATTCACCGACCACCGTTTTGGTTTCGAGCGTAAAATTTCTCGGCGCAAATCGGGAGATGGTGAAGAAATTCGTGGAAGCGCATCGCGCGCTAACGGATTGGATCGCGAAGAATTCAGCAGAAGCGCAGAAACTAGTGGTCGCGGAACTGGCCGAAGAAACGAAGGCGAAAATGGCGGCTGAATTGATCGAACATTCGTGGAGGCGAATTGTTCTGACCAACGACCTTCGCCGCGAGGTGCTGGAGAAGTTCGTCGCGAACGCGAAGGCAGCGGGTTTCCTGCGTGATGTTCCCGATCTCGCGCGGCTGATCGAAAATCCCTGATGTCGCTGCAAGAAGAGCTGCAAGGTCCGCCGCCGGCCAAGCTCGTGGTCGAGCACGTCTCGAAATGGTTCCAGCAAAAACGGCAAACCGTGCACGCACTGGACGATGTTTCCCTCGAAGTCGCCGAAGGAGAATTCATCGTCATAGTCGGACCAAGCGGTTGCGGCAAATCGACCTTGCTCGACATCATTGCCGGTTTGGAAAAACCCGATAAAGGACGCGTCATGGCTGATAATCAACCAGTGCTTCATCCGGGCCGGCATCGGCTCGTTATGTTTCAGGAGTCAGCGCTGTTTCCGTGGCTCAACGCCTTCGGCAACGTCATGTTTGGCTTAAAGCTAAAGCCTGGCCTGAGAAACTCGGAGCGCCGGGAGGTTGCAAAATTTTTCCTTCATCTGGTCGGTCTTAAAAAATTCATGCAGGCCAACGTGCACGAGCTTTCCGGCGGAATGAAACAACGCGTGGCGCTGGCGCGTGCCCTTGCGCCGAACCCGCGTGTGCTCTTAATGGACGAACCGTTCGCGGCGCTCGACGCCATGACGCGCGAGCAACTTTATGGCGACATCCAGCGCATTTGGGAGAAGCGGCGCAAAACGATTATCTTTGTCACACACAATGTGCGCGAAGCCGCTTGCCTGGCCGATCGGGTCGTCATCATGTCGCCGACACCGGGCCGCATTCGCGAAGTTTTTGAAGTGTCGCTTCCCCGGCCGCGCGATTTTAACAGCATCGAGATTGCGGAGCACGCGTCGAAATTAACTGCGGCACTAAAAGAATACGGTGCTCACGCGGCGGCGACCGGCTCATGAGGCGCACCTTGCTTGCGATTTTGTTTTTCGTTGCGCTTGTCGCGATTTGGAGCGCACTTGTGCGCGCCAACATCTGGTCGCCCATTTTGCTCCCGGCCCCAGGGCAAGTGGCTCAGTATCTCGCACATGCATTTCAGGACGGAACGTTGTTAACCGCGGCCGGGGTGACATTGCGCCGTCTCTTGATGGGTTATGCCATTGGTTTGACGATTGGATTGCCACTCGGCCTGCTTACTGCGTCATCGAAATTCGTTGAAGACACCATCGGCGTGATGGCGCTGGGGTTACAGACGCTGCCGAGTGTCTGTTGGGTGCCGCTGGCGCTACTTTGGTTCGGACAAACCGAAGGCGCGATGTTGTTTGTCGTGATCATGGGAACAGTCTGGTCGGTTGTGATTGCGACCGATACAGGCGTGCGCACGATCCCGCCGATTTATGCACGCGCCGCGCGCACGATGGGATCGAAGCCATTGCATAAATGGATCTATGTGATCTTGCCGGCATCGTTGCCGTTCCTCGTCAGCGGCATGAAACAAGGATGGGCTTTTGCCTGGCGCTCGCTCATGGCTGCGGAAATCTACGTGACCATTCTGACCGGCTTCGGTCTCGGCCACCTCTTGCATTATGGCCGCGAACTCAACGCCATGGATCAAGTTATCGGCATCATGCTGGTGATCATTTTCATCGGTTTGCTCGCCGACAAGACTCTTTTCTCGCCGTGGGAACGTTTTCTCCACCGACGCTGGGGAACCGGGCGGACGTGAAGATGTCGATCCTAGTGCGTGCGATCGAGCGGCAGATCGATAACGAACGTCGCGCCTTTGCCCAGGCCCTCGCTGTGCGCGCGGACACTGCCGCCGTGCATCTCGATGATCGCTTTGCTAATGGCCAGACCGAGGCCGAGGCCTTCCCGGTGCGAATCAATCTGCTCAAAGGCATCGAAGATTTTGTCGAGAAATTGCGGCTCGATTCCGATGCCGGTGTCGCTGATCTCGACGGTGATGGATTTCGGCGATGGGTTGTGCGAGCGCACGGAAACTGTGCCGTGATCCGGCGTGAACTTGCAGGCGTTGCGCAGCACGTTCCAGAAAACCTGTTGCAAGCGCGGTGGATCGACCATCACATCGTGAGAAGACGCCTCGAGGGAAACAGAAAGCTCGAGATGTCGATCTTCGATGTCGCGGCG
The DNA here is from genome assembly GCA_003219265.1 of Verrucomicrobiota bacterium. Lineage (GTDB taxonomy): Bacteria > Verrucomicrobiota > Verrucomicrobiia > Chthoniobacterales > UBA10450 > AV133. Next base: position 3,023 of record QHQE01000146.1, read on the forward strand.
CACAATCTCGAGGGCGTGCTGGAGTAATTCATGCGCATCCGCAGCCTGAAGTTGAAGCTGCAATTTACCGCGCGAGATCCGCGTCAGATCGAGTAAGTCATCGATAAGCCGCGCCTCGAGTTCGACGTTGCGGCAAACCATTTGCAGACCTTCTTTGATCTCGGGATTGAGGTCCGACTGATTGAGTGTGCCGCCCGCCCAAATCAGAACGGGCGTGAGCGGAGTACGCAGCTCGTGACTGAGCGTGGCGAGAAACTTATCCTTGGCGGCATTTGCGGCCTCGGCGTTTTCTTTCTCGCGCTGCAATTCGCGCTGGATTCGGCGACGCTCAATGAAGAGACCAATTTGACTGCCAAACGCTTCCACCATCTGCAAAAGATCCGGATCGGGCTCTACCACTTTGTGACTCAAAAGCTCGATGACACCGTTAACCTCGCGGCCGGCGAAGAGGGGAAACGCGAATGCGCCGCGCAAATCCGCCTCTGCGGCAACAGGCGCCCTCGGGAAATTTGGATCGTGCGTTACGTCGTAAATCCAGGTTGGTTCTTTTAAGCCCAAAACGCGGCCAGGCAAGCCTTTGCCTTTTGCGAACGTGATCGAGCGGGACAAATCGGCGAACTTCGCCAGTCCTTCCGCCGCAGGATGCCACACCGTTCGACAGCGCAACCCGCCAGCTGCTTCATCGTGGAGCCAAATGGCGCCAAACACCCAATCTCCGCTGGAGGCGATTATTTCAAGAAGTTGCGCACCTGCCTCCGCCAAGGTCGATGAGCCAGCCAGTAGGCTCGCGACGTTGTATTGGGCGATACGCCTCCGATCATTCCGGAGTCGTTCGGTCATATCGCGCAGATAGGCCGTAAAAACCGGTGAGCCTTCGATTTTATACGCGGCGATCGCAAGCTCGACCAGAATCTCCGAACCATCGCGACGGAGCGCAGCGATCTCGATCCGTTTTCCAAGCAGGGGGCCCTCGCCGGTTTTCAAATAATGGGCCAATCCTCGTCGATGTTGCTCGCGCATCCGCGAAGGGATAATCAGTTCGGCCAATTCTTTACCGACAGCTTCCGCGCGACTAAAACCGAATACGCGCTCGGCCGCGGGATTGAATTCGCGAACGCGACCGCTCGCATCCATGGTGATGATGCAATCGAGCGCTGATTCCAAGATGGCGCGATTAAGCGCCTCCGCCCACTCCGGCGGATGACGCTTCACCTCTCGTTGCTTTCGCCTGGATCGCATCGAACACCGCGCGTTCGAAACTCGTACGCGTTCCGTCAGATTACCAGCCCGGCCACGCTGCAATCAATGCTACATCGGCCGTTACTGGGGCGCGCTCTCGTGCGGCTCGTAACCGAAACGAGGATCGAGCCTGATCAACGCATCAGTCGCATATTGTCGATCTTCGGCCGAAAGATAATCCTCGTAACCGCCGATCTTGCCGCGCCGCACTTTGAACGACTCGGGGTCGCGCACATCGCCCGCGCGCAGGATTTTCGAATCGAAGGCACCGGCCGCCTCCAGCTTCTTCATGTTGTCGAACTCGGAAAAGTCGAGCGCGGTTTGAAAGATTGACATGTCGAGTTTTTTTTCGCCGACTGTCGCGAGCAAGTTGCAAAATTGCTCGGCCGGCGACGCGCGGAGCGACTCATATCGGATGAGTGTGAAGTCCGGCCGATGTGAAAATTCATCCATCCAGTCATTCATCGTCCCAACGATGGCGTGGATTCCAAGTCTCTCGTCGCGCAGCAGGTCGCTCACAGTTTTTTGCTTGAACTTTTCCCGCATGCCCGAGTCGCGCCTGGTCATTTGCAAATAGAGCGAGACAAAAGTGTCACGCGGATCTCGCGCGAGCAGAATGATTCTTGCGCGGCGAATTTCCTTTGCCGGAATCAAGTATTTGCCACGCAATCTGTCCCAAAGATTCCCCTTGGTTTTGTGCTCGAACAAATCGTGGGAATAAACGACGCGGGGGAGTGCGGGATTTTCATACCGCTCCGGCTCAAGCGTGAACTCATAGCCACAGCGTTTACAAAAGTAAGCGCACAGAAACGTCCGAACCCAAGTGCGTCCACTTTTTGGGATCGACACCATGATTGCATCGCCGCCCGAAAGCTCGCGCGCACGGCTGCTGAAATTTCGGCGCATCAACTATGTAATTAATCTTGGAAATCAAGATCGAGAAGTTCTTTTTGTGAGAAACGACCCTACGCGATCGCTTCGACGACCTGGGTGAAGATCGACGTGTTATTTTACGTGAGTCGCGTCTTCCCAGCGAATGGCCGCCCGGAGCAATTCGCCTAACGAGTGGACAGCGAATTTTTCTTTCGCGCGCGCACAATAAACCTGCACTGTCTTCAGGCTGAGGTGCAAATCTTCTGCGATCTGCGAGGTGGAACGGCCCTGGCCGAGCAGGCGAAAAACTTCGAGCTCGCGATCGCTCAGTAGTTCCACCGGCGAATTCGCAGCCGCTCTCCGCGACGACCCGAGCCTGCGCGCCATAACATTGACGAATCTCTCGCTCACATAAACATCGCCCTCCACAACCCTACGGATAGCAGTGAGCACGCTTTTGGTGGTTTCACGTTTCATGACGTAACCCCGCGCGCCGGCACGCAGAGCCCGCTCTGCGTACAATGCTTCATCGTGCATCGACAGTACGATCAGCGCGACCAAGGGAAACCGAGTCTCAAGATTCTTAACCAACTCCAATCCTGACTCATTCTTTAAGGAAATGTCGATGAGCGCTACGTCCGGCCGGGCCGCGCCGATGCGGCTGAGCGCTTCCGCCCCATCTTCTGCTTCGCCGCACACGATCAGGTCATCCTGCTGATTGATTAGATTAGCCAGTCCCTCACGGACGAGCGGATGATCATCGACGAGGAAGATGCGACTCTTACGAGCAACTGTGGCCGAAGCGGTTGAGCTCATAGGGAACAGCTTAATCAGCGTCGTTCGGGAATGCTTACCTTGCACGTCACAATCGTTCCGATCCGGCCATTTCGTCGGACATCGAAATTTGCTCCGATCAAAGCTGCACCATGCGACATCAAGCGAAGACCGAGCCCTTCGGGTTGCGGCAGCTGGTGTGGGAATCCGATTCCATCATCGACAATGGTGAGAGTAAGTTCGCGATCATCCCTGGAGAGGCGAATGTCGATCCGCTGCGCGGCAGCATGCCTAACAGCGTTTGTAACCGCCTCCTGCGCGATTCGATACAGTTGAGTCGCCATCGCAGAGTCGCGCACGGACACGCCGTCGGCGCCTTCAACGACGCACGCGATCTGGAACCGTTCGGCGGTATGTTCCGCCAGGCCGTGCAGCGCAACCATTAACCCTTCCGCCTCTAATTCCGGAGAAAAGAAACCGCGAGCGAGATTCCGGGTAAGATCGATCCCCTGCTCGATATAACGGACAACCTTTTCCGCCTCGACCACCTCCGGCGCGGATCTTCGCGCTAATTTTTCTCTTAACACTTGAGCCGTAAGCGCGGTGCCGGTGAGGTGCTGGCAGAGGCTATCGTGCAAATCCTGGCCCAGCCGGAGGCGCTCGCGACGCGCCACCTCGGCGATCTCCTTATCGAGGCGCTCTCGCTCGGCGACCTCGTGCTGCAACGCTGCCGTGCGTTCGCGGACGCGTTGATCAAGTTCTCGTAAGAGTGTTCGTAAGTTCGACAATACGGATGCAAACACGGCGTACAACGCCAAACCCATCCCGCCATTCCAAAATCCCATTACTGGAATTCCGGCCACCACATCCGAAACCATGGTGGTAACCACGCTCAAAACTGCAATCGCCAAACCGCCAATCAGGCCGAGGAACCAAGTGGCGAGAGAAATGGGCAGAAGATAAAAAAGAAGCATCGTGCGCTCATATCCGGTCAGATAATCGATGTACCCCACGCAACCGACGAGAAGAAGACACGCGCCCAGGATGAGCCGGGACAGCCACGGACGAGGAAGAGCAAGAACACGCGCGCTGCTGCCGTTCTCAGAAGTTCGCCTTGTCCCGATCAGCCTCCACATCATTCCATAGAACCCATCGGAACGAGAAAAGGAACAAAAAACTTTGTGCAACGTACGCGCATCGATCAAACTTTCATGCACTCGATCTCACGTTCCAGCGAACCAACAATGTAACGGAGCAGGTAACTGAGTTGCACAAGTTATATCCGCACGGTAGACTTTGAGAATAAGGGGGCGCACTGGCTTCGACTCGTGGTTGGAAGCGCAGGCGGCATGTCGAGGATGGTTCGTTGGCCTCGTAAAAAACCGGACCAAAACAAATAAACGCAGATCACGAAGATCTCGCTCTCGCGGCTTAATTGACCGCGACGTTTCCGGAGCGACGCCTGCTAGCGTCGGAAACGTGGACAGCAGGCTGGCCGGCGGGGGGAGCGACCGCGCTCGCCGGTGAATCGAACCTCGCGGACGCTCGGGAGCCGGCAGTGTGCCGGTGCAACGTTCGGCTCCTTAAAACTCACCACCGGATAAGCATGTAGATGTTTGCGTCGAAAGCAACGAGGACAGGGGTTCAACTCCCCTCGCCTCCAGCCTTCGCTTTTGGAGCGCAGCGTAAAAGTAAAGGCTGCCACGCCGTAGTGAAACGAAGGCGGGCTGCTTCTGCGAACTCCCCGGCGCTGCTCGGGCACCGAGCCGGGTATCAGTTGCCGCTTAGGCAATCCAACTAATTTGCATCGGCGCCAAAATAAAGCTTCCCAAGTGGATCGCAATGGTGATATAAAGGTCATAATTACTATAGGTCTGACGCGACTTCTCCATTTATGAACTCCGGCTTGCTCACCAAAATCGTTTATCACTGCGCACTCTTACTTGCTTGTTTCACCCTCGGCGCCCGCCCGCAACAGCCGGTCTTTCTCACCCCGAGCGATAACGACTTGGTCGTGCTCAACGGCTGCGTGATCTCCGCGTGCAATTATCTGGCTGTAGTCAAAACACAGCACAGCTTAGAAAGCGGTTTTTGGGCGAAAATTCTCCTTGTTCGTTACAATAATCACCCAGCCGGCCATGCTTATTGTGTGTGGGAAACCGATGGAACCATTTACGGTTACGACCGCAACGCCGGTTCGTTTCCGATCCCAGTTTATACACGCGATGCGCGCTCCATCGCGATCGTTCTGGCCCAGGAACTCTCCAGGGTCATGGCCGAGCCACTTTCGGTCAGTCAGGCTGAATTCGTCGAGCCGACCAAGGCCAATCTGTTTAAGTACTAACTAAGTACTAACGCCGACGCTCTTCGGGCAACGAGGTTGCGATTTTTGGACCGCAGCTCGGTTATTTATCCCAGATTCTTTTCTCGAAGGAAACGCGGCCCGATCCTTTCTCGAACGCTTCAAAGCGCTCGGGATTCTGTCGGTAATACTTCTGATGATATTCCTCGGCCGGATAAAATTTCGTTGAAGGCAGAATTTCGGTCACAATCGGTTTGTCGAATTTCCCCGACCGCGCGAGTTTCTCTTTGGAGGCCTCGGCGATTCTCTTTTCCTCCTCGGTGCCGTAAAAAATCGCGGCGCGATAACTCGGGCCGATGTCGGTGAACTGGCCATCCGCCTGCGTCGGATCGATTTGCCGCCAATAAATATTCAGTAGCTGGCCGAAGGAGATTTTCGCCGGGTCATAAGTGATCTCGATCGACTCGCGATACCCGGTCTTCTCCGAAGTGACGAGCTCATAAGTGGGATTCGGTTCCGTTCCGCCACAATAACCGACCATGGTCTTGATCACGCCATTCGCCCTGTCGAATGCCGGTTGAATGCACCAAAAGCAGCCTCCGGCGAAGATCGCGGTTTTGGTTGTGGGAGCGGGCGCATCCTGGCCACGGCTGGGATCGGCAAGGAGCGCGGCGGCGGCGAAGAGCAGAGCAAGGAGTAGGATTCTCTTCATGATTGTCGATCTTAGACACCGCCGCGGCCTTTTCGTTCCGCGACCACGGCGAAATGGGCAAGAGCCGGAACGTAATTTTCTAGCTTGCCAGGATGCGGCACGACTGTCATAAGCGCGTAGCCTTTTAACCCAACAGGAGATTCTAAATGGTTAAATCGCTCGCTATTCTCTTCGGTATTGTCTTTCTCGCCATCGGGATTCTCGGATTTGTTCAGGGAATTACGAAGGACGACATGCTGCTCGGCATTTTCATGGTTAATCCCGCACACAGTGTCGTTCACATTGCTTCCGGCGTGGTCGCGCTCCTCTGTGGCATCTCGGGCTTCAGCGCATCTCGGACGTTTTTCCGAATCTTCGGCATTATTTACGCCATCGTGGCCGTGCTCGGTTTTTATAATGGCGATCAGCCGCTGCTCGGCCTGATCTCGAACAATACGGCCGACACCTGGTTGCACGTTGTGCTTGCCGTGGTCATGCTTTTCCTCGGCTTTGGGGCCGGCCGCGGCACGACAGCGACCGCTTAGTTTTTCAATCACAACGCGCCCGTGCGCGAAGTTGAATCACTTCGTTGTGCAGACGATTTGTTTCCGTGGTCGAACTGATCCCGGACTCATACGTCACGCGCCTCGATTTACCGAAAATCTTCGGCCGCGCCGCGCCGCTGAATGTCGATCTTGGCTGCGGCGATGGGTCGTTCCTCTCTGCTGTGGCCGAGCGAATGCCGGGAGAGAATTTCCTCGGCATCGAGCGTCTGCTCGGTCGCGTTCGCAGCGCCTGTCGCAAGGCCGCGCGGATCGACAACATGCGTGTGATTCGGGTGGAAACTGCCTACGCCGTCCGTTATTTGTTGCCCGAACAATCGGTGCAAGTTTTTCATCTTTTGTTCCCCGACCCGTGGCCAAAACGGCGACATCAGCGGCGGCGAGTGATGACCTCGGAATTTCTTCGCTCCGTCCACCGCGCGCTTGCGCCGCAGGGGGTGCTGCGCATCGCGACCGATCAACTCGATTACTTTGAGCAAATGCAACGACTCGCGCGAGCCGATCCCCAATTTGCGATTGTCGATCCTTTGCTCGCGACGCCTGTCGGCGTTGACGATGTCGATCTTCCACTCACGAAATTTGAGAGAAAGTTTCAACAACACGCCGTGCCGATTCATCGGTTGGCGCTGCGAAAAGTTTCGCCCGTGATGTAGGCGCGCGCTTCCCAATCGTTGCGACCGAACTTCAGTTCAACCGCACCCGTTTCATCCTGGCGGAAAAGTTTGATGCCACGCGCGCGCACCTGCTCAGCCCATTCATCACTTACGCGTTCGTATTCCGGGAAGTCGCGCGAAGTGGCGATAATCAACCGTGGCTGCACCGCTTCGAGAAACGTGTCGGAACCAGAACCACCGGAATGATGTTGGCCTTTAACCAGGATGTCGCTGCGCAAATTCAAGCCCGAATCCAGCAGCGCGTGTTCGGTGGCAAAGCCGCTGTCCGACATGAATAAGACCTGCGTGGATGGCGCGACGAAAAGCTGGATGGCATACGCTTGATCGTCTGTCGTTGCCGCAGGAAATACCCGTGGCGGATAAAGAACCTGCGCGATGACCGCGCCCGACAGCCGGAAATTTTCGCCTGCGGCCAGACTGTCCGGCGTCATGCCACGTTCGTGGAATGCACGATGCAATTGCCGATGGACGATCGAGCGGTCGGGCGCCGAATTGTCGATCAAGCGCAGGAGAGAGAAATCCCGCAGCAAGGGCGCCGCGCCGCCGATATGCAGCGAATCGCCATGGGTAAGCAGCAAGCCGTCGAGCCGGTTTACGCCCGCCGCGTGCAGATAGTCTCGAACAACTCGTTCGTAATCCCAAATGAACGGCCGCGCCTGCGCCGACATCCAGCACAGTAATCCTGGCCGTCGCATCCTCGGACACACGGGGATGTTCGACATAATAATGTCCACCGGGGATCTGCGCGAAGAGGTGGACGAGTCCGAGAACGAGCCGGGCCAGACACCAATTGGCATTATTAAAAATGACAGAGACCCAGGGCAGCAACGGCCCCGAGAGAAGCGAGAGGAGCGCGATCGCCAGAATGAAGAAGGCGATCGGAACGACAAGCAAGTTCGCAAATAACGAAACGGGCGTGACGAGATAAAAATACCACAGGATGAGCGGCAACGAACCGATCCAGGCCGCAAGCGAAACAGACGCGCCTCGGCCTACCCACTCAAAGCAAACGTGCAGCAAACGGCGCGGACCATGCAGCAAAACTCGCGGCAGAAATGAATCGGGAGCACTCCAGCGCCGCAAAAATCCGAAGAGAGGATCGGCCAGCAAGATGATTGCGCCGACCACCGCGAAGGAGAGTTGAAAACCGGTGGAAAACAACTCATTTGTATCCCAACAGAGAATAATGAACGCCGCCGCCGCGAGGCTGTTGAGCGCGAAAACTTTTCGTTCAAAAAAGAAGCCGCCGAGCAGAATCGAACTCATCACTGCCGCGCGCACACTCGACACATGCAGTCCGGTCACCGCCGCATAAAAAAGGACCAGCGGAATGATCAGTCCAGTCGCCCATTTTCGGGGAAGCTGCGCAACGCTTGCCAAAATCCACAAAAGACTCGCCACGATTCCGACGTGCAGGCCGGCGACGGCAAAGAGATGAAGCGTGCCCGTTTGCTGGAATGGTTCTTCGATGTCTTCCGGGGTTTGATGTCGAAGACCGAGCGTGATCCCGCTGATAAAGGTTTGCACGTCCGGCGCATCGTCCAAATTTTGATAAAGCGCGCTTTGCATCCATGCCCGCGATTTCTGCGCTGCGCGCAAAATCGGATTTCCACCGCCATGTCGAACCAGCACGCCATCCTCCGGATAGCGAACAAACAAACGTCGACGAACGTCCCGGCGCGCGAGATAAGAGCTCATATCGAATTCCCCCGGGTTTCGAGGCGGCGCGATCGCCTCCGCGATTCCAAAAAGCTTCAGCTCATCGCCGAATTCCGGATTGCCGCGCCAACGCACAAGCATTGTCGCGCGGGTCGATTCGTTTTTGCCTTCCAATTCAATCGCCTTGAGGCGCAACAAAAAACTGGCAAAGCCGTTCGGCGCGATCTTCGGCTCACTCACCACAAATCCCGTCGCCGCAATTACGCGCGAACGTACTCCCAACCGCGTGGTGAACCGCAGTCCCGGCGTATCGGTAATTTGAAAACTGTGCAGAAGAAAAAACCCGGCACAAACGAGCGCATAGGTCGATGTTAAGTGCGGCCAACGTAGCGCAACCAACGCCGCGATCAGGACGATCGCTGCAGTTGAGGCGACGAACCCAGGGAGCGGAAGGAAATCCGCGCAAATAATTCCGATCGCCGCAAAGATCGACAAGCCGACGAATGGCTGGCGCGGGGCACTCAGCAATTTCATCGGCCAGTTCTTCTCTAATTACGCCACGAACGAGAGCGCTTCGCCTGTTTCCACAAACGCTATGTTAAGATCGAGAACTCGGCACCAACAACAACGGCCGCGTGCTGCGTTTGAGCACGCCTTCGGTTACGCTGCCGACAAGCAAATTGTACATTGCGCCATGACCGTGCGAACCCATCACGATGAAATCGGCGTTGACCGCGTCAGCTTGTTTCAAAATTTCATCGACAACCGCGCCGGTCGGTTCGTGCAAGGTCGCTTTTACGCCGGCTTGCTCGATTTCCTTTTGCCATTCGGCCAGCTCTGCCTTGTGACTTTTCTCGGGAAGCGTTTGCGCGCCCGGATCGATTATCGGCATTGGCATCAACTCCGGCATCCCCGAAACTCCGTAGCCCATCGGAGCCGCCGGCGGGGCCGGACTGATTTCCCTGACGTGAATGAGATGAATCTCCGCCGCGAACGCTTTTGCGACCTGCCGCGCAAGATCGACAATTCGCGTGCTCGCGGCAGAGCAATCAATCGGCACGAGAATGCTTTTCATAAGGCGATCCTTTAGAGCTTAGGCCGGTTCGAGCGTTACGCTCAACTGCAAATGAGATGCAGAAGCGGACGCATGCCGTATTTTTTGATCGTGCACGATCTTTTCAGCGAAGAGGAAGATGCCAATGCCGCCAGTACGAACAGCGCCGCACCGCTCGCCACGCGCATGCGCCCGCGCTCGCTCGAGGAATTCGTCGGCCAGGAACATATTCTCGGGCCGGGAAAACTTCTGCGACGCGCAATCGAAGCTGACCGCCTGCCGTCCGTGATTTTCTCCGGTCCGCCCGGCAGCGGCAAAACAACGCTCGCGCGCATTATCGCCAAGATTACGCATGCCAAGTTTATCCGGATCAGCGGCGTGGAAAGCAACGTCGCCGAAATGCGTCGCCTGATTGCGGG
>QHQE01000147.1 GCA_003219265.1 Verrucomicrobiota bacterium
CCGCCGTTTTCTGCGACAAATGCGTCACTGGCATCGTGGCAAATAAAAAGCGCTGCGCGGAGCTGGTCGAATTGTCGATGGCGATGGTGACGAGTCTCGTCCCGAAGATCGGTTACGATCGCGCCGCGGAGATCGCCAAGGAAAGTGCGAAAACTGGAAAAACCGTGCGCGAAGTTTGCCGGGAGAAAAAGGTGCTGCCTGAAGCGGAACTGAACCGCGCGCTCGATCTGGTTGCGATGACGGAACCGGGCGGCGAAGGTTCCAGCGGAGGTTAGGCTTTTTCCTTTCGCGCACGCCATGGTCGCCAACGTCAACAGCCCGCAATTTTCCGGCGGCGCGAATATCGCCATCAAATGCCCGAGCCACACCTACGATCAGACGATCGCGTTCTATCGGGACACGCTCGGGTTGCCGTTGATCGAGGAGGAAGCGGACGGCTGCATTTTCCAATTTGGCCCGAACCGGCTTTGGATCGACAAGGCGGCGAACTTGAGTCAGCCGGACATCTGGCTCGAACTGGAAACGAATGACACGGAAGCGGCCGCGTCGTTTTTAAAAGTCAACGGCGTGCCGCGGCGAGATGAGATCGAACAGCTCCGGGAAGATTTCGACGGCTTTTTCATTTCCGCGCCGAACGGCGTCATTCATCTCGTCATCGGACAAGAGGAAGCGTAGGGCTGCTACCCGATTTCGCACAAAGCGCACAACGGACACAAAGAAATTCTTTCATTCTCGATCCTTTGTGTCCCTTTGTGACCGTTGTGCTAGGAATCGAATTGGTAGGGCGAGACTCTGTCGAGCCGACGAATCCTTTTGCCGGTCGACCTCAGACGTGGCGTCCCATGATCGTGAGGTCGCGCTCCACGCCCTCCAGACGCGCGACCCGCGGGAGCAATCCCCAGCGCTCGAACCCGAGCCGCTCAAATAATCTTAAACTCGGTTCGTTGTGCGCGAAGATCAGTCCCACCATCGCGTTGACCCCGAGCGAGGAGGCGTGCGCAATTGCTTCTTCCAACAATTTTCTCGCAATCCCGCGGCGGCGGAATTTTTCATCGACATAGACGCTGAGTTCAATCGTGCCGCGGTAGGCGCAGCGCGGAAGAAAACTTTTGAAACTGAGCCATCCGATCACGCGGCCCGCGGTTTCCGCCACCCAGAGGGGATGACGATCCGGCGAGTGTTCGCTCAGCCAATCGCGCCGACTTTCCACGGTCACCGGTTCGAGTTGCGCGGTTGATATGCGGGTCGCGACGGCGGCGTTGTAGATGTCGATGATTGCCGGCAAATCCGCCTCGACGGCGTCGCGGATCTTCATGCCGATCGAATCGCGACGCCTGACGCTTCGAAAAAGACGTTGTGGAACGTCGGCTGAAACGCGCCGCGCTCTGTTTCGCCTACCTGAAAACGCGAACTAATCTCCGATTGGGTGGCGCAAAAAAGACCAACATCGGTGCGCCCACATCTTTCGAGTTGCGCGCGCACCGCGCCGGAGGCAAGCGCAGGCGTGTTGCAATCGCGGCTGAGATGTCCCAGCACCACGCGCTCGATCCTTCCCGGAAGCAATTGTTCAATCACGCTCGCTGCCGCGTTGTTGGACAAATGCCCGTGCTGCGATTTAATCCGCTGTTTCACCGGCCAGGGTCGATGCGAATCGTTCTGTAAAAGTTTTTCGTCGTGATTGGTCTCGATCACGAGCATGTTCACTTGGCGCAAGCGCTCGATCAACATCTTCGTCGCATAACCGAGATCGGTGATGAAACCGAGACTGCCTGAGCCGGCCTGGAAAGCGAACCCGACCGGATCGACCGCGTCATGCGGCACCGGAAAACTTTGCACCGTGATATCGCAAATCGAAAACTCGGAGCCGGTGCGAAAAATTCGCCAGTTACCCGCCGCGGCGGGTCGATCCAACCAGCCGCACCGGACCGCTTCCGCGGTGAGCGCGTTGCAATAAATCGGCACATCAAATTTGCGGCAAAGCACTTCAAGCCCGCAAACATGATCGCTGTGCTCGTGCGTGAGCAGAACGCCATCAAGTTGCTCCGGCCTCACCTGGCATTGGGCGAGACGGAACGCCAGTTGCCGCGCGCTCAATCCACCATCGACCAGCACCCGGCTATGATCGGTCGCGAGCAGTGCGCTGTTGCCGCCGCTGCCGCTGCCGAGCATGGTCAAACTGAACACGCCGGTATTAAGCGATTGCGTTTCCGTTTTCGCAAATAGAATTCGCGAAGCGACGCGATTAAATTGCGCGATCGGCCAAGGCAAGGATGCGTTGCTTCTTGGCGCCGTAGTCGAGCGAGCGAAAAACGCGGATTTCTTCCGAGCGCCTCATGCCGTTGAGCGTATCGAGGTAATGTGTGTAGCTGGAGGCGAGCTGGGCCGTCTCGAGGTAACGGCCGCGCAGGTTTTGGTTGCGAAATGCATCCGGACATTGTCGCGCAAAAAGATGGAACCGCAGCCAGCGGCGGTCGGTTCGCGAGACCCGCTGCGTTTTTCGAAAGAAAGCGACAAACAAGAGGAGCACAAGATAAGTATCGACCTGCGCTTGCAGCTCGAGATTGCGCACAAAATCTTCCGAGCCGATCTCGCGCGCGCCGCTTTTAAACTGGAGCGCGGCGTGGAGCGCGTGATTGATTTCTTCCACAAACATGATGAGCGAACGGATGTTGTGATCGCCCAGCCCGGCGCGGGGATCGTGCCGCTCAAGTTGTTCGATCAACCAGCGCGAGTAATAAATGCCGACGTAAAGGCGATCGTCGGCGCGGCGGAGGAACGTGCGCGCCAGCTCGCTCAATTCACGGGCCGATTTTCCCGCCAGGATCGACAATTGTCCGCAGCGCGCTCGATCGATCAGGCAATCTTCGAGGTTGATCCCAACTTGCGCGTAGGTCCGCTCAAACAAACGCTGGATTTGGCCGAAGAGCGTCTCGTTCACAAGCAGAGCGATGGCCGCATATCATCATCGAGATTGAGCAATTGATCGGAAAGCTGATTCAGCGCGAGCCGAACATCACGGAACCGGCCGGCCAATTCCTCGAATACGTCGTTTAGTTCGCAACGGCGCGCAGTGGCGTGGGAGGCGACGAGTTGATAATTAGTGCGGCCGACTTGCTCGTAGAAATCGATGTCGGGTGCGCCGCGCAGACTGCGGCGTTGCGTGTTCTCATGAAAGATCCCGCTGATAAAGAGCGAATAATTGCCGGCGTGCGCGCGGAGCAGGAACGCTTGCTCAGGAGTCGCGCGGGTAAGCGCGATGAGCATGTCGGAAATATATTCGCGCCCGTGACTGTCGATCTGGTCCGGCGCCTGTAATCGGTTCGCGCGGGAAAAAGTTTCCAGGAGCGAACCGACATAATCGCAAAGTTTGCGATCGACAATTCCAGCTTGCTGCAAAACGTGCCGGGCGAGCACGTAAAAATAAAATTGCGACGAAATATGCAAGTGGCCAGCGTTACACAAGATCGCATCGACCAGCCGGGGGTGATCGAGAATCGAATCGCGCGTTTCGACATCGCTCAAAAGATCGACCAGTGAAACGTGGTCAGTTTTCGAGCGCGCGAGCGTGCGCACAACGAAATCGAAATCCGCGGCCGTAAACCGCGCCCGACAATTCGCCCGGATCATCGGGAACTCATCATGAGCAACGGACATGCCACAGGCAAGCCGGTTCCGTGAAAGGTTGCGGCTGGCGGAAGGGGTGGGATTTGAACCCACGGTGGGTTTAACCCCACGCTCGATTTCGAGTCGAGTGCCTTAAACCGGACTCAGCCACCCTTCCGTTTGTCGCGCGCGCCATCATCGTGCCAATCGGCGCGCTCATTATCAAATGCGGCGTGACGTTTGTAAACTCTGGCCGGGGCCTCCCACGACGGACATGACGGACGGATTTCAAACCCGTTGTGGCCGTGGTGGGCTTTGTGGGAGCGGTTTGACAATGGATGAAAGGGGATTCGAAAAATGTTACAATTTAAAGCTTGATTGGGGTGTTTCTCGTACTGCATATTGTGTGTCCGTCGAACGGCTCCGCTATTACTTGTTGTTGACCGCAATTCACAGGTTATTGGCTAGGGCTGTTCACGATTATTTACATTCATTCACAACCTCAAGCTATCTCCACCGCCATGATTCAACTTAAACCCGGGATTGCGCCTGCGTCGCTTCGTAAACTGCGTAAATCGGCCGAGCACCGAAAAAACCGGTCTGCGAAAAAGAAAAATGCGAGTCTGCATTTCGAGCGCGTCTTCAGTGAGGCCGCGATTTCGCCATTTGATCAGGTCGAATGGGAACGGCGCACGGCGGAGATCACCGATGACAGCGGCAAGGTTATTTTTAAGCAGGACAATGTCGAGGTCCCGAAGAGCTGGAGCGCGCTGGCAACGAAGATCGCGGTCTCGAAATATTTCTACGGCGATATCGGTAACGGGACCGACCCGCATCAAGGCGGACGCGAAACTTCAGTGCGCCAACTCATTCATCGCGTGACGCGAACGATTGCGGACTGGGGAATGGCGGACGGTTATTTTGCCGATGCCGAGGCGGTGGAAATTTTTTACGACGAACTGACCTGGCTTTGCCTGAATCAACACGGCGCGTTTAACTCGCCGGTCTGGTTCAACGTCGGCTTGTATCATCAGTACGGCATCGGCAAGGGCGCGGGTGCCGGCAATTACTTTTACAATCGCGCGACCGGCGAGGCCGAGCGCGCCACCACGCAGTACGAATACCCACAGGGAAGCGCCTGTTTCATCCAATCGGTGGATGACACGATGGAAGACATCATGCGGCTGGCGATGAGCGAAGCGATGCTGTTTAAGTACGGCAGCGGCACCGGCACCGATCTTTCGTCGCTCAGATCGACCAGGGAAAAACTGAGCGGCGGCGGCAAACCGAGCGGGCCGCTGTCATTTCTGAAAGTTTACGATCAGGTCGCCAACGTGGTGAAGAGCGGCGGCAAAACCCGGCGCGCGGCGAAGATGAACACGCTGAAAGATTGGCACCCGGACATCGAGGAGTTTATCGACGCGAAGCAGAAGGAAGAGAAAAAAGCCTGGGCGCTGATCGAGCAGGGTTACGACGGCAGTTACAACGGTGACGCCTACGGCTCGGTCATGTATCAGAACGAAAATTTGAGTGTGCGCGTAAGCGACGAATTCATGGACGCAGCGTTGGAAGCACACGAATGGTGGACGCGCCGCGTAACGGACGGACGGACGTGCGAGCGCAAAGAGGCACGCGCGCTTTTGCGAAAAATCGCCCAAGGCACACACGTCTGCGGCGATCCCGGGATGCAATTCGATTCCACCATTCACAAATGGCACACCTGCAAAGGCACCGGCCGGCAGAATTCGACGAATCCGTGCAGCGAGTACCTCTTCCTCGACAACACCGCATGCAATCTCGCGTCGCTCAATTTGCTGAAATTCAAAACAGCGGACGGCGTGTTCGATGTCGAGCGATTCAAAGCGGCGGTGCGCGTCTTCATCACCGCGCAAGAAATCATAGTCGATAACGCGAGCTACCCCATCAGAGAAATCGCGGAGAACTCGCACATTTTCCGGACGCTCGGGCTCGGTTACGCGAATTTGGGATCGCTGATCATGAGTTACGGATACGGATACGACAGCGTGGAGGGGCGCGCGCTGTGCGGCGCCGTCACGGCGATCATGACCGGCGAAGCGTACGAACAGAGCGCGCGGCTGTCGCAGGCGATGGGCCCATTTCCAGGTTATCACGATGCGCGGTGCAGCGGCGTTGCGAAACCCGTGGCGAAGAACAATGTCGATTCGATGCTGGAAGTGATCGATCTGCATCGTTGCGCTGTGAACGACATCGCCGATGTCGATGAATTCGCTTACTTGAAAAAGGAAGCTGCCAAAACTTGGAAGCGCGCGGCCGAGCTTGGCAAGCGCCACGGCTATCGCAACGCGCAAGTGACGGTGCTCGCGCCGACCGGCACAATCAGTTTTCTGATGGACTGCGACACGACCGGCATCGAACCGGACATCGCGCTGGTGAAATACAAACTGCTCGCGGGCGGCGGCATGTTGAAGATTGTCAATCAAACCGTCAAGCCAGCGCTCGAGAAACTCGGCTACAACTCTGATGAGATCGACCGCATCATCGCTCACATCGACGCGTTCGACACGATTGAGGATGTGGAATGTGGCAGCGACGCCCCGTCGCCACGTTCCGGGCTGAAACCGGAGCACTTGTCGATCTTCGATTGTGCGTTCAAGCCGTTCAAAGGCCAGCGCTCGCTCAACTACATGGCACACCTGCGGATGATGGCGGCGGCGCAACCGTTCCTGAGCGGCGCAATTTCGAAAACGGTCAACATGCCGGAATCGGCCACGGTCGATGACATCATGAACACGTACGTGGAAGGCTGGCGGTTGGGCTTGAAATCGATCGCCATCTATCGCGACGGCTCAAAGCGTTCCGCGCCGCTCAACACGCGCAAGACGCGCGACATGGGCGCGTCCGAAGATGTCGATGTTGCATTGAATCTCACGGTGGAGCGCGATGAATTTCAGAACCGCATTCTTGAGCTCGAAGAAGAATTGTCGACGCTGCGAGGCAAGGTCGACAAACCAATTCGTCATCGTATGCCGGACACGCGCATGTCGTTGACGCACCGGTTCGAGATCGCCGGACACGAAGGTTACATCACGGTTGGCTTGTACGAGGACAATCAGCCGGGCGAGCTTTTCATCACCATGTCGAAAGAAGGAAGCACAATTGGCGGACTAATGGACACGGTGGGCACGCTCACATCGATTGCGCTCCAGTACGGTGTGCCGCTGGAAAGTCTGGTGAAAAAATTCGCTTATCAACGCTTTGAACCGAGCGGATTCACAAAGAATCCGGACATTCGCAACGCAACCAGCATTACCGATTACGTGTTTCGCTGGCTCGCCTGCCAATTCATCAAAGGATACAAGGAAGCAACCTCGCCAAATCGCGGCCAAGCGGAATTGCCGTTGAAAGAAATTCCCGAAATGGAAAGAAAGGCGATCAATCGTCCAGTGTCCGACCTGGCGCGGACGGGTGAAAAAGAGTTGATCGACGTGATCACCAGGCATTCGCCGAACGACGGCGAGCCGCAAACGGTGGGCAACGGCAGTAGCTACGCCGGTCGCGTCCAGGAAGCGCTCGGCAACATGTTCATGGACATCGTCTGTTCGCATTGCGGCAGCAACAAGGTGATTCGCGCCGGCGCCTGCGGCGTTTGTACCGAATGCGGCACGAGCCAGGGATGCAGCTAGCATTCCGCTCGATTTCGCCTTTAGTGCTGCGATGAGCGAAGTCGAAGCGCAGCGGCAGAAAGAAATTCAGCAGGCAGAGGAACTGCTTTTTGCCGGACCGCAGGCGCTCGGTTTTGCCAAAGGCCTTTTTCACGGTCATTTCGTGGCCGATTGGGTGATGCCGTATCCGCGTGTCCCAGCGGCGCAGCAAACGGAGCTGGACAAGACGCTCGCGGAGGTGCGGCAATTTCTCGATGAACATCTCGATCCGGTAGCGATCGATCGACAAGCGGACATCCCGCGCGCTGTGATCGATGGGCTGGGGCGCGTCGGCGTGCTCGGCACGACCGCGCCGGTGGAATTCGGCGGCCGCGGTTTCATGCAGATGGCGAACTGCCAAGTGCTGGAGGAAATCGGAAGCCGGTGCGCGTCCACATCGGTTTTCGTAAACGCGCATCATTCGATCGGCATTCGCGCGCTGCTGCTCTTTGGAACGCACGAGCAAAAACAAAAGTGGCTCCCGAAGCTGGTTACTGGGGAACAACTCGGAGCGTTCGCGCTCACGGAGAAGGAAGCCGGTTCCGACGCCGCCAACGTGCAGATGCAGGCGCGCCCGAGCCCGGACGGCTCGCATTTTATTTTGAATGGCGAGAAACGCTACATCACAAACGCCGCCATCGCGCACGTGCTCACGGTAATGGCACGAACTCCTGTGCCCGATTCCGATAAGACCGCGATCACGGCATTTCTGGTCACCCCCGATATGCCGGGGTTCACCATCCTGGAGGCGCGCATGCCGAAAATGGGAATCCGCGGCACCGCGACTGGACGTTTCGCGCTGCGCGACGTCAAAGTCCCGAAGGAAAACATTCTCGGGCCGCCGGGCAAAGGCCTGAAGATCGCGCTGACCGTGCTGGATTTTGGTCGGACAACTTTCGGCGCTTGTTGCACGGGCGCGGCCAAAACTTGTTTGCGGCTCGCGGTCGAGCACGCGAACACGCGCAAGCAGTTCAACAAAACGCTGGGCGAATTTCATCTCGTAAAAAAGAAAATCGCGCGCATCGCGGCAGATGCCTACGCGATGGAAGCAATGACCACGATCACGGCATCGCTCATCGACCGCGGACTCGAAGATTACATGATCGAGACGGCCATGCTGAAAGTTTTCACGACGGAGCGGCTCTGGGAAGCGATCAACGAGGCGTTTCAAATTTACGGCGGCTCGGCTTACTTTGTCGATCTTCCCCTGGAGCGAATGGTGCGCGACGCGCGCATCAATCAGATCGGCGAAGGCAGCAACGAAGTGCTCACCTCATTCATTGCTCTGGTCGGGATGCGCGGCCCGGGCATGGAGTTCAAGGAAATCTACGACACGATGTTGAAACCGTCGCGCGGTTTGGGCAAGGCGTGGACGGCAGGCATGCATCGGCTCGGCGCTGCGGTGCGCATTCCCGACGTGCCGGTACGCAGCGCCGAATTACGTTCTTTTGCGAATCAACTCGGTCGCTTGATTTGGCGTTTTAACATCGCGGTCAATCGCGCGCTCATCGCCTATCGCGAGCCAATCCTCGACTTGCAGCTCGTCCAGGAGCGGATCGCCGGCGCGGCCATGGACCTTTTTGCATCGACCTGCGTACTGAGCCGTTGGGATGCCGAGCTTCAATTCGCGCGTCGAAACGGCGATTCCGGGCCGCAAACAAACCACGCCGCCGATCTTTTCTTGCGCCAATCGTTTCGCAGAATTCGCCGTTTCCTTAGCGATCTGAGCGAAAACGAGGACAAGGCAGTGGTCGCGACCGCAAACTCGGCCCTCGGCAAGGTCTCGTAGCGTTGATTGGATGGACAAGCGCCACGCATAGGTGGATCGAGCAGTCCCTGCTCGACGCTAAAAACTTGGTCGGCGAAGCCGCACTTGTTTGGCCTCGATCAGAGATGAGCCGCTAAACACGCCAAATGACGCTAAAGAACGTTGGTTCGATCCCAGCGATCTGCTGAATTTTAGCGTGTTTAGCGGACACCAACGTTCGTCGCCGATGCGCGGTGTTTACCCGTTGAGGGGCGGACTAGGGACTCGCCCCTTCTTGTCATCGGCGCGACTGGCCTGATTCTAGCTCCGAGGAGGCGGAGTGCGCCTCATACAATCTCAGCCGTCGCATGTCGATCTTTGTAACAAGCGCCTGCTCATTTTTATCGTCGCCTATAATGCCGAGACGACGATCGAAAAAGTTTTGAGCCGCATCCCGGCGTCACTGCATTCAGACGACGTTGAAGTGCTGATCATCGATGATTCATCGAAAGACGGCACGTTTGTCAAAGGCTTACGCTACCAAGAACGCAATTCCGAATTCAAAATCACCGTCCTGCGCACACCGGAAAATCAAGGCTACGGCGGTAACCAAAAGCTCGGTTATCGCTATGCCATCGACAATGGTTTCGATATCGTTGCGCTCGTCCACGGCGATGGACAATACGCGCCGGAGAAATTACCGGCATTGCTCGAGCCACTCCTGCGCGGCGAAGCAGATGCCGTCTTTGGTTCGCGCATGATCGACAAATGCGCGGCGCGCCAGGGTGGCATGCCGCTCTACAAATGGATCGGTAACCAGATTCTGACTTCCTTTCAGAATTTCATGCTGCAGACCAGACTTTCGGAATTTCATTCCGGCTATCGGCTCTATGCAACTTCAGCGCTCGGCCAGGTTCCATTTGAAAGAAATACGAACGATTTTCATTTCGATACGGAGATCATCATTCAGTTCGTGCTGAAAAAACTGCGGATCGCTGAGCTGCCGATTCCGACGTTCTACGGCGATGAGATTTGCCATGTCAACGGACTAAAGTACGCGTGGGATGTTTTTAAGGCGACAATGAAAGCGCGCCTTTGCGGCATGCACTTGTTCTACGATCGGAAGTTCGACACTGAAGCGGGGCCGCTGGCCCACAGCGACAAGCTCGGGTTTCCTTCATCGCAGACATTCGCGGTCGAGTCCTGCTTGCCGAGTAAGAACGTCCTTCAGCTCGGGATTGGCCATGCCAACGTAGCGGCGGCACTGGAGAAGAAACTTTGCCACGTGACCGCGATTGATTTTGGCGCAAACGAGGCGGCAAAAAAACCGACGGCCTTGCCCTTCGCGTCCACGCCAACAGTACCTTCCGATGTCGCGCGATATCATCAGGTTTTACTGATGGATTTGATCGAGAAGTGATCATTACCGCGGCGAACATCGCATTTTTCGTGACTCGAATCATGCTCGCGTTGGGTCAATTCAATTATAGCCGGAAAGGCATTCTCGGCATCGGGCACCGGCGACTTTTCACATTCAAATCTTTGCGCGCGCTGCTCGAGCAAGCCGGTTACGCAGTGATGGAAGAGCGAGGAGTCCCGGCGCCGTTTCCGCTGGCACTCGGCCAAAATCGATGGAGTCGGGCACTGCTGAAGATCAATCAAACACTGCTATGGTTTTCGAAGCGGCTGTTCGCTTATCAAATCTGCATTCGGGCGCGTCCCCTTCCCGAGGCGGATCATCTGCTGAAGGAAACGATCTCAAGCAGCTCGGCTTTGCGCGCGCAAATGCTTGGTCGCGTCGCCTGATCCGAGGCGCTTGATTAGTGGAACGACTTTAGGATTGAGAGTGCGCGGAGCAATTCGTGGGTAACCAATTCGTAGAGCGGGTAGCGCACCGCCAAGATATAATATTGGCGGAGCTCGAGGGCTGCGATGACGACAACCGCGACACTCGTGAGTAAAATGCGGTAGCGCTTCGCGGGCGCAATCAGCGCGCTGACTTGGCTAAAGGCGAGAAATCGCAGCGGCATGTCCCACATGTTGGCGTAGCGGAGGTTCATGCCGTACTTGATGTTGCACATAACGAGGTAGCTCACCGCGATGAAGATCGACATGAACAATTCGGGCGTTTTTGTTCGATCCAGACGAAAGACTGCGCCGAGCGCGAGGATGACGATTATCGGACTGACAAGGAAGAGATCGACAAGGTACCGGGACCACGGCCCGTCGCCGGTTAGGATCGCATATTGTAGCTGATAATTTTTGCTGACAGAGAGCTGATAGGTTTGGATCAACGTTCCGAATCCACCCGCGAGAAAAACCAGAACGACCACGCCGAGGAGTGGGCCAACAATCGTAGCGAGCAGGAGCTCCCGCGTAACCGTTCCGAAACGAAGCCAGCGGTTGACCACAACGATGGCAACAAGGGCGACCCAAACGAAGAATGAGTTTTCCTTCGTCAGCACAAGCAGCGCAAGAGCGACAACGTAGGCGACGAGCCAGCGCCAATCGCGCGGCGCTCGCAAATTTTCCCACAGCGTCCAAAGACAAAGCAGGGCCCAGAACGTAAAGAAGCCATCGACCAGCGCGTGCTGCGACATGTGGATTTGCGTCGGCGCACAACTCATCAGGGCAAGCACACCAAGCGCATAGGCGGGGCCTTTCAGCCGCCAGGCGAAGATCCCGGAAAGAATTAATGTAAGAATGCTGAAAAGCGATGCGACATCGCGCAGTGCGGAGAGAGCTTCCGTCCCGAAGGCGAGATGCCAGAGATAGGCGGCAAAAATGTAAAAAAAACGGACCGGTGGCAGCACTGACCCGGTGAGCTTTGCTTGGGAGTCGATGTAGTCGTCGACAATTTCCGGATACGAGCCAAGGCCTTCGCGAATAACTTTCGTAACATAGCTGCGATACATTCCTTCATCGAAGCCCAACCCTTCCATTTTCGGCGGTGGATGGAGAAATTGGAGCGCGTGCGGCGAAATTCCATTGCCGGAAAAAACGGAGTGCGGCAGCCGGAAGAATAATCCGACAGCCAGCACGAGCGCGAGACAGACGATGTCGATCTTTCGACGCTTGATGGCGGAGCCAGCGTTACTCACGCGGTTCTGCTGGCAATGTTTGAGACTCAAAAGGCGCAAAGCGGGATCCACGGTCACCGCTTTCCTCCAAAGACGAAGCGTCCTACGCAAGAGAATCGAGCAAGGCGCGTGCGCCCAGCTTCGATCGCCGCCACGCAATCGTGAACACGGCCGCGATGATGACGATTCATTGGAGGTTGGCTAATGCGGGTTCTCGCCAGCCTGAAACGACATACGCATGAACATCTTCGACATTGCTCACGGGCTGTTCGCATGGCACAGGAATGATCATTCCGTGCCTAGCGTGAGCTTGAGCAGCGTAAGCAACTTGGGAGGTCCAGCGAACAATGTAAGGACGCAATTGCCACATGGCGGTGGTTTGCGGCGCCGCCGGGAGATCGGGTGGCGCCGCCGCGGTGCGACTTAGCGGAACAGAGCCGACTACGTAAACGTCATGTCCGGATCGCAGTGTCTGATCGATTCGCTCAAGAACAGGCTGGATCGGTTGTGGCCGGCTCATTGTGTCCTTGACCAGATCCCAGCGATGCAAGCTAAGATCGCTTATGCCGGGCACGGATAAACACGGTGCCTTGCCATGATAGTAACGGTAAAAACTCACCGCGTAGAAGAAATTATCGACCACCACGAGATCTGATGCGCGGGCGTGCTGTTTAATGGCCGCTGCGGTTA
>QHQE01000148.1 GCA_003219265.1 Verrucomicrobiota bacterium
TGGCCGATAAAGCGGCGAGCTTGCTGCAAAAGGGCCGCACCCTGCCGGAAGCCGGAAAATTCCGGGCCATCGCGCAAGTTGGGTTGCGCCGCTTGCAGTATCAATCCGGTCAATACGCGCAGTTGCTGGCCGATTATAAGAAAGAGCAGGAGAAGCTTCCAGAGGCGGGCCAGGCCGAGGTGATGTTGCTGGCGGCAAACAGCGAGCGGCAGCTCGGTCATGCAAAAGAAGCGGAAGACATTTATCGCCAGATCATCGCAAAATATCCGGACCGGGCAGAGGCGAAGGACGCGGCCTATCAGCGGCTTATCAACATCTACAACTCCGATCCGCCCGCGCTTCTGGCAGAGGTGGATGAATTTCTCAAGTCCAATCCTACACCCGAGCGCGCGGACCAGGCGAAGCTCTTAAAAGCGGAAGCGCTCTACAAACAACAGAATTACGCGGAGGCGGCGCCGATCTACGCGGAACTGCGCGCCTCTCAGCTTTCTCCAAAATTACGCGCCGAATCCGCTTATAAACTTGGCTTGTGTTGCGTGCAGCTGAAAAACATTTCCGGAATCGTCGAAGCTTTTACCTATTACGTGCAGGCGTTTCCAGACAATCCGCCAGCGCCTGCCGCCCTCGCTCAACGCGCTTTAGCTTACGAGCAAGACAAGAATTACGGTCCTGCACTTTCCGACTTAAACACAATCCTGACGAAATACCCCGGTGCGCACGAGCGGGAAGCGGCCCTGCAACTAAAGGCGCTTATTCTCGGACAACAGGAGAATGCGAAGGGCATGGCCGAAACCTTTCGCCAGCTCCTGAAAGAATTTCCCAGGAGTTCTGTCGGGGCACAGGCGCAATATTATATCGGCAAGGCCGCATTCGAAGCGAAAGACTACAAGACCGCGCTGGCGGCGTTGGATGCCGCGCGTCAACTCAACAAAGAGCAATACTACAACCTCGCGACCCTCCGGATCATCTCATCCTACTTTGGTTTGAAAGATCGATCTGCTCTCACGAAAGAAGTGAACAATTTCATGGCCACGAGCCCAACGGTGAGCGTGCCGGCGGAAATTCTCGAGTGGCTCGGGATCGAATATTACAACGAGAAAAATTATGAGGCGGCCGAAAAGTACCTGAGCGCGCTCGGAAAGATCGACCATCCCGCCAACGTGAAGCCGGACTTTTTGTTTTACCTCGGAGACACGGCATCGAAGTTGAAAAATTTCGCCGGAGCGGAGGATGCGTTTGGCAAATATTTACAGTTGGCCACCGATCCGGCGGGAAAGGTGAAAGTTTTGCTCGCCCTCGGCGCGGTGAAAATCGGCGCGCATAAACCAGATGACGCGCAGAAAATCGCGGAAGAAATCATGACGCTGCAACCTGAAGGGCGTGTCAATGCCGAAGCGCGCCTGCTCGCGGGTGATGTCCAGTCGGAGCGCGGAAACTTCGATGATGCCGGAAAGGCCTTCATGAGCGTCGCCTTGCTTTACGACGATCCGGCTATCACTCCTCGCGCGTTGGAGAAAGCCGCCTTGGCCTATCAACGCGCGGGCAAAACCGATGAGGCCGATCGGCTCGCCCGGCAGTTGCGCGAGAGATATCCGAATTACGCCGGCGGTTGATCCGGCGCTGCCTCGCCGAAAACGCGGTTGTCAGAGCGCGCGTGATCTGATTGGATCGAAGCATGGATAAGTTTCGCCCCTGCCTCGCAGAATTCATCGGAACATTCGCACTGATCTTTGTCGGTATCGGCGCGATTAAAACCGCCGGGCACGATGTCCTCGCTGTGGCGCTTGCTCACGGCCTCACGATCGCGGCCTTTGTCTCGGCGACATTGCACATCTCAGGCGGCCAATTGAATCCGGCCGTAACTTTTGGTCTCGTCTGTGGAGGGCACATGACTGTAGCCGCTGCCATCCGCTACTGGATTGCGCAATTGCTCGGCGGGTTCAGTGCGGCTTTGATCTGCCTGGGCTTGTTTGGACGGGACGTTGTCGTAACTGGCACGCCGCAGCTCGCGATCAATCTGACAGGCGCGCAGGGAATCCTCGTCGAGGCGATCCTAACCTTTTTTCTCGTCTTCGTCGTTCATGGTACGGCGGTTGATCAACGCGGTGGGCGGCAAATCGCGGGGTTGGCCATTGGATCGACAATCACTCTCGACATCTTGTTCGGTGGACCTCTCACTGGCGCGGCCATGAATCCTGCGCGTGTGTTCGGTCCGGCGCTCGCGGCGAATTTCTGGCACGATCATTACGTTTATTGGCTCGGGCCATTGATTGGCGGAGCGCTTGGCGGCTTGGTTTACCGGGTCTTCATTGAACGAAAACCGGAGCCGTCGGTCAGGTAAGCGCGATCGCAAGTGTCTCGATCGGCAGCGGCGAGAGAAATTTTTTTGCGTCGTCGATTTGCAGAACCGGCCGCGCCAGGCGCGCTGCCAGATAGCTCGCGTCGGGCAAATGTGCGATTCCGGCTTGGGCCGTAATCTCGCATTCGGCTAGTTGTTCGATCACGCGCGAGACCTTCACCGCCAGATCTCGATTGTCCATAAATTGAATGGTGCAAAGCCCGGGCGCGGTGGCTTCGACATATGGAGCAAGCGTGAACGCGTGCTGAAGCAAAATTTCGTCGATTAATTTTTCTTGGGAGTGCGATCGCGTTTTTATCACCAGGTTTAAACATCGCGCTAATCCCTGGCTCGGTGTCATGCCTTTGCGCACGCCAGCTTTTGCCGCTGCTTCATTGAGTTGTATGATCCTCGCTTTTGCTTCTTTCTCATCGATCAACGCCATCGGCTTCGTGCGCAATGGTGGTTGATGACGCGTGGCGGCCTGCAAATAAAAGTTCGGCAAATAAATCGTCGAAAACATCAACTCGCTCCTGCGATTGCGCTTTCCAGGCGGCTGAGATGCGACCTTTGAATGCGAAATTGCAATCGCGAGATCGCATTCTCTTTTTCAAAAGTTTCCAACGTCCACAAATTTTCGAGAACAATTTTCAGTTGTGCGCTGCTCACCATGCTCTGGCGGGTCAAGACCAGGCATGCGGCGGAGGTTGGTTCGACCAGCCGTTGCAAACGATACCAGCTCGTCTGCGGAATTTTACGCAACTCCTCCGGCGGATTGAGGACAAGATCGACAATCACCAATGGAAAATTGCAGTCACGTAAAAGTAGATCGGCCGCTTTGATCGCCTCAAATGCTTTGTTGCAACGCACCCAAAGCAGATGACGCAAACACGCGTTGCCCAGTGGTTGCGGATCAAACGAATCGCGGCCATCGATCAGCGCGACGGGTTGGGGCACAACCGGGACGACTGCGCCCCGCTGTGGCTGAATGAGCGCATGAATGAGCGAGGCGCTGCCCGCGCTTACTTGCGGGCTGATCAATTCCGTGATGGCGCCTTCGGGCAATCCGCCACCGATCGTTTGATCGAGAAAGGATAAACCTGTGGTTAAACGCCCCTCGGCGGAGGCAGGCGCGTGAGGAAAACGTTCGGCCAGCAGGTTTCGAAGATCGACAACAGAGCCGGCGGGAGCCGAGCGACGTAGACGGGCAGCCCGAGAGGGTGACGAGCCGGGAGGGGAGTCATCAATTTTGCCGCTCGCCGCCATCGGAGAAGGATGGCACAATCAACGAACATGTTCAAGTGAACATTACTCGCGAAAGCTCCCTGCTCGCGAAGACTTTCGGAGTTCCGAGTTAATGGCGTTTGCGCCGCTCCTGCTTTCGCACCAGCGAAACCATGACCCCCTGAATCTTCAGCTCACGCGCCGGAATCAAATTTGGATACCGCGGGTTTTCCGCTTTTAGATAAGGCCGCCCATGCTCCATCACGTAGCGTTTCAAGGTTGTTTCCCCATCGATCAATGCCGCCACGATATCGCCATTTTGCACCTCTTTGCTGTCTTCCAAAATCACGATGTCACCATCGATAATATGCGCGCCGATCATCGAGTCACCCTGCACGCGCAAGGCAAACTTTTCTCGATTTTTTGAAATATTGGCCGAGCGCGCATCGAGGGAAACATGGCCTTCGATGGTCTGCTCGGTCAAGGTGGACATCCCCGCGGGAATCTGTCCATAAATCGGAACGTCGGTGATGCGAACTTTTTGCACCGGCGTAATCAAGGCGCGCGCCTTGCGCGCATGCCGATCGAGAAAACCTTTGCGCTCGAGCGCGGCAATGTATTGCATGACGGAGGTCTGGCTGGCGAAACGAAAATGGCTTTGGATTTCGCGCGTGCTTGGCGTGATCCCTTTCTCGCGCTGCTCGCGTTGGATAAAATCGAGAACGTTTTTCTGACGGTCCGTCAGCACGTCTTATGATCCCTGAAACCAGCCGCCGCGCAAGTTCAAATGAACAGGTGTTATCTGCTTTTGCTCAAACAGCGAAACTCTCGCCGCAAGAGCAATGCGCGACCGCATTCGGGTTGGTGACTTTGAAACCGCCTTTTTGGAGGTCTTCGTTGTAATCGAGGACCGAACCGCTGACGAAGAGTGCGCTCTTGGGATCGACAACCAGACGCACGTTGGAGGTTGGAACAAGAATGTCGCGGTCTTTAGGGCCGTCCACCAGGTCCATGGTGTATTGCAAGCCCGAGCAGCCGCCCCCGATCACGGCCAGACGCAAAGCGCCATTTGGTCTGCCTTGTTTTTCGAGCAGCGAGGCGAGCTTGCGTGCCGCATTGTCAGTAACCTTGATCAGGCGCTCGTTGCCAATCTTGTAATTGACGGTCGGTGATTCTGTGGTCATTCAAAAATCAGGAAGCGACGAAAGCAGGAAGCTGAGCGTCTTCTCTTTGTAAGATATTCTCCTCCGCGATCGCCTCAACTTCAGCGAGAGTCGAGACGTGCGAGAACTTTTCGCGCAACCGTTTCGCATCGGGCATCGACCGCGAGTAAGCCATCAGCCGCGCGCGCATCGATCTGATGGCCGGCTCTTCTGCGTCCCACGCGCGCACAGCCAACTGGCAATGTCGCAGGATGAAGTTCCATCTTTCCGATAAGGCTGGCGGATCGACCATCTCTCCCGTGGCGAGATATTGTTTCGTCTGACTGAAAATCCATGGGGCGCTCATGGCCGCCCGACCGATCATCGCGCCAGAAATTCCGGTTTCACAGCGTCGTTTCGCCACGTCAGCTGCGCTGGAGAGATCGCCATTTCCAATAACGGGAACCGGAACCGCGGCGGCAACTTCGCCGATGACGTTCCAATCAGCCGCGCCGGCGTAACCTTGCGCGCGGGTACGCCCATGCACGGTGATCGCAGCGATTCCTGCATTGACAAGAACGCGCGCGATGCGCGTGGCGTTGATTGAATCGGCGTCCCATCCAATCCGGATCTTCGCCGTGACCGGCATCGGGGCGACCGCGCCAACGACCGCGACTGCGACGCCGGCGAGAGCTGGGCAATCCTTCAACAATGCCGAACCGCCATTCTTCGCGACCACTTTATTGACCGGACAACCAAAGTTTAGGTCGACAAAATCCGGGCGCACCCAATCGATGACCTGGCGCGCTGCTTCCGCCATGTGCTCGGCATTGGCGCCGAAGAGTTGCACACCAATTGGCCGCTCAATTTCGTCGAAGTCGAGATAATCGCGGGTCCGCTCGTTGCGGCGAAAGATTCCCTCAGCGGAAACGAATTCGGTCGTGAGGACATCCGCGCCGTACTCCTTGCACAGTTGGCGGAAAATCTTGTCCGATACTCCCGCCATCGGAGCGAGGTAAAGCGGAAAGCGGCCGGAAAACCAGGGCAGGGTGGATTTCATCATTGTATTCTCTCACAAGATCGTCTGCGGCGCAGGTAGATCGAGCGTTGCGCTCTCAGCAAGGTGGATCGGCCGCTCCGTCGGGCGATGCTAAGTAATGCGGCTTTCGCCGCCAAGTTTTAACATCGAGGTCGCCGCGGCGACTGCTCGATCCACCTCACGCAGAGCGCTCAATAATCCACGGCCAGTCTTCAGCTCTTGTGCATAGACCGGGCGGCGACGGGATTGTGCCGAATGTAATTCATCTTCGCTGATAGCTGTTCGCCGCGTTCGTCATCGCGCAGTCGATGATCGAAATATCCTCCCTGCCAAATAATGCGGTATTTGCGCGTTTGAAAATGCTTCCATCGGCAACGACCTTGCTCATCGACTCGTCGCTCGCGAAGGAAAGAAGGGCATGGAGATGATCTGGCATGAGCAGAAACAGCGTGATGTACCAGCGCTGTTTGATCTCGTAAAATCGAGCGGAATCCAGCAACGCTTGCGCGAGCGAGGTGTCAGTTAATGGACTTCGCTCTTTTTCGCGGTCAACGGCGATTCGGATGTGAAACAGCGCGCCGGTCTTGACCCAGGGCGGGACTTCATGATGCAGTTTGGAAGGGAACCCGCGGTAGAGCATCGCGTCATTGTGAAACGAGCATTTGCGTGCTTCAGGGTGGATCGGCCGCTCCGTCGGGCGATGCTAAGTAATGCGGCTTTCGCCGCCAAGTTTTAACATCGAGGTCGCCGCGGCGATGACTGCTCGATCCACCCAAGCTGCTACGCCGCGGCGTGGAGCAGGCTCGCGACTTCATTTTGCACGTCTTCCAATTCATCGAGCCGCAATTGCGGGTCCGGTACAATAAAGACGTCGCCGGTCGGTCCGTGCTCATAAATCAAAACGCGCCCGTTCGCAGCGTCTTCGCTGTTAATTTGTTTCAGGACTCGCTTGCGCTCCAGCATCGCGGCGAGGACGTAGCATGCGTTCGGCGGAGGGTTTTTCGATGCAATCAAACGCCGGAAAAGTTGCTCGGCATTTTCTTTTGCCAGAGGCTCGGGCGCCGCCGGCGGCAGAGGTTCGTAACGTGTTTTCCAAAGTGAAAACGGCTGAATGTTCTCGTTCCGGTTTAACCAGGCCTCTTCGCTCAAGTCTTCACGGCGATAACCATCGGCATCGCGAAAGAGTAGCGTGTAGAAATATTCGCCGGGCGCGAAGGGCCGATGGGTGGAGGCACACGCATCTGCGCGATGCTTGATCGCCCATTCGTTTGGGAGTGGATTCATCGCGCCAATATACGCCGCGCCCTGAAGAGATGAAAGCCGGGCGCCTCGCGGTTGGAAGCGCGAAGATAGAGCAAATAGAGACCGATCGCAGCGAAGAGAAGGTTGGGCGTCCACCCTGCAACCCACGGAGAGATGCGGTCGCCCTCGCCCAGGGCGAGAAAGAGGTGCGTGAGAAAATTCATCGCGAAAACGAGAAATACCGAAGCGGCCACGCTGGAAAGAATACCGCGGCGCGAGTAACCGATGCCAAGAGGCGCCGCAATGCAGACCACCACCAAACAGGTCCACGGCAGGGCGAGACGATACTGAAGATGCGTGCGGAATGGCGCGAGCAGAGTGGCGGGGAAATCGGCATTGAACTGCAGATATTGACGCAGCTCCGGCAAACTGAGAAATTCCGCGCGCGCATTGGCGCTGTCGAGGCGAAATGGTGTTTCGCTCCAGTTGTCGATCTTAAGCGACGGATAGATCTGCTCCTCGAGAATGTTGCCGGCGGGATCGTAATGAACCACCTTCACCTCTTCGAGCTCCCAGATTTTCGTCTCCGGGTGATAGAAAGCGCGCGTCGCCAGATAATTTGTCACGATATTGTCGTGCGCGTCCTGCTGGAGCACCTGGACACTGTTAAACGTATTGCCGCCGGCGCGAAAATTCTGGATGAACCAGGTGCGCGCATCGGTTCGATTGCGAAAGATTTGTCCCTGGATCAGCGCCTCTGGATGCGCATGCGCTTCTGAGAGGAACGTTTTGCGCGCCAGCTCGGCGTGCGGCGCGAGCGAATAGTTTAGCGCCATGGTTGCCGCGACCGTGAGCAACCCCATCCCGATGAGCGGCAGAAGAACGCGCGGGAGGCTCACGCCTGCGGTCAACATCGACACTATTTCATTCGCGCGCGACATTCGCCCCAGTGAAAAAAGGAGCGCGAGCAAAAGTGAAACCGGCAGGAGGATGATGAAAACCTGCGGAACCTGAGTGAGGTAATACCGGACGGTGAGAAGAAGACCGACCCGCTCGTCGATAAAGGTCGAAATGTTGTCGCTAATGTCGAAGATGAGCCAGATCGAGATAAAACCCGCGATGCAGTAAAGATAGACCTGCAAAAAATTGCGAACGACGTAGCGATCGAGAAGTCTCACGGAAATTTCGAATTTCGAATTTCGATTTGCGAATTACAATAGCATTTCCGCAAGTGGATTTCGCTTGCTGGCAAACAACTGGATTTTCAAATCGGCCATCGCCTATCCCATGATCGCGCTGAAAGATTCTCTTGGCACTGAATTTGTCGAACGAATTCGCAAGATCTTCTCGGAAAATGGGCGCCTCTCGAAGGCGACGAATTTCGAGTTCCGTCCGCAACAGCAGGAGATGGCGGTGGCGGTGGCGCGCGCCCTGGAGGAAGATCGGCATCTAGTGGTCGAAGCGGGCACCGGAGTCGGGAAATCGCTTGCCTACCTCGTGCCGGCCATTCTGTTCGCGCTTGAGCAACACAAAAAGGCAATCGTCTCGACGCACACCATTAATCTCCAGGAACAGCTTCTTTACAAAGACATCCCGATTTTAAAAAAGATTTTACCGGTCGAGTTCGACGCTGCGCTCATGAAAGGGCGGCAAAATTATCTTTGCCCGCGACGGCTGGAGCGCGCACGGCAACAAGCGAATGAGCTTTTTACCGGCCCGGAACAAAATGAGTTGACCCGGCTCGCGGAATGGGCCAGCACGACCCGCGACGGTTCACTCAGCGATCTCTCAGTCGAGCCCAATCCAAAAGTCTGGACCCAGGTTTGCAGCGAAGCGCACCTCTGCACGCAAAAAACCTGTGGTCAAAACTCCCGATGTTTTTACCAGCAAGCGCGCAAACGCCTTCTCGCCGCGGACCTGATTGTGATGAATCACACGCTGCTCTTCATATTGCTGGGCGACCCGGAACAACAGGCAGAGCGCGAGAGCGGTTTTCTGTTTCCAAACGATTTCATTATTTTCGATGAAGCCCACACGATCGAGCAGGTGGCCTCGCGACAGATCGGCATTGGCGTCTCGCAATACGGACTAAGATCTACCATCCAACGGCTCTACAATGCGCGTACGCGCAAGGGGCTTTTCACGGTGATGCGCGACGCAACCGGCGTGAGACTGGCGGGCGAGCTTGTCGATGACGCGGACAAATTTTTCGCGGCAGTGGATTCGAAATCGGATTTTCGTAAAGGCCGCGAGTTTCGTGTGCGCGAGCCCGATTTCGTTCTAGACACGATCACGGGCGAGTTGACTGCATTGCAGACGCGCATCGCGGACGTCGTTAAGCGCGCCGATGACGAATTCCTGAAGGCCGAGTTGCAGGAATTCGGTCGGCGCATCCGTGACGCTCGCGATGGCATCGCCATTTTTCTGGAACAAAGTGCACCCGAACATGTTTATTGGGTCGAGCGCACGGGAAAGACCGCGCAATTTCTGTCGCTCAATGCCGCGCCGGTCGATCTGGCGCCGGTGCTGCGCCGGATGATTTTCCGGGAAAATTGCTGCTGCGTCATGACCAGCGCCACGCTCTCGGTCGGCCGCACCGATCTGGCGTATTTCCGGACGCGCATCGGCGCGAACGAGGCCGAGCCGTTGCAACTTGGGAGTCCGTTCAACTTTCAAAAGCAGATGAAAATCTTCATCGTGCAAAAAATGCCCGACCCGCGCGACGCCGGGTATCAGAAAGAACTGGAACATTGGATCGCACATTTTGTCGAGCAAACGGACGGCCGTGCCTTTGTCCTGTTCACGAGCTACCGCGATTTGCAGCAGTTGGCCGCTCAGATGCAGAAATCTTTCGTGGCGAAGAAAATGAACCTCCTCGCGCAAGGGGGCGGCGCGCCACGCAGCAAATTGCTCGAACAATTCAAAACCACGCCACGCAGCGTGCTCTTCGGTACGGATAGTTTTTGGGGCGGTGTCGATGTTCCGGGCGAAGCGCTCTCGAACGTGATCATCACGCGCTTGCCGTTCGCCGTGCCGGACCATCCGCTGATCGAGGCGAAACTGGAGCTAGTGCAGGAGCGCGGCGGCGATGCCTTCACAGAATATTCATTGCCCGAAGCCATCCTAAAACTTCGCCAAGGCGTCGGCCGCTTGATCCGAACCAAGACTGATCGTGGCATCATCGTCATTCTCGACAACCGCATTGTGACCAAGCCGTACGGTC
>QHQE01000189.1:0-4399 GCA_003219265.1 Verrucomicrobiota bacterium
GCACGATATTCAGCCGCTGCGTAACGATCGCGCCGCCACGCATCACTTTACAAAAGTGAACAGCTCCCATCATCAGGCGATCGATCGCCTCGGCGATGGTTGCGAAGTGGAGGCGTGGTGCGCGACCGACGACATCATCGAGCAAATCCGGCTGCGCAATTATCCTTTCGCTCTCGCCGTGCAATATCATCCCGAGCGCGGCAGGATTTATAATGAGTTGTTTGAAGATTTCTTCTCGCGGTTAGATAATCGTTGAAGCGTTGAATCAATCATGACGCTCTAACGATTCAACCCGTCTGAGGCGGGTTGATTGCCGATCTTTCATTTGCCGCGATAAACGCAGCGCGCCGTCGGTGTTTCGTGGACGATAATCTCGCAGAGTCCGCGACATTGCGGCTGCAATTTTTTCCAGAACCACGCCGCCATCTTTTCGATCGTCGGGTTTTCCAGGCCTTCGACCTCATTTAAGTAAGAATGATCCAACATTTGCAGTAGCGGTTTCATCGCCGCGCCGATTTCGGCATGATCATAGACCCACCCGCTCGTTGGATCGACATCTCCTTCCACCGAAACCTCTATCTTGAAACTGTGACCATGCATGCGCCGGCATTTGTGACCCTCCGGCGCGCTCGGCAAAGTCTGCGCCGCTTCAAAGGTGAAATCCTTCGTCAAGCGAGCGCGCATGGATCACACCCCGCGCTGCGTCGGCGTCCAGATGAACTTGTGCATTTGCAATTGAAAGCGGACATCGAGTCGGTCCGCCAAAATCCATTCCACGATTTGGCGCGGATCGATTCGACCGAAGATGGGCGAGAACAAAACAGCGTGGCACCGCTTGATTAGATCGAAGCGGCGCACCTTGTCACACGACCAATCATAATCTTCGCGCGAGCCGATCACGAATTTCACTTCATCTCGCGAGGTGAGATGGTCGATGTTCGACCAAAGATTGCGCTCCACTTCGCCGCTACCCGGCGTTTTCAAATCCATAATCCGATGCACGCGCGGATCGACCGCGGAGATATCGTGCGCGCCGCTGGTCTCGAGCAAAATCGTGTGGCCCGCGTCCGCCAACATCGACATCAGCGGCAGCACATTTTTTTGCAGCAACGGCTCGCCGCCGGTGATCTCGACCAGCGGACAATTAAGCGCCGCGACAAGATCGATAATCTCATTCAGTGTTTGTTTTTTGCCTTCGTAAAATGCGTACTCCGTGTCGCAATAATTGCAGCGCAGATTGCAGAAAGTCAGCCGCACGAAAACACAACGCTGCCCCGCCCAGGTGCTCTCGCCCTGGATCGATTGATAAATCTCATTGATGGTTAGCGTTTTTTTGCTCATTCGCTTTTGCACGTTGCTTATAAACCGCATTTTTGCGTCGCCTCGGCGAAGCTGGAGCGTCTTCGGAGGAGAGATGCCAGGTAGGAATCGACAATAGGCGCGCTGCCGATTCGCGATAGATTAGCCGGCGTCTGAAGACGTGAGAAAATCGCGTAGGCAATCTTGCTTCTCGGGACACTCTTCTCTCCGTAGCCGGACGGAATATTGCTCGACCAGTAGCGGAAGTATTCCACGCCCAGCCGGTTCCCCGTTCCGAGGAAAATCGCGGAATGTCCGTGCTCGCTTCTGCCCACCTGCTTCGACCAGAAGATCTTCATGAAATCGCCCGGCTGCGCCCGATCGAAGTTGTCGAAGTTTCGGCCAAGCCCCAATTCGTGAAAGAGGCGGGCTGTCCCAGGTCCATTTGCGTTCCACCGGCCCCAGATTCCTTCGCCATCGTGCTGATCTCGGATGATGAGCTGATCCAGCGTAGCAAAATCGAGGTGGAGCTCTCCCCGCGCCCGCAGCGCTTCGATGGTTCTAATAAAGATGAGATAGGTCGCTCCCGAACAGAAACTCGGCGAGGCCGCTGAAGGAAGGATGAAAAACTTGCCGGACTCAAAGTGGGCAGCGGATTGGAGTCGAATCTTTGCGAAACGCGATAGCGAATAACGACCGCCTTGCGGCATCTGTTTCACCTGTTCGAGGATAAGTCCGTTGAGATCCTCGCCCGAGGATTGGGCGATGCTGACTACCAGGACGGCGGCGCAGGAGGCGGCGATTGCCTTAAACACGCTCAATAACTAAGCGGCGAATTCGCCGCAAGCAACGGTGACGGTTGGCTTTCGGCGAAGACTGTGCTAGACGAAAGCGCATGCTGCGTTTCACGAAAATGAACGGCGCGGGCAACGATTTCGTCATGCTCGACAATCGTGCGGGCAATATTCATCTTAATCGCGCCCAGATCGCGCACATTTGCGATCGCCATCGCGGCATCGGCGCGGATGGAATTTTGCTGCTCGAAACGACGTCGAACGGCGCAGATTTTCGGATGCGCTATTTTAACAGCGACGGCGGTGAAGCGGAAATGTGCGGCAACGGTGCGCGCTGTTTCGCACGTTTTGCAAATAGGGTTGCAGGCGCGCAGGGAAAGATCTCCTTTGAAACTCTGGCCGGCGAAATCGGCGCCGAACTGCAGGATGAGTTGGTGACGCTGCGATTGAGCGACCCGAGTGATTTGCGATTGAATATTGCGCTTCGCACCGCAGGCAAAAATAGAACCGTCCATTTCATCAATAGCGGGGTGCCGCATGTTGTCGTTCCCGTCTCGCAGATTAACGAGGTCGATGTCCGGCAGGATGGAGCGGCTATTCGTCGTCACGAGATGTTTTCGCCAAAAGGCGCAAACGTAAATTTCATCGAGAAACGCGACGGGAAAAGAATTGCCGTCCGCACTTATGAACGCGGCGTAGAAAATGAAACGCTCGCTTGCGGAACCGGCGTGGTCGCAAGCGCGCTCATTTTTGCCGCCACGGAAAATTCTGGCGGCCCGGTCGGCGTGCTCGTACGCAGCGGCAATGAGTTAACAGTCGCCTTTGAGAAGAACGGCAGTGAATTTCGAAACGTGACGCTCACTGGCCCGGCTGAGTTTGTCTTTGAAGGGACAATCGAACTCTAGTTAATCTGTAGCGGCGCTCAATGAGCGTCGCTCGAATTGAAAGGAGAAAGTGCGACGGTCATAGACCGCCGCTACAACAAGAATGTTTCGCGGCACGTTCACTGCGCTCGTCACCCCGTTTCGCGATGGCGGGATTGACGTTCCGGCTTTCCAAAAATTGATTGAAGCGCAGATCACTGCCGGAATTACCGGCGTGGTCGCGGTCGGCACGACCGGTGAGTCGCCCACGCTTTCACGCGATGAACGCGAGCAAGCGATCCGGCTTGCGGTCACAATCGCGAATAAACGTTGCCAGGTCCTGGCCGGCACCGGTTCGAACGCCACCCATCACGCCGTGGCCGACACAAAAATGGCCGAAGAACTCGGCGCCGATGGCGCGTTGCTCGTCGCGCCGTATTACAACAAGCCAAGCCAGGAAGGACTCTTTCGCCATTTTCAAACAATCGCGCGCGAAACGAGTCTGCCCATCATGCTTTACAACATTCCTGGCCGTTGTGGCGTCGATATCGGGCCGGAAACAGCCTCGCGCCTCGCCGCGGAATGCCGAAATATTGTTTCAATCAAGGAAGCGAGTGGAAGCGTTGAACGCGTGAGCGAATTGCGCGGCCGTTTGCCGGAGTCGTTCACCATCCTGAGCGGCGATGATTCGTTGACGCTGCCGTTCATGTCGGTCGGCGCGGTAGGAGTCGTAAGCGTCGCTTCGAATTTATTTCCGGCCGAAGTTTGCTCGCTCGTCCGCGCGTATGAGTCTGGCGATGTGAAGTCGGCGCAAAAATCACATCGACAATTGTTCCCCCTCTTCAAGGATTTGTTCATCGAGCCGAACCCGGTACCAGTAAAAACCGCGCTCGCCTGGCGCGGCGCGATGTCGGGTGAATGCCGGTTACCGCTGTGCGAAATGAGCGAAGCGAATCAGGCGCGTCTGCAGAAGACGATCGAGGCGTTCGAGCAGGCGCGATGAGGGCATCGGTGCGTGTGTTGCTGGTCGGGGCGGCCGGTCGGATGGGGCAGACGATTGTCAAGCTTGCCAAGAGCGCATCCAACATCGACATCGTCGCGCAATGCGATTGTGGCGATGCGATCGAACCGGCAATGCGAAAATGCGATGTGGTGATCGATTTCAGTCATGCCGACGCGATTGAGGGAATTTGCGGCGCGGCGTTACAACATCGACAACCGCTTGTCATTGGCACAACTGGTCATTCGTCGGAGCAACGCCGCGTAATTGAAAAAGCCGGCGAGTCCTTACCGATTGTTTTCGCCTCCAATTTCAGCGTGGGCGTGAACGCGTTGTTTTCGTTGACGCGCAAAGCGGCTGAAATTCTCGGACCAGAATTCGATTTGGGAATTGTGGAGACCCATCATCGCACAAAAAAGGATGCGCCCAGCGGCACGGCAAAA
>QHQE01000189.1:4426-4796 GCA_003219265.1 Verrucomicrobiota bacterium
TCGAGAAGGAGAGGTGGTTGGTGATCATACGGTGAGTTTTGCCGGGCCGGGCGAACGACTTGAGCTGACGCACCGGGCGAGCAGCCGCGAGATTTTTGCGCGCGGGGCCCTGCGCACGGCGCAATGGATCATTGGGAAACCCGCGGGTCTTTACACGATGCAAGATGTGCTCGGACCCTGAATTTGTAGCGGCGCTCTATGAGCGTCGGCAAAATTAATGCGCCGGTCACAGACCGCCGCTACGCGAATTTGAAATGAGAACCGGCGTCGCGCTCGGATCGAATCTTGGTGATCGGCTGGCCAATCTGCACGCGGCGCGAAAAGCGATTGTCGATCTTGCAGGCGTAGAGCCGCCAATTCTCTCTTCGGC
>QHQE01000190.1 GCA_003219265.1 Verrucomicrobiota bacterium
GCGCCTTGATGATTCGGGTAAAGTGGTTCGATTGACAAATGACTGGCAATCTCGATGAAAGATTTTCGCGAAATGAAAAAGCGCGGTGAAAAAATCACCGCGCTCACCGCTTACGATTACCCGACGGCACGTTTGCTCGATGAGAGCGGGATCGACATCATCCTGGTGGGCGATTCGTTAGGCATGGTGGTGCTCGGTTACGAAGACACGACGCGCGTGACGCTCGAAGAAATGCTGCATCATACCCGGGCCGTCGCGCGCGGA
>QHQE01000149.1 GCA_003219265.1 Verrucomicrobiota bacterium
AAATGTTCCGCGCCCTGAAATTCCGCAAGATCCCGAGCGTGATGGTGCGTTTCCCAAACGAATCGCATGAGCTCTCGCGCTCCGGTCAGCCGTGGCATCGCATCGAGCGATTGGAAAACATCATCGGCTGGTTCGATCACTGGCTGATGGGCGCGCCAAAACCGGAATACGAAGTCGCGCCGCGAGAGGAAGTGCCGATCAGACACGAGAACGCTGAGCAAAATCCGCCAAAGCCGCCGAGATAAATCTTGAAAATTATGAGACGACACGGAGGTCGTCCCTCCAAAAATTGGAGGGACAGGCTCTGTCCTGTCCCATTATTATTCACACGACACGCCAGACGACACGGAGGTCGTCCCTCCAGGTGATATGAACGAAATTGGCCGCAAACATCCGCCGCATTTTCCGCCAATCGAGCGTCACAACACGGCCATTATCATTTTCGTCACTGTTTGCACAAAGAACCGGAAACGAATTCTTGCTGATAATGCGGCCCACGAGGTCCTGCGGCTGGCATGGCAGACAAAGCCTTCATGGCTTATCGGGCGCTACGTCGTCATGTCAGACCATGTTTATTTGTTCTGCGCGCCGGCGGAACTCATTGGGACGACACAGAGGTCGTCCCTCCAGAATTGGATGAGTTTTTGGAAATCGCTTGCCGCTCGAAATTGGCCGCATCGTGATCAATTACCGCTTTGGCAGCGCCACTCCTGGGAGACGCAATTACGCAGAGGCGAAAACTACGACGATAAATGGGAATACGTTCTGCAAAATCCGGTTCGCGCCGATTTGGCGTCACGGGCTGATGATTGGCCCTATCAAGGAGAATTGAACATTCTGCGATGGTAAAATCGAGGGACGGGCTCTGTTCCCGTCCGTCGAATTAGTGGGACGACACGGAGGTCATCCCTCCAAGTTTTTAGTTGGACGACACGGAGGTCGTCCCTCCATTATCTTGGAAATCATGGCTTCCTCCTCACTCTGGCAGCGGTTCCAAAACTATTTTGTTCGCTATGACGATCTCGATTTTTCCATCGACATCAGCCGGATGAAATTTCCGGATGATTTCTTCGACAAGATGCAGCCGCGGATCGACAAGGCGTTTGCGGCGATGCGCGAATTGGAGTCGGGCGCGATTGCCAATCCGGATGAAAAGCGCATGGTCGGTCATTATTGGTTGCGCAATCCCGCGCTGGCGCCGAACGCGCAATTGCGCGCCGACATCGAGGAAACAAATAAACGCATCAAGAAATTCGCAGCGGATGTGCATGCTGGAAAGATCGTGGCGGAAGATGGAAAACGATTTCAGCATATCTTGCTGATCGGGATCGGCGGTTCGGCGCTCGGACCGCAATTCATCGCCGACGCGCTCGGCTCATCGCGCGATCCGATGGACATCTATTTTTTCGACAACACCGATCCCGACGGGTTCGATCGCGTCTTCGACAAGATCGACAACCCCGAAATAATCGGGGCTCGCGAACCATTTCGGAGTCGCCTTGCGCAGACACTCGTCGTCGTGATTTCAAAATCGGGCGGCACGAAAGAAACGCGCAACGGCATGTTGGAAGCGGAAGCGAAATTCAAATCGGCCGG
Organism: Verrucomicrobiota bacterium; assembly: GCA_003219265.1. GTDB lineage: Bacteria > Verrucomicrobiota > Verrucomicrobiia > Chthoniobacterales > UBA10450 > AV133. The sequence continues at coordinate 1,597 of QHQE01000149.1, forward strand.
GCTTCAATTTGGAAAACATGCGGTCGCCGTGACCGGCGTCGGAAGCGAACTTGACAAGCATGCCGAAAAGAATGGATGGCTTGCGCGATTTCCGATGCACGACTGGGTCGGCGGCCGAACATCGGTGATGAGCGCGGTCGGATTGGTGCCGATGGCGTTGCAAGGTTTTGATATCGACAAGTTCCTCGCGGGCGCCGCGGCCATGGATGAGCGGACGCGCGTAGCCGATGTCGCGCAAAACGCCGCCATGCTTCTTGCGCTTATGTGGTTCTACGCGGGAAACGGCAAAGGCGAGAAAGACATGGTGATTTTGCCGTACAAAGACCGGCTCGCGCTTTTCAGCAAATATTTGCAGCAGCTGGTGATGGAGTCGTTAGGCAAAGAGAAAGACCTTGATGGAAAAATCGTTCATCAAGGCATAGCGGTTTATGGGAACAAAGGCTCGACCGATCAGCACGCCTACGTGCAACAGTTGCGCGATGGCGTGCTGAACTTTTTCGTGACTTTCATCGAAGTGCGCAAGGATCGACGTGGCGCGGCATTCGAAGTCGAGGATGGCATTACGAGCGGGGATTACCTTCAGGGATTTTTGCGCGGGACACGAAGCGCGCTTTATGAGAGCGGGCGCGAATCGATCACCGTGAGCATTCCGGAAGTGAACGCGTTTAACGTCGGGGCATTGATCGCGCTTTATGAACGCGCGGTCGGTTTCTATGGCTCGCTCGTCCATATCAATGCCTATCATCAGCCTGGCGTGGAGGCGGGGAAGAAGGCGGCGACCAAACTCTTGCACCTTCAAAATCAAGTGCGCGAGAAACTAAGCGCCGGTGCCGGCAAGATCGCCGAAGAAATTGCGCGCTCCATCGATGCCGATCCCGAGGATGTGTTTCATGTGATGCAGCATCTGGCGAGCAATGATCCGCATGTCCGAGTTACCGCCGGCGACGAGCCGGTTGACGACAAATTCTCACTCGCGGAATAGTGGTTAAGTTTGTGCCGAAATATGGGAAGCACGGCTTCGGAGCAACACACTGATTCGCTGAGTGTTTCGTGGACCGACAACGTCCGGTTTGTTCGACAGCTTAGTCACGATCTGCGCAATCATTTGAACGCGGCGGAGCTGCAAGCCGTTTACATCAGTGAACTGACCGGGGATGCGGAGCTCAAGACCGAGATCAAGCGGTTGCGGGCGACGATCGCCGAGCTCGGCGCGATTTTGCAAAAACTTTTGGCGGATTTGGGCCAGATCAAACCGAGCCTAATGCCGTATCGGGCGGTCGATTTTGTCGAGGACCTGCGCCAGAAGTTCGCCCATGATTTCCCGCAGGAGAGTGCGGCGGTCAACTGGGATATTCAGCCGGGCGACGCCGCGCTCAATGTCGATCCACAGTTATTGCAGCAAGCCCTCCTCGAGCTTTTCGCCAACGCTTTTCAACATCAGCGCGGCCAGGGCCCGCTCGCTGCGACCGCCAAGATCGACAACGATCGATTCGTCTTTACGCTTCGTGAACCCAAAGCGGGATTCGAATTATCCACGGAAAACTGGGGGCGCGAACCGCTTCGAAAAATCAGCCAAGGCCATTATGGTCTTGGACTAAATCGGGTGCGCGTTATTGTCGAAGCACACGGCGGTGAACTGCACGCTCATTATGATCCAACGGAATCGGTTCTGCTTACGACAATTACACTACCTTTGTCCGCAGAACCGAGTTAAAGTGTCAGGTTCTTCTCGATGACGACAGAGAACCGTCGAATCCTGATCATTGACGACGAGCGGCCGATTCTCCTGACACTCGAGGCGCTTCTCGGCCGGCACGGTTATCAGGTTGAAACTTCGGCCACTGCTTCCCAGGGATTAAAATTGTTGAAAACGAAATCGCCTGCCCTCGTTTTGCTCGATCTGCAATTACCCGACGCCGAGGGGCTGCAAACACTCGACGAAATCAAAGCCGAGTTCCCGGGCACGCAGGTCATCATCCTGACGGCGCACGATTCTATACACAACGCGATCGAGTCGATCAAGCGTGGCGCGTTCCATTTCATCAGCAAACCGTACGCGCCGGAAGAGTTGCTCAGCCTGGTGGAGAAAGCTTTGGAAAAGGAATCGCTGCTGCGCGAGACGGAAGAACTCCGTGAAAAGACGGAGCAACTGGAGAGACGTCTGGAGATGGTGGAGACGCGTCTCACTCCCGTTTTCAAAAGCAAAGCGATGCAGGAGATCGACGAACTGATCGGCGCGATGGCGCCTTCGGAAGCCAACGTGCTGATCACGGGCGAAAGTGGCACGGGCAAGGAAGTGATTGCCAATGATATTCACACGCGCAGCCGGCGCGCTGGCAAACCGATGGTGAAGCTCAATTGCGCGGCGTTTCCGCAGACCATGATCGAGGGAGAGCTGTTTGGCTACGTGAAAGGCGCGTTTACGGGCGCGATGAATGATTTCCCGGGAATGATTGCGGCGGCGAAAGGAAGCACGCTGTTTCTCGACGAGATTTCCGACATGCCCCCGGATTTGCAAACGCGTTTCTTGCGCGTGCTGCAAGAGCGCGAGTACCGGCCGCTGGGCAGCACGCGCACGTTGAAGGCCGATTTCCGCCTCGTCGCCGCGACCAACCGGCCGATCGCGCAAGCGCTGGCCGAGAACCGTTTGCGCTCTGATTTGTATTATCGGCTCAATACCTTTCAGATCGAAGTGCCTCCGCTGCGCGAGCGAAAGCAGGACATTCCGCCACTGGTCGCTTCGTTTGTGAAACAGTTCGCCCAGCAACTCGGCAAACCCGAACCGGCCATCGCGCCGGATGCTTTCCAGAAATTGCTCGATTATGCGTGGCCCGGCAACGTGCGCGAATTGCAGAACGCAATGGAATACGCGGTGGTGCTGGCGCGGCAGAATTTGATTGGCGTGAAAGAGCTGCCCACCGAAGTGCAGCTGCCCACGGTGCTGCAGCAAACGGAGCGCGGTGCTTCGCCGCGCGCAGGTGTGCAAAGTCTGGACGAGGTCGAGCGGGACACGATCCTTCAAGCGCTCGCGCAATGTCACGGCAACAAGAAAAAAGCCGCGGAGCTTCTCGGCATTCAACGGCCCACGCTTTATAATAAATTGAAGCGTTACGCGATCGAGCTCTGAGCATCGGTTCGACTTTCGCTCAGGACGGGATTTTGGATTTTCGAATTTTGATTTTAGATTAAGCGGTAGCGCAATTCGCAATCTAAAATCCGAAATGGCGATGTCTCGACATCTCGAACAAGTTCTGGCCCACGCGGAAGACCAGCTTACCATCACGGGCACGCAGCGTCCGACCGAAGTCCTGCCGCTTTACAAGAAATTCCTGAAGATCGAAGAGCATCGGCTGCGCTTGAAACACCAGGCTGGCGGCGGTGGCCATGAAATCTGCGCGCGCCGGGCCGATCTTGTGGATGTCCTGTTGCGACACATTTTCGCCGCGGCCGCGGCCGCGGCAGGTAGTGAGGAGATACCGAGGGTGCCGCTGGCATTGATTGCCCTGGGTGGATATGGCCGAGGTGAGCTCAATCCCTTTAGCGATGTCGATGTGATGCTTTTGCACGGCCCAAAGGCCGGAAAGGTCTCGCCTTACATCGAGCAAATCGTTGAGCAAATCCTCTACTTGCTCTGGGACATCGGTTTCAAAGTCGGTCATTCCACTCGCTCGATAAAAGAAGCCGTTGCGCAAGCCAACCGCGACATGCGCACAAAAACCGCAATGCTCGAGTCGCGTTATCTGGCGGGCGATGCAGAGTTGGCGCATCAGTTTCGGGAACAATTTCGCTCAAAGTGCGTGGCCGGTCACGAGCGGGAATACATCGAGATGCGAATGCGGGACCAGGTCGCTCGCCACAAAAAATTGGGCGACAGCGTTTACTTGCAAGAGCCGCAATTGAAAAGTGGATGCGGCGGCCTGCGCGATTATCAAAATCTGCTTTGGATGACCTATTTCAAAGAAGGCGCCCTCACCACGACGCATCTCGTCGGGAAAGATTGGTTGAGCGAAACGGACCGGCGGCGGATCGAAGCGGCCTACGATTTTCTCCTGCGCGTGCGCACGGATTTGCACTATGCGACCGGGCGCGCCACCGACATTCTGCATCTCAACGTGCAGGAACAGATCGCCAAACGCTTGCACTATTCCCAGCAAAACGGGCAGCTCCAAAGCGAAGCGTTCATGCGAGAGTACTATGAGCACACACGAAATATTTTCCGTGTAACCGAGCGGATCACAGCGCAATTCGCAAGCGGGCGCGCCACGGAGCGAACACGTTCCCTTTTCAGTTTTCTTCCGTTGATGCGGATGGACGAGACGCGGCTGGAATCTTTTTTCATTCGCACCGGACAACTCAACACCGACCAACGCGATCTCTTTCATAAAGATCCCGCGCAGATGATGCGAGTGTTTCAACTTGCGCAGGAGCACGCCGTGGATCTGAGTCCGGATCTGGCGGACTTGCTCAGCCGGCGTCTCGGACAAATCACTCGCACTTATCGATATGCAAAGGCGCCGCGCGAGACCTTTATGGCGATCTTATCGCGCAAAGGTGAAGTGGGCCGCGTCCTGCGAATGATGCATCGGGTGGATTTTCTCGGGCGCTACATTCCCGAGTTCGGCCAGTTGACCTGTCTCGTGCAACACGAGTTCCTTCATCGCTACACCGCGGACGAGCACACGCTCGTCTGTATCGACAAGCTCGACGCGCTGGCGCGCACGGAGGATCCGAAGTTGATTCCGTATCGAAAACTCTTTGAGCGGCTCGAAGATCCTTTCGTTCTTTACGTGGCGCTGCTCTTACACGACACCGGCAAAGCCGTCGCGGCGCGCCCGCACGCGGAAGCCAGCGCGCTTTTTGCCCAGCGCGTTGCGACTCGCCTGCAGTTGTCATCCGAGCAGCGCAAGTCTCTCATTCTCCTGGTCGATCATCACCTCACCCTCTCCAATATTGCGCAACAGAGAAATCTTGATGACCCGGCCACGGTGATGGAGTTGGCCAACATCGTGAAGCACGAAAAAAACTTGAATGCGTTGATGCTGCTCACTTTGGCTGATGGCCAGGGGACGAGCGCGGAAGCATGGTCCGATTGGAAGGAATCGCTGGTCTGGCAACTCTTTCACGCGACTTCGCAGTACCTGGCCGACCAGAAATCGTATTACGAACAAACAAAGATTGAGCGCGAAAGTGTGCACCATTCCGTGGCCGAAAATCTGAGCGCCGACTTTGCGGACGAAATTGAGGCGCACTTTGACTTCATGCCGGACAGTTACTTTCGTGCATCGGAGGTCCCTGAAATTGTCGGGCATCTCAAACTTATCCGGTCCTTCCTTCAGAACGTATCGAGTGGGGGCGAGCAGCCACTGGCCCCGGCGGTCAAATGGGAAGCTTTTCCCGGTCAGGGTCACAGCATTGTCAGTTTTTGTACCTGGGACCGCGAGCAGTTGCTGGCAAAAATCGCCGGATCGTTTTCGGTCGTTCCGATCAATATCCTGAGCGCGGATATTTTTCCCCGCGGAGACAATGTCGTTCTCGATATCTTTCGAGTTTGCGACACGAAAGACCGCGCCGTCACCAACAAGCGGGATTTCGAGCTCGTCGAAAAAACTTTGCGGGGCGCACTGGAGGACGCGAACTTCGACTTTGCGCCGCTGATGGAGGAAGCGAGGCGGCAAAGCCGGCATCGTCTCGCCCAGGAACTCGAATTTCCCACTCGCATCGCCATGGATAACAAGGCGCACCCCAACTACACGCTCATCCAAATCCAAACGCCGGACCGCCTCGGTTTGCTCTACGATCTTCTTTCCTGCCTCGACCGGGAAGGCGTTTCCATCGCGCTCTCGCGCATCAGCACGCAAGACGGCGCGGCCATCGACACCTTTTACGTCGTCGATCGCTTCAACCGGAGCAAAATTACCGATTCAAACCGCATTGCCGCGCTCCAGAAACGCCTTCAGGTAGCGGCGCTGAGTGGGATGGAGCGCTGAATCATGGACACGATGGAATCCCCTCGCTCATTTATTTTACCTGCTTATCGTCTCGCACTTTATGGACGTTATCATTCTCGCCGCAGGTTATGCGACCCGGCTTTATCCACTGACGCTCGACCGAGCCAAGCCACTGCTCGAGGTCGCGGGCAAACCGATGATCGAGTGGGTGCTAGACAACCTCGCGAATGTTGCCGGACTCGGAACGATCTACATCGTGACGAACGACAAGTTCGCAAATGACTTCCAGACTTGGACCGATCGCTATCAACATCGACAGTCAGAGCTCAAGTTCAAAGTCATCAATGACGGTTCAAAAAGCGACGATGATAAGTTGGGCGCGATTGGAGATATCAATTTCGTCATCACCCGGGAAAGTCTGAGCAAGAGTGACTTGCTGATCGTCGCCGGCGACAATCTGTTTAGCGAATCGCTAGTGGGCTTTGTCGAGTACGCGAACAAAACCGAAGCGACGGTCGCCGTTTACGACGTCGGCGATCTCGAAAAGATTAAGAAGTACGGCAACATCACGATCGATTCCCACGGAGTCATCACGCACTTTGAGGAGAAGCCGGAGAAACCGCAAAGCACATTGGCGGCCATCGCCCTTTATTATTACTCACGCGAAATCATCCCGCTGGTGACAACGTACCTCGCCGCGGGAAATAATCCCGATCAACCAGGCCGCTTTGTGCAATGGCTTTACACGCGCAAGCCCGTGAAAACTTTCCAGATCAAAGGCAAATGGCTCGACATCGGAAGCAAAGAGACGCTGGAAGAAGCGAACGGGATTTTCGCCGAAATCAAAACGTGATTGTCAATCTCGGGTTGAAGAAATAAGGAATGACGAAAGAAGCTCGAATGAACGAATGACGAAGGGGCAACCGGACGCCTCTTTTCATCATTTGGATTTCGTCATTCCTTTGTCATTCGACATTCAACATTCGCCGTTTGTTTTGTTCCTCATTCTCCGGGGGATCATTTCAGCCGGCCTTCGTCGAATTCGATCAAATCAAAATAAGTCCGAATATCTTTGCGGTCTTCGCCGCCTGATTGCTTGAGAAAATGCAGGAAGCGCGCTTTTTTCGCGGCCGTGTCCGGGTAGCGGGAAATCATCGCTTCGTTCCATTGTTCGATTGCTTCGGGAGAATATTTCGCGCCGTTTTCTTGCACCCAATTCAAGATGGCCGCGTCTTCCCCCAAACCGTTGGCAGCTTCTTCGAACGTATCACCGTTCAGTTTCAGAAATGCGAGCAGATGTTTGTCGAAGCCAACTGTTTTGTAATTGTAGCCGTTGAGCAGGCCCTGCCGGTGCAGCTTAGCTTTATCGATCAAACGCGGCAGATGCACGTAACCGCCGAGCTTCGCGTACGGGCTGCGCGGATGCACTTTTTGCATCAACGCGAAGCTAAGTTGCGGGCAAAGGCTGCGCCGCAGCTCCCGGGATGCTGGATTCGGCCGTGCGCGAGATCGCCGCTTTTTGTTCCGGTAACAATTCGGCTTGGGTGAGATCGGCCTGGCCAATCACAAGCTGGCCGGAAAAAATCCCGCCCTTCTCCACGGTGATCGCCTTTGCGGCGACATTACCTTCGAGTGACGCGTTCTTGTCGATGGTAACGGAGGTGTCGGCCACAATTTCGCCAGACATACGTCCTTTGATCTCGACGCTGCCGACCGTCACTTGGCGGAAGCATTGCACATCGGCTTTGCGCGTTACGACTAAGTGCCGCGCGCTGAGGCGACCTGGGAACTTCCCGACGAAGTCGATCGTGGCCGTTCCAGTACAATGCAAATCGCCGCGCAGTTTTCCCTCGATCAAGGCAGAGTGGCAGATGAGACCGGTGCTGCCAACATCACCTTTCGCGGTAAGATGCACATCGCCGCGTGTGCGAATCGTTCGGCTGAAGCTGGTGGCGATTTTGTAATCGCGGAGATCGATGTAGGCGCTGCATGCTGGACAGATTGTCGATGTTGCGGCGCCGCTGACCTCGTGTTTTCGCTTGCATTCGAAACATTCGACAACTGAACTCCGCTGCCGGCTCCAGAGGCCTTCGAATCTTTGAAAGATGGAAGGATCGCGCGGCGGGGGTATCTCCCCTTTCGGGCGAAGTTTTATGGCGGGTTTCGGCGCGGATGGAGAAAAATGACGGCCGCACTGGCGGCACATCGTGCTCTTGGCCGCAGCATAGTCCATCTGCTTGAAGCCACAGTGCGGACACTCCGCACTGACCCTGGCAGGCGACGGCTTGGCCACTGGTTTGCTAAGCGAAGAGGTCTCTCTTTAAGCGCGCGCGCCGAAGGCGGCCTTGACCGGCTCATCGTGCCGGACAACTTCCGGCCGCGCTGTGATCGGTTTTGCGGCGATGGTTCCGCTGGTCACTTCAGATTTCCCGATGAAGGTCGCTCCTTCTTCGATGACGAGACGGGCCGCTTTCAAATCTCCTTGCAGCGTGCACTTCGCTTTCAGTTCGCAACGCTCAGCCACGGTGATGTTGCCCTGCACCTTCCCGAAAACCGTGATCGATTTCGTTTTGACCTCGCCACGGATATCGGCGTTCTCACCGATCGTCAGCACACCATCAGAATGGATTTCGCCTTCGACCTTCCCATCGATGAGAAGCTCTTTTTGAAACTTGATCGAGCCTTTGATTTCGACGTCGCTCGAAAGGATGTCTTTGCCGGAATGTTCTGCCATATGTTTTTGGTAGTCGGTTGTTAGTGATGTTCTTGGTTGTTCGCCGTAGGCGG
>QHQE01000150.1 GCA_003219265.1 Verrucomicrobiota bacterium
AAGCGTCTCCTAACGTCGGTCACTCTCACGTGCAGAGCGAGGAACGAGCGGCCCGCGCCGAGATTTCCGAAGAAGAACCGCGCGAGCGGACTCCCGCCATCCACAGCCGTAAAATTACCTTGTACCAGCCAACCGACTCTGGGCGATTCGTTATCTTTGAGAATTCGCGCCGGAGCGATTCTTTCCAGCTCCTGCTTCAAATCTTCCGCGAACTCAACCGGAGTAAGCGCCTTGCGAATGGGCATTTCGCCGTCTGAAGCTGCCTCGTCGCCTTGGAAAACGGCGGTGTCGATGCAGAAAGGACGGATGTAGATGGCAATCGGGTTGCTGGCGCCGACGCCACAATTTGTGATCATGTGCACGCCCCTCGAGGCAAAATCTTTTGCGTCGATTGCTGCCGAGGCCTGGGCGCCCGGTGTGGCCACATAGGTCCTGGTGACATGCATGTCCGCACAGGAGCAAAGCAGGATGCTGAAAACAGTTCCGATCAAAGGTTTCATATTTATAGGTAGTGCCGACGGCCACCTGCCCCATTTTGCGAGGCAAGAGACGGATCGTTTCTGCTTTGTGATGCAACTCTCGTGCCGTTCAGAAGAGAAAAAACGCAGCATCTGGGCAACCTCGGCCGCTCAGCTTGATTTCTGAGGCGCCCGTGAATAGCTCACCAGCATTCGCATCACAAAGTAAATGATCAGTGCCGAGGGCACCGCTAAAAACAACGAGCCGATAAGTGTAGGCCAAATGACTCCGACGAAAATTTTCCAGTGCAGATAATTGTGCATCGAGATATGCGCAAACCGGATTCGCTGTGGTCGGGCATGATGCAGGGCCAGGTAGCCAATTTTGTATTCCCACCAATAAATCGCCGGCATGAACGGCAGAATGACGTCATGCAAGGTCACTGCGATTGCCGCCGCGATTTTATTACATCGACACGCCCATGCCGCCGCAATGGAAAGCAATGTTTTCATGCTCCAAAGCGGCGTGAAGCCAAAAAAAATCCCGATGGCTGAGCCGAGTGCAATCGAGTGCGGTGTGTCCGCAATCGCCATCAGCGTCATGTGATGCTCGGTTAGCCAGCGCTTGAGCCGTGCGAGCGGGCCGGGTAATCGCGGTCCGTAACCTGTCTCTGCCCTCGGTGGCAAATCCTGCACGGAGGAATTGTAATCTAAAACAACTCCGGTGTCTGCGGAAGCGGGGCGACGTATTGTCTGAGAGCAGCGCGCAAGCGCGATGCCGCCCGCGGCGCATAATCGAGATTGTTGTTGTTAAAAACGACGTGCACCTCCTTTGCCTCTTTAGCGAGCTTGTGCGTTCGATCGGCAACATCGTCGATCTCCTGATCCGAATAATCGTAATCGAAACGCGCGGCCACCGTCTTGCCTTTGAGGTAAGCTTCTGGATTGCGCCCGTGCAGACGCAAATAAGCCACTCGCGAATTCGTGATTTCATCCAAGTCTGTGGGCATGATCGTAAAATGCTCGGCCGCAGGAGCATCGACATTCACAAAAATCGCGTGATGCTTTCTCAGAAAATCGATTGTCGATCTTAGCTGTTCGTCCACGGCCCAGTTACGATTTCGAAATTCAATCGCGAGCCGATAATCGCGCAGCAAGTCGATCAAAGGTTCAAGTTCGCTGAGCTCATGTTTTCGTGGAGAAAATGCCGGCGAAAGTTGCAAAAGCAGCACGCCCAATTTGCCCGCGTCGCGCAAGATCGACATCGATCGAAGAAAAATTTTCATCAACGCCTCCTTAAGCGCGGGCGCGACTTTTAGTTTTCCTTTCGCGTCAGTCACCGCGCGTCGTTGTAAATCCGGCGGCAACAACTTTGCCGGCGTCGAATGAAACGAGAAAAGCTGATGCAATTTCACATCAAACGTAAACGCGTCTGGTGTGCTCGCACACCAGCGCTCCGCCATGCGAACATCGGGCGCCGCGTAGAACGTCGAATTGACTTCCACAATTTCGAAATGTTGCGCGTACCAACCGAGCCGTTCATGCGCGCGCATTCCTTTCGGATACCAGCGTGCAACAAAACCGGGATCCGACCAACTGGCCGTGCCGACCAGAATTTTTCCGGGACGCGATTGATGCGGAGTTTTTTCGGCCACGAGAAACAGGAGACGCGACTCCTGCCGAAAGCAAACAGTGTGAGAGCGAGAATTTGGTTGCGGGGGCGAGATTTGAACTCGCGATCCGGCAGCTGCCGGATTATGAGCCACTTCGACGCAAACCCGTGATCGAATAAAAGCCTTTGCCGCGTCCTTGTCGTTTCAGTTGATTTTCTAGCTTTCGTGCGTCGGTCAATGGGAGCTCTTGACTCTGCCAAACTAATGACCAAGGGCCTTTAGATTTCGTCCAGCGGGATTTACCGGAATTATGTTGCTCAATTCGTCGGGCAAGATCGTTGGTAAGGCCAACATAAGATCTGCCTGCATGATTCTGTAGAACGTAAACGCGATAATCCGATACCACCGGAGAAAATTGGTTGCGGGGGCGAGATTTGAACTCGCGACCTTCAGGTTATGAGCCTGACGAGCTACCAGGCTGCTCCACCCCGCGTCCTAATTATGCCGATGTGATGCACGGAATCAAATTCAAAAAAGCGATTGCCGATCTGCGTGCGAGGTCGAAAGTCGCACTTGCCGCGGGAGACGGGCTGCGCAAAATTCACGCCGCTCAATCGGGCGGCAAACAAAATCCAGCGTAGCTCAGTGGTAGAGCGGTCGGCTGTTAACCGATTGGTCGTAGGTTCGAATCCTACCGCTGGAGCCATTTTTCTCCTCATGACGTACCAGGTTTACATCCTGCAGAATGCATCCGGCCGTTTCTACGTCGGCCAGACCGATGATCTCGATCGGAGGCTCGCTAGTCACAACCGCACAGACAAGACTGCGGGCAAGTTCACACGTAAAAACGGGCCTTGGTCTCTAGTATGGTCGGAGCCACACAGCACACGTGCCACCGCCAGGGCGCGCGAACGGGAAATCAAGGCGTGGAAATCGGCGTACCTGATCCGAACACGCCTGCTGGGATTAAATGAGTAGCGAAGTGGTAGAGTCCCGACTCAGTCGGGATTAACCGATTGGTCGTAGGTTCGAATCCTACCGCTGGAGCCAAATTTAAGTTGCTCACAACGAAGAGTTTCTCTGGTCGGCAGGACCTTTTGGAGGCCCAATGCCAGCGGAAATGCCGCCAGATCGAGTGACGATGAAACAATTCGTGCATATTCTGCCACTGCTCCACGACGGCTCCGTAACAGAAAAGATTTGGCGCGTGCATTCTCCTGAACGTGGAGAAAACCGTTCAACTTAAATGTAGACTCTACTGTCGACGCGAAGCGGTTAAGGAAGGTCGGAGCATCGGCAAACGCTAACAGCGAAGGGCGGGAGAATCTGATCAGCAGATTTCGTGTCAATCAGCTCCGTCGCGTGACTAGTAAATATCCGATCTGTGGATCGGCCTTTCGATCAATTGACTGGAATGGCGCAATCGCCGCGTTCTGTAGCTCGCGCATCAATTCCGAGATTTTATCCTTCGGCACGACAAGAGCATCGAGCGCTCCGCCGTTCCATTCCTGAACCGCTTCATCCGGCTTGAGGAAATGCGGTTTCTGCAAGTAGAGCAGCATCCCTTCGTAGCCTCCTCCCATTCACCGCGCGGCTGAAAACCTCGAGATGATCGGCGTGGTCACGATAATCGGACAGCATTTTTGCGACGGTATAACCGCCGGTAAACACGATCGCGAAGAGCAGTGCCGCAGCGCTCCATTGCAGGACGCGCCCATCAGTTTGCCTTATTCGAAAGCCGCCGGCGATCTGCGCGGCAAGCAGCAAGCAAAGCGGCGGCACAACCGGGTAAATGCGATCGACGCGCTTCGACGGAACCAGCGACATCACGATCAAACCGCCCAAGCTCCAGCAAACCAGCCACAAGATATCGGGCGTTGTCTGGCGAAATAGATTGCGAATTCCCCAGCGCATTCGGCGGAAGGACAACACACCGAGTGCGAGGATCAGCAGGCTCCAGGGGGCGAATTTATGCAGCAGGTGCGGGAGATAAAAAAGGACCGGTTCCGGGCGATGGACAGTTTGGCTGAACCGGCCGAGAAATTCCTTCATGACGACCTGCTCATAGAAGCCCGGGACGAACTTGATGCCGCAGATCACCCACACTGAAAACAACGCGAGAGACGCAATCCATGGCCACCAGCCGCACCATGCATTTGCCCCACTCCGTTTCCCGGCGAACCATTGAAAGAGCACGATGCCTGGAAGCAAAAACGCGAAGACGATCGGCCCTTTGATGAACATGGAAGTGGTGAGCAGGGCCAACATTTGCCATTGCTCGCGCGGCTGCCACGACTCGCGGGCACGAATTTTTTGCCAGATCAAAAGTCCCAGCAAAAAGATCACCAACGTGAGCGGCATGTCGGTGCGCACCAAAGTCGCAAGGCGCACACTGAGTAGATTCAGGCCAAAGGCACCCAAGGCGATCAAGGCTGCGGCCGCTCCGTAAGCGGCAATCGCCGCGCGGAACAAGATGGTCGCCAGTACCACTGCCGTCAGGAACGAAGGAAGCCGCCACGCAATATCCCACGACCGCGTGATCGCGAAGGTCGCAGCTGAAGCCCAACCAACGAGCGGCGGTTTTTGCGCGATCCTTTCATGCGGGGTCCGCTGAAAGAACCAGTGGCCTTCCTTGATCATCTCGAACGAAGTAAACGCCTGCTGCGCCTGGTCGTAATCGTCCAGCTGCCACGGCAGATTCGTTAGGGCAAAGAAGCAGAGGATGACCGCGCTCATCACCCAAACTGTGCGCCGACTCTCCAGAAAATTTTCTGCCCATGACGCATCCGTGCTCATTCGATGATCTCGTGAACCGCTGATTGCTAGTTACCACTGCGCCACTACATTCGCGAGACTAAAGCTCACGCAGCAGAAATCGGCTTCCTAAACATGTGTGGAATTGCAGGGTTCACTCAGCTCCATGAGCAATCCGCTGATGTCGCAGAATTGATCCGGCGCATGACGGCTCCGCTAACGATGCGCGGGCCAGACGGCGAAGGGTTCCACGTCGCGCCCGGGATCGCGCTCGGTCATCGGCGACTAAGCATCATCGATCTCACGGGCGGCGCACAGCCGATGCGCAGCAACGACGGGCGCTATTACATCGTCTATAATGGCGAGGTTTATAATTACCTCGAACTTCGCGCGGAACTCGAACGGCGCGGATGCGTTTTCCACACGCAATCGGATACCGAAGTGTTGCTAAATCAGTTCGTGCTCGACGGTGTCGAGGCCCTGCAGCGTTGCAACGGGATGTTCGCGGTCGCGATTTGGGACCGTGATGAGGAACGGTTGTTCCTGGCGCGCGATCGCCTCGGCATCAAACCGCTCTACTATTGCGTGCGCGGTCGCGAGCTGATCTTTGCCTCGGAACTTAAAGCGCTGCTCGCGCATCCTCGCGTCGATCGCCGTCTTAACGCGCTCTCGGTCAGCAAATATTTCACCTATGGCTATATCCCGGCGCCGCACACGATTTTCGAAGACGTTTATAAGCTGGAACCCGGCGGCTATCTTTTCTTCAATCCGAACGGGCTGCGCAAGAGTCGCTTTTGGGACATCCCGCTCGAAGACAACCCGGTGAGCGACCGCAACGTCGACGAGTGGGCCGAGGACCTGCTTGCCGTCCTGCGTGATTCGGTAACGAAGCGGCTGCGCAGCGATGTGCCCGTCGGCTTATTTCTCTCCGGCGGTCTCGATTCGAGCACTGTCACCGCGCTCGCGGCGCAACAATCCGGTAACCGGCTGCACAGTTTTTCGGTCGGGTTCGATGATCCGAGTTATGACGAGTCTCCGTACGCGCGGCGCGTCGCGGAACTCTTCGGAACCGAACATCACGAGGTGGTCTTAACTCTGAGCCACGCAGCGGAGCTGTTTCCGCAGATCATGCGTTCACTCCACGAGCCATTGGCCGACGCCTCGATCATTCCGACTTACGCGCTCAGTCGATTAGCGGCAGAGCACGTCAAAGTTGTTCTCGGGGGAGATGGCGCGGATGAGTTGTTCGCCGGCTATCCGGCCTTCCAGGCTCATAAGGTGGTGCAGAACCTTTCGTTCCTGCCCATCGGTTGGCGTGATTGGCTCCGTCCGTTCGTCCAACGGCTGCCAGTTTCGCATCGTTATGCCAGCATCGAGTTTCTCATGCAGCAGTTCGTGAAAGGCCTCGGGCTCTCGCCAGAAGTGCGCTTCCTCCTCTGGATGGGCTGCTACGGCAACGTGGAGAAGAAGCGGCTTTTGTCCGTTGACTTACAGCAACGTCTCTTGCGCGAGGATGCCTTCGAAGACATCTCGGCGCACATTCGACAGAGCGGGTTAAAGGGAGACTTTCAGCGGCTGCAATACTTGTGCATGAAGCTCTATCTTCAGGACAATGTCCTGTTAAAAGTGGACCGCGCGAGCATGGCGCATTCGCTGGAAGTGCGCGTGCCTTTTCTAGATCGCGACGTGGTCGAATACGCGTCTCGGATTCAGCCCGCAGATAAATTGCGTGGCCTGACGACCAAGTATGTTTTGAAGCGAGCGGTCCGGCGCCTCTTACCAAATGAGATCATTCATCGGCGCAAGACAGGATTCATGATGCCGGTCGCGGTGTGGCTGAACCAGAACATGCGAGAGACCATCGAGGATCTGTGTTCTCCCGCAGCCGTCGCTGAGACTGGCCTCTTCGACGCCAGCTTCGTCCGGCAAATCCTCGACGAACATTTTCAAGAGCGGCGAGATCACCGGAAGCACATTTACCCGCTGCTCTGTTTCATGGCGTGGTTCCGTAACCACGCGACTTAAGCTCGCTTCTGGGCAGCCAGATCGATGTTGGAGGCGGCGACAGCGCTAAAGAACTGGCTAAACGGGAGTTTCGGATCACGCCCTCTGATAGCCTTTTCGTACGAAGACTGAAGTCAACGTCGACCCGCCAGCAAAATTGCAGTAAAACAGCTCGCACGAGTAGTCGCGGAGTTCGCTTGATTACCCAGGTAATCGCGTCAAACACAGGGGAAGAAACCGCCGAATCCTACCGCTGGAGCCAAGCCGTCACCGCGTTGATCAGCTGGCGACAGCGACTTCCTGAATGATGGAATCCAGCTTGTTCAAATCGATTGGCTTGACGAGGTGATGTTTGAATCCTGCCTCGCGACTTTTGCGAATGTCCTCTTCCATGCCAAAACCGGTGAGTGCAATTCCCAGAACGGGCCGGTCAGACTGCACCCTTCGGATCAAATCGATTCCGCTGCCATCGGGCAACCCGAGGTCGCTAATGAGTACATCGAATTGATCCTGCGCTATCAGATCGAGTGCAGATTGAACGTTGCTCGCCGACTCCACATGATAGCCACGGAGCCGAAGTAATTTGGTAAGCGATTGTTTAGTGTCTTCGTGGTCCTCGACGAGCAGAACCCGCATGGCCCGATGGTGCGCCGCCCTGGGTGAAACAGCCAGCGGGGCCTGAGCATCGACCTTCTCGCAGACGGGAAAAATCAACGTAAACTTGGCCCCTTTGTTGCGACCGGCGCTTTCCGCCGTGATAGTTCCGCTGTGGGCCTCGACCAGCCTTTTGCTAATGGCGAGACCCAGACCCAAACCGCCCAATTGTGTTCGGCCACCTTGTTCGAAAGCGTCGAAAATTTTCGGCAACGATTCGGGTTCAATCCCCAGACCGGTATCGGCGATTTCGATTCGCAGTCGATCGCCGGTATCATCGTTGGTACAAATAGAAATTTGCCCATCTCTGGCTGTAAACTTAACTGCGTTATTTATCAGGTTCCAAAAGATCTGCTGGAGCCGCGCCGGGTCGGCTCGCAGATAAACTTTCTCTGCGGCGAGATCGAGCCGAGGGGTGAGATGTTTTCGATCGATTTCCGCCTGACAAATCTCCAGAGCATTTTGCAACAGCGCATGGGCATTAACAACCTCGAAACTGAGTTGGATCTTGCCCTTGTCGATACGTGTCAGATCGAGCAGATCGTCGATGAGCCGCGCCTCCAGCTCCACGTTGCGACGGATCATTTGCAGTGATTCGTGAACGTTCTCCGATAAGTCCGGCTCATTTTCAAGTGCGACGGCGGAGGCGAGCACCGGCGTAAGTGGAGTGCGCAATTCGTGACTGAGCATGGCGAGAAATTGATCTTTCGCCAGATTTGAGCGCGCCTTTTCCTGCAATTCCTGGTTGGTCTTTTGCAACTCCGCCGCGAGCGATTGCGATTGCTCGAGCAGGTTTTCCGTCCGGGTGTTTGCCTCGATGGTATGAAGGACAATGCCAATGCTCTCGGCCAGTTGATCGAGGAACGCCTGATGTGTCGCATTGAAACGCTCGAGCGACGAAAGTTCCATGACTGCTTTTACTTTTCCTTCGAACAGGATCGGCAGGACCACGATATTAGTCGGGCGCGATTCGCCGAGGCCAGAGCTCACTTTCATATAACCGGTAGGCACGTCGACGAGAAGAATACGTTGTTTTTCCAGCGCTGCTTGCCCAATCAGGCTCTCTCCCAGTTTGAAATGAGTCTTTACGCCGTTCCCTCCGGCGTGAGCGTAACTGGCCAGAAGCTTGAGTTCTGGCTCGTCCGCCGAGTTGCTCATAATATAGAAGACGCCGTGCTGGGCGGAAACCACCGGGGCCAGTTCCGACAAGATAAGTTTGCCAACCGCCAACAGGTCCCTTTGCCCCTGCAACATGCGCGAGAACTTGGCGAGATTGGTTTTGAGCCAGTTCTGCTCCTCGTTGCGCAAGGTCGTTTCTTTCAAATTGCGGATCATTTCGTTGATGTTGTCCTTCACGAATGCGACTTCGCCTTGCGCTTCCACCTGGATCGATCGCGTGAGATCGCCTGTCGTCACCGAGGTCGCGACATCGGCGATGGCGCGAAGCTGAGTCGTCAAGTTTGCCGCCAGACGATTTACATTGTCGGTCAAATCGCGCCACGTGCCGGCGGCGCCGGGCACGCTGGCCTGACCACCTAGCTTTCCTTCAACGCCGACCTCGCGAGCCACCGTGGTGACCTGATCGGCGAAAATCGCGAGGGTGTCGGTCATGCTGTTGATAGTGTCGCTCAGCTCGGCGATCTCTCCTTTTGTTTCAACAAGGAGCTTTTGGTTCAAGTCGCCGTCTGCGACCGCCGTGACGACTTTTGCAATGCCGCGAACTTGGTTTGTCAGATTGCCCGCCATGAAGTTCACGCTGTCGGTAAGGTCCTTCCAGGTGCCACCGACACCTTTGACCATCGCTTGGCCACCAAGTTTACCTTCCGAGCCGACCTCGCGGGCTACCCGCGTCACTTCCGAGGCAAACGAGTTCAACTGATCCACCATCGTGTTCACGGTGTCCTTGAGTTCGAGAATTTCTCCCTTTACATCGACCGTGATCTTCTTCGACAGATCGCCGTTCGCGACCGCCGTCGTGACGAGCGCAATGTTGCGCACCTGCGCCGTAAGGTTACCGGCCATAACATTCACCGAATCGGTCAGATCCTTCCATGTCCCTGAAACGCCTTCGACGCGCGCTTGTCCGCCGAGCGCTCCTTCCGAGCCGACCTCGCGCGCGACGCGCGTCACTTCCGAGGCGAACCATCGCAGCTGATCCACCATCGTATTGATCGTGTCTTTCAGCTCAAGGATTTCGCCGCGAACATCGACCGTGATTTTCTTGGACAAGTCGCCCTTGGCCACGGCCGTGGTCACGTCGGCAATGTTGCGCACCTGAGCAGTGAGGTTGCCGGCCATGAAATTGACGCTGTCCGTCAAATCCTTCCACGTACCGGCGACACCGCGCACCTCGGCTTGTCCGCCAAGTTTTCCGTCCGTACCAACCTCGCGGGCCACGCGCGTTACTTCCGCCGCGAACGAGCCGAGCTGGTCCACCATGGTGTTGATAGTGTTCTTCAGCTCCAATATCTCGCCCTTGACATCGACCGTGATTTTTTTCGATAGATCGCCGCGCGCCACCGCCGTGGTGACAAGCGCAATGTTTCGCACCTGCCCAGTGAGGTTGCTAGCCATCGAGTTCACCGAGTCGGTCAAGTCTTTCCACGTTCCCGAAACACCGCGCACTTCGGCCTGACCTCCCAGAATCCCTTCGCTGCCGACCTCTCGCGCTACGCGCGTCACCTCCGAGGCGAAAGAGCTAAGGCGATCAACCAGCGTATTGATGGTGTTCTTCATCTCGAGGATTTCGCCCTGCACATCGACCGTGATTTTTCGCGAGAGATCCCCGCTAGCAATGGCCGTCGTTACTTCGGCGATATTGCGGACTTGCGCGGTCAGGTGGCCGGCCATCATGTTGACGCTGTCGGTTAGATCCTTCCACGTCCCGGCGACGCCGCGTACATCCGCCTGCCCACCCAGTTTGCCTTCGGTACCGACCTCGCGCGCCACCCGCGTGACTTCCGAGGCAAACGATCGCAGCTGATCCACCATCGTATTGATCGTGTCTTTGAGCTCCAAAATTTCCCCGCGAACATCGACGGTAATTTTCTTGGACAAATCGCCGGTCGCAACTGCGGTGGTGACTTCGGCAATGTTGCGAACTTGAGCGGTGAGGTTCCCGGCCATCGAATTGACACTGTCGGTCAAATCCTTCCACGTGCCTGCAACACCGGGCACGTCCGCCTGACCGGCGAGTTTGCCTTCAGTGCCGACCTCACGCGCCACTCGAGTCACTTCAGCCGCGAACGAACTGAGTTGATCGACCATGGTATTGATCGTGTTCTTGAGCTGGAGAATCTCACCCTTAACGTCCACGGTGATTTTCTTGGAGAGATCTCCCCTCGCTACTGCGGTGGTGACTTCGGCGATGTTGCGAACCTGACCCGTGAGATTCCGTGCCATGAAATTGACCGAATCAGTCAGGTCTTTCCAAGTTCCCGAAACGCCTTCCACCCGCGCCTGACCGCCAAGAATTCCTTCCGAACCGACTTCGCGCGCCACCCGCGTCACTTCCGAGGCAAAGGAACGTAGCTGATCTACCATAACGTTGACCGTGTCCTTTAATTCGAGAAACTCGCCTTTGACGTCCACCGTGATCTTCTTCTTCAGGTCGCCGTTCGCCACGGCTGTGGTGACCGTGGCAATGTTGCGGACCTGCGCAGTCAGATTTCCCGCCATCAGGTTCACGTTCTCTGTCAGATCCTTCCAAGTGCCTGCGACGCCTTTCACTTTTGCTTGGCCGCCAAGTTTGCCTTCGGTGCCGACCTCGCGCGCCACCCGCGTCACTTCCGAGGCAAAGGCCCCGAGCTGATCGACCATGGTGTTCACTGTCTTGGCCGTGCGCAAAAATGCGCCTTCCAGCGGACGTCCTTCGATCTCTGTCTCCATCGCCTTGGAGAGATCGCCTTTTGCGACCGCGCCGATCACGCGCGCCATCTCACTAGTTGGATGAACCAGATCGTCGATGAGCGCGTTGACCGATCCAATTGATCCCGCCCAGCAATTAGAAACATCGCCAATAGTCGCCCGCTGCGTGATGCGACCCTCTTTGCCCACGAGACGGCTGATGCGATCGAGTTCCCGCGCCATCTTCTCGTTGGTCGCGATCACATCGTTGAATGTGTCGGCGATCTTGCCACCGATCCCGGTCCAATCTTCGGGAAGGCGAACAGAGAAATCCCCCCGCTTAAAAGCGCCCAACGCGGAAAGGAGTTGCTTCGAGTCAACACCATCTCCGTTCAGGCGCGAGCCATTATGTTTTTCGCGAAGCAGCAGAGAAGAAGGATTATTCTTTTTCATAATGGAGGAGCAGTGGATAGCAGGCTTCGATACCCAAATTCACCGACCAGACATATCGGTCCCCCGCGGCCCAGGTGCCGGTAGATTTAAGGGATTTCATCGCACGAAAGGTTAAGGGCCGCAAGGGATTGAACGTCATACGCTTTTCGGATGTCAGTGTCGCTCTGGTTGCAGCAAGACTCCTACCGCGCCGTGCTAAACTCATTTCCTCGCGGCAGCGCGGCCGCAAACATGGCCGGTGCTGCTCTTGCCTCGCGCGCATCTTCGATCGCGAGCGACTCGAATCTTCCGCTTCCAATTGTCCTGCTCGTCACGCCATTTGCTTGTTGCCAATCCTGAGCGCATTCTCCGGAAGTTTTTCGCGCTCGTTGCGCCGTAAGGGGCAACTCGAAATCACTGGGCGGCTCGCCAGCAGATGAATTGCGCACGCGGATTTTATTGACCGCGATTTGTGGTACCACCATTCTTCCGAGCGTGGGTTAAATAGGGAAAAATCAAAACCAAAACTGAAGAAACCAATTAACATGAAAAAATCATCAACTCTGATAGTTGTCGGCGCACTCTCCTTTGCCTGGGGCGGCTTTTGCTCCGCGCAAAGCGACGCGCCTTACACCGAGGGGCCTGTTTGGGAAATCACCATGGTCAAAGCCAAGTACGGCATGGGCGATGAATACCTCAAAGGTCTCGCCAAGACCTTCAAAGGCACACTTGACGAAGCAAAGAAGCAGAACCTCATCCTCGATTACAAAATTCTGCTCGGCGATGCGGCTACACCCCACGATTTCGACATTCTGTTGATGGTGGAATCGAAGAACATGGCGGCGTTTGATAACGCGCGCGAAAAGTTCGATCCGATTGCCAGAAAAATCGAGGGCAGCCCCGACCAGCAGCGCGCCACCGCGACCAAACGTTTGGAAATTCGTGAGATCATGGGCAACAAGCTCATGCGCGAAATCACGCTGAAGTAATCCCCTTACCCGCTCGGCACGCCGCGGTTCAATTCCCGGCGCGTCGCTCTTTTATTGTCGATGTTGCCCCCTCAGGGGGTCAATCTTGCAGCGCGCGACCGCGGATAGCTAACGCATCTTTTAGCGAAGGCGCTTTTTCTCGCCAAATCTTTTCGGCAATCTCAGCGGGCCGAATTTTCTCGCGCGCGGCTCGTAAAAATCCTCCGGAGTGGCGCGCGAGCAGCTTCTTTCTTTAACATGCTGGATCTGGTTCCCTTCCGGTGGAACGCAACACGCCGCGGACAAGCGGCATTCTGCTTTTTCTTCGCGCTTTCCATCTTTGCCACGACCCTATTCGAGGCGCAGGCGCAAGCCCCTCGCATCGATCGCCGCAAAGAAGCCATCGTCGCGCTCCAGCCTTTCTCTCTTGATGAGCCTGCTCCCGTCCGCGTCGCCTATTACGCGCCGCGCCGCTTCCCGCGCGCCGAACCGGTTTCTGAAGAGAACGAACCGGAAGCAATTCTGCCGATGGAAACAACCAGCCCTCATCCAATTGTTGCTGGCAGCCGCGCTGTTTTGCGCAATGGAATCGCCTACGCGCCATCGAATGCCCCGGCGAACGTGAAGTCCGCCATTTGGGCGGCGAACACTCTCCGTGGCAAACCGTACCTCTGGGGCGGCGGCCACGGCTCGTTCAACGATTACGGTTACGACTGCTCGGGGACCGTTTCCTTCGCGCTGCATCATGCCAACCTTCTCGACGCGCCACTGCCGTCGAGCGATTTTCTCCGGTACGGCGAACGCGGTCGCGGCAGGTGGATCACTATCTATGCGCGGCACGGCCACATCTTCGCCGTCATCGCCGGCCTGCGCCTCGACACGACTGACCTGCGTTACGGCGGCGACGTCGGTCCGCGCTGGTACGTTGATGGTCGCGACGCACACGGCTTTGAAGCACGTCATCCCGTTGGGATGTAACAATCGTTAGAGCTATCTGTTCCTCGGGAGCGGCTGATGCGTTTCTGCAAGACGCCGGTTTTCCGTAGAAGTGCCAATGTATTCTG
>QHQE01000151.1:0-14301 GCA_003219265.1 Verrucomicrobiota bacterium
CGCCAGAAAAATTCGACGGCTCCGCAGAGCGTCGCGCTACCGGAACTGATTGCGTTTCCAAGCGCCAAAGTCCATCATCTTTGCGGCGATGAATTCCGATTACGATGTCGTGATCATCGGCGGCGCTTTTTCCGGCGCCGCCACTGCGCTCATGCTCAAGCGCAACAAGCCGGATGCCCGGGTGCTCATCATCGAAAAAACGGCCGAGTTCGATCGCAAAGTGGGCGAATCAACCACCGAAGTGAGTAGTTGTTACATGACGCGGATTTTGGGTCTAACCCATTATCTCGGTCATCATCAGCTGGCCAAACAAGGTTTGCGTCTGTGGTTTTCGACTCGGCCAGACCAACCCTTCGACGATTGCGTCGAGGTCGGCTCACGTTATCAAAGCCGAATACCAACTTTTCAAGTGGATCGCGCCAAACTCGATTCGCACATGCTCGAACTCGCCGTGGAAGCGGGGTGTGATCTCTGGCGCCCGGCCAAGGTAATAAAGTGCGAGCTGAACGGCGTAGCTGGCCAAACCGTGAATGCCTTTGTCGATCTTAGCGAACGCACCGTCGCTTGTCGCTGGGTTGTCGATGCCACGGGACGCGCGACCATGCTCGCGCGCAAGCTGGGACATCTTCGCGCCAACACCGAGCACCCCATCAATGCGGTTTGGGCCCGATTCAGCGGCGTCAAGCAGTGGGACAGCTACGAATGGCGAGAGCGTTTTCCGGATTACGCCAACCGTTGCCGCACCAGCCGAGAATGGGCCACCAATCATTTGCTCGGTCGCGGCTGGTGGGTCTGGATCATTCCGCTGCGCGGCGGCGATGTCAGCGCGGGCATCGTTTATGACACTCGCATTTTTAAACTTCCGGATGGATCGAGCTTGGGTCAACGGCTGCATGCCCATATTCTGAGCAACCCGGTCGGTCGCGAAATTTTTGGAGCGGCACGCGTGATCGAGGGCGACGTGCATGCCTTGTCGATGTTGCCGTATTACAGCGAAAAGGTTTGCGATGATGGCTGGGCCGCCGTGGGCGACGCGACCAGCTTTATCGATCCGCTTTACAGTCCGGGCCTCGATTTTTGTTCGTACACGTCTTACTACGTGGCCGATTTGATCGCGCACAGTTTGGCGGGCGAAGATGTCGCAGACCGGCTTCGTTATTATAACCAGCAGTATCCGATCACCTATCGCTACTGGTTCGAAAGTTTGTACAAGGATAAATACTATTACATGGGCGATGCCGAGTTAATGTCGGCGGCGCTGTTGCTCGATGTCAGCAGTTATTACCTCGGCTTGGTCAGGGCGAGTTACCGCGATCCGGAGCGTGAGTTCCTTAACTTGCCATTTAGCGGTTTGGGCGGGCGGCTAGCCGCGAGCATGATGAAGTTTTATAATCGCAGGCTGGTGGCTCTGGCCAAGCGGCGATGGGCCAAGGGATGCTATGGCAGGCGAAACGCCGGATGGCGCGAGCTTTACGACGGCTTTGTTCCGGACGCCCGCATTCGGAAACAAATCTGCCACGGGCTGCGGCGTTGGTGGAAGTGTGAGCTTATTAACCTAGGACTGATGTTCGTGTCGACCACGCCCGAGCCCGCGACGCGCAGTTCGGCCGCCACGCCAGCCGAGGCGTGAACAATTCTTTCCTGTAGCCGTCGCGCTGCCTGTCACGCAGAAGCTTTGCAAAGGCGGATGCGAGACGCCGCGCGTCATCGCGTCATCCGGGGCTCAACAGCCCGAGATACCAACGCACAAAGGCTTCGCCAAAAAACAGCCAGCTCACTGCGCCAAATGCGAGATAAGGGCCGAAAGGCAACTTCGCCGACCAGACTCGTTTCCCCACCAACAGCGTAATCAGTCCGATGAGCGAGCCGAGCAGCGATCCGGCGAAAACACTGAACAACACCGCGCGCCATCCTAAAAACGCGCCGATCGCCGCGAGAAATTTCAAATCGCCCCGACCCATCGCTTCGCGCGGAATCTGAAGTTCGCGCAGCACCCCGGAAATTTCGTTCACTTCGTCGAGCGCCGTTTCTTGCTTGCCGATCGCGACGCGATTGTAATGAAACTCCAAAGTCGCATCTCCGTAGGTGCGATGGTCAATCTTTGCCTCGTCGCAGTAGAGCACCAGACGATCGTTCTCCCGCGCAAAATAATCGCTCCACAAACTGCGTTCTTCGCCCACTAGCAGATCGGCGTCCTCGCCGCGTCTTGTCCAGGTAAACGAAGTTGGAGCATCGAAGCGGATTCTCTTCTTTCCGAAAGCGAATTTGCCCGCTTCGAGAACCATCCAAAGAATGACGTAGCCCAGGACGGCGGCGAGCGCGGACCGAATCACCGCTACAATGTGCGAATCGGTGCTCATCAATTCCGGAACGGCCAAACTCGCGACTAATCCCGCGACCGTTCCGCCGATCGTCACTTGATCTGGAATGATGAAGTGCTCGAAGTCGATAAAGGTGCCAACAATGAGCAGTGAAACGAAAATCCAATAGGCAATCGCCATTGGCCACGAGAAGCATTGCCAAATCGCGAGAAAGAGAACTGCGGTGATCAATTCCACCGCAAAATAGCGGAATGCGATTTTGCTGCCGCAGTTTGCGCAGCGGCCGCGCAGCGCGAGCCAACTGATCAGGGGCAGATTCTGATGCCAGGGGATCGGCTTCTTGCAAGCCGGACAAAACGAGCGGCGCGGTTGATTGACGGAAAGATCGAGAGGCAGCCGATAAACGCAGACGTTCAAGAACGAGCCGACCACGGCACCGAGAACGAAGGCAAGCGCGCTGAAAAGAAATGAGTAAGCGGAATTGTCCACGCAACTAGCTAGCGGTCGATGTCGATCTGTGGCGCTGCATGAACCATGCGATCCAGATGCAGCTTTCGTAAAGCAGACACATCGGAAGCCCCATCGCGATCAACGTCAGAATATCCGGCGTGGGCGTGATGATGGTGGCGAAAATAAAGATGAGCACGATCGCGTAGGGCCGGGTGCGCGCCATGAATTTGTAGGTGACTAATCCGAAGTGCACCAGCGCCAAAACCACCACCGGCAATTCAAACGCGAGACCGAACCCGATCGTGAATCGGGTCACGAAAGAATAATACTGCTGCACCGTCCATGTCGGCGTCCAGCCAAGCGACTCGGTGTCGCGGAAGAAGAAAAGGATGGTTTTTGGCAGCAACCAGAAATAACAAACCAGCACGCCAAGCAGAAAGAGCGCGAAGCTGACAAAGATGGCCGGAAAAAGGAAACGCTTCTCCACTGCGGTGAGCGCAGGCAGAACAAATTCCGCCAGGAAATAGAGAAGCAGCGGAAAAGAGAGAACGATGCCGGCATAAAAGGCGAGATGAAACGAGATTATAATCGAGTCCGTGATGCCCAGCGCCCGCAGCGCCCCAACTTGTGGGTCGATATCGTGCAACGGCATTTGCAGCACGCGCACAAGTGTCGATCGAAAGGCGAAGCAAATGATCATCGCCACCACGAGCGTGATCGACATCTTGACGATGGTCCAGCGCAAGTCCTCCAGATGCTCGAGAAACGGCTTCGACGTCTCGCTTTCCGGAAGCTCGCGAAATTTGAAAATGTCCCGCAGCGCCATTGGATCGACAATCACTCGCGAACCATTTCGGAGTCAATCAGCGGGCGTCGCGTGAAAGAAAACCGCGCGCCGCCAGTCGCGCCCACATGCTCAATGTGTTTGCGTCGCGAATCTCGTTCTCCGCGATCATGCGCCAAATTTCCTCCACGCCAAATGCGCGGCAATCGAGAATCGATTCCGCTTCATCGCGCACGTAGTCAGCACACGGCTCGACTGGTCGTGCCAGAAAAAAGTAGCCATGTTCATCAGTAAACCCTGGCGAAGAAAAATAATGACCGAGCGCGATGAGCTCCCCGTCTTTGGCCAATTCATAGCCCGCCTCTTCGCGCAGTTCGCTTAACGCGACTGCTTCGATCTCTTTTTGGTCCGGCTCGAGCATGTTGTCGATCTGTCCGGCCGGCATTTCCCAAATCGCCGCGCGAATCGGCACGCGCTCCTGACGAATGAGAACGATTTTCTCGTCATGCGTCATCGGCGCAACGATGACCGCAGCTTTGCGATGCACCACCGTCCAGCTCCGCGGTTTTGGGCGCGTCGGTGTTCGCACGTGATCGGTCAGCACTTCGAGATGTGCGCTGGCAAAATGGCGGTCGCTCGAAATCGTTTCCCAACCATCTCGATCCTGGACAAGCTTGCTCCGCTTCACGCCGGAAGATTATGAAGCGAAAGCTGAAAAGCGAATGATTAGCGCTGGAGCGGCAGCCGTGTCGGCCCCAAAATCGTTCCTCAAGCAGGCGGCACGCCTGCCGCTACAGTTTGGTCGAGCAGCCTGCGCCAGTGCTCGATCCGTGCCGCAACATTCTCGGGCGACGGTGCGCCGATGGCTCCGCGCTTTTCCAGAGAACGACGCGCGTCAAAAATCGTGGTTACGTCCTCCCCAAATAGGGGCGATGCCTCCTGCATTTCCAGGAGTGAAAGATTATCGAGGGCGAGGTTTTTCTCCGAGGCGCGCGCAATTAATTTACCGACAACCTCGTGCGCCTCGCGGAATGCCATCCCCTTTTTCACGAGGTGCTCGGCCAGATCGGTCGCGAGAAGATTCGGGTCGCCGGCCGCGCGTTCCATTCGCTCGCGGTTGACCGTTAATTCCGGGAGCATAGCGGCAAAAACTTCCAGCGCGGCTTTCACCGTATCGACAGAATCAAACAGGGCATGTTTGTCCTCCTGCAGATCGCGATTGTAAGACGAAGGCAGCGCTTTCACCGTGGTCAAGATCGATACTAAATTCCCGTAAAGCCGCCCAGTCTTGCCGCGCGTAAGCTCTGCCATGTCCGGATTTTTTTTCTGCGGCATCAAACTCGAGCCGGTGGAAAATGCATCGCTGAATTCGACGAACCCAAATTCGTTCGTGCTCCAGATAATGAGGTCTTCGCTCAACCGAGAGAGATGGAGACCGATCATAGCAAGGCAAAAAAGAAATTCGGCGACGAAATCGCGATCGCCGACCGCATCGATGCTGTTCTGACTAACGCTCGAAAAACCGAGTTGACCGGCGACGAACGTTCGATTCAAAACGATAGTCGATCCGGCGAGCGCACCCACTCCGAGGGGCAGAACATCTGTTCGAGTCAGGCAATCGCTGAGCCGGTCTGCGTCGCGCTCGAACGCTTCGATTTGGGCAAGCATGTAATGAGCGAAAAAGATCGGCTGGGCGCGTTGCAAATGCGTGTAGCCCGGCATGACAACATCGATATGCTGCTCCGCGAGATGGAGCAGCGCGCTCTGCAACGAGCGAAGGCCGGACCTGATCTCTCCTATCTCCGCCTTGACATACAGCCTCAAATCGAGCGCGGCTTGATCGTTGCGGCTGCGCGCGGTGTGCAGTTTCGCGCCCGCAACCCCAATCCGCTTCGTGAGCGCGGCTTCGATGTTCATGTGCACGTCCTCGAGCGATTGGTCCCACTCAAATTTTCCGTTTTCGATCTCGGTCTCGATTTCGCGCAATCCTTTGTCGATCTTCTCCCGCTCCTCAGAGGTGAGGATTCCGGCATGCGCGAGCGCGGCAGCATGGGCGATGGAGCCGGCGATATCATGCCGATAAAGCCGCCAATCGAACGAAACCGATTGGCTGTAACGCTGCGCGATCTCTGCTGCCACATCGCTAAATCTACCTGTCCGCATAATCAGTTAAACTTTGCAGGCGACACGTCTGCCACTACAGCTTTTTTCGCATTTAATCGAGAGCCGCGCTCCGCGTGACCGTCACCGAGACGTATTTCGCGTCCGGCACCACGAATTTGCGGAGCTCGACCGCTATTTTCGCCAGGGCAAAGCGTTGTAACAAGTGCGTCGCGAGCTCGCCCGCCAGAGTCTCGATCAGTCTAACGGTGTGATCCCGCACGAACTTTTTCGTCTCTTCGCACACCTCCGAATAGTTCACCGTCTTTGCGATGTGATCATGTAATTCCTCTGCCTGTCGTTGCGGCCAGAGCGTGATACTAGCGGTCAAACGTTGCGGCGCGGCGCGTTCTTTTTCGGGAACACCGACGCGCGCGGAAATCTCGAGTTGCTCGATGTGAATTCGATCGGAGAAAAGATCTGGCTCATTGGACATGGCGTAGATCAAAGTCGCCGCGGCACCGGCCAGGGCAAGACTGATTTAGCCGGCGGTGCGCCACCGAACCAGTGACTACTTGGGCGCAAGCGAGGCAACGATTTTTTCAAAACGTGGGTCGCCGCGCAGCGGATCCCAGTACGGGTGCAGACGTAGGTCGCCATAGCTCAAATAGCCGGGGATGCGTGCGGCGATGGTTAACTGCTCCAAGGCAAGATCCTTCTCGCCTGTCCACGCATAAATAAGCGCCAAATTTTGCACCAACCGGGAACCGATGATCGCATCTTTCGTCACTGGCAGTAACTCGACCGCACGGCGGCCTTCGCGAATTGCGTCCTTCTTGTGGCCCAGAACCGCGTCAGCCATTCCGAGCACACAGAGCGCGTGCGCGTACTCCGGTTGCTTCGCGACCAGTTTGGCCGCTTCGGTTCGCGCGCTGGTAAATGCAGCGCGCGCCGCTGCTTGATCGCCCCGCATCTGAGCAACTACGCCTTCGCACCAGACTCGCGGAAACGGGATAGTATCCTGATAACACCCATCGACCGGCAGCACAGCCAGCCCGTGAAGCGCACCATCGAAATCGCGCTCGCACAGCGATTCGTAAAGCCAAGAGTCGGCTATGTTTTCGGCTTGGCGCGAATCTTCAGCAATGATTGCCTTTACCGTCGCGACCAGCGGGCGCGGGTCGGCATGCCACTCGAGCTCCACCCTCGCACGTGAAGCTCGCAACCCTGCGTCTTTGGGAGTAAGCGCGAGCGCGCGGTCCAGGGCACGCTCCATATCGGCATAACGGCGCAAACACTCATAGGTTAAAGAGATTTGTTGGAGGAACTCGGCATTCTGCGGGTCGAGCTCGATGGCGCGCTCGAGATTCTTGGTCGATTCAGCCCAGCGGCTTTGCCGTCGATCGATGTAGCTGGCCAGCTGAAACGGCAGCGGATCGTTAGGCAAACTCTTCTGTGCCAAGGTAAGTTCCTGCCGAGCGCGCTCGTAATCGAGGCGACCCCAGTACAAATGCTTGGCGATAGCGAGATGCGCTTCGCCTGAATTTGGGCGTAGGCGAGCGAGCGATTGGATTGCCGCGTCGGCCATGGCCAACCGCGCAGGCGTATGATCAGTGCCCACGAAGTAGAGCAGATCGTGAGCGTGGGCAAGTTGGTAATAGGCAAGTGCGAAGGCGTGATCGCGTTCGATTGCCTGGCTCAGCAGGCGAACGGCCTCGAACAGGCTCTCCGCTTGAGGCGTACTAAAAACAGCAGTCGCGATGAGTGTCTTGGCCCGTATGTACAGATCGTGAGCAGCCAGATCAGCCGTTGGTTTTTGCTCGATGGCCGCTTTCTCTTGGGGCGAGAGCTTTGATTTGAGTTGAGAGACGATCTGTTCAGCTAATTCGTTCTCGATCGCGAATACATCGGCGAGCTCCCGATCGTAAGATTCTGCCCAAAGATGCATATCTGTTTTGGCATCGATTAACTGGGCGCTTACGTGTACGCGTCCGCCCGAACGCTGCACGCTGCCTTCTACCACGTGGGACACGCCGAGCGTCTTGGCGATGTCGCGCAAGTTGCGCTGAGCACCACTTTTGTACTGCATCACCGACGTGCGGCTGATGACTTTGAGGTCGGCAACCCGAGCCAGGTTGGTAAGAATCTCATCTTGTACACCATCAGCGAAATAAGCGTTCTGTTTATCATCGCTCAGGTTCTCGAACGGCAGCACGGCGATGCTCTTTTCGGTAATGGCAGGGCCGGCCTCTGGTTCCAGGTGCAAGCCAGTTGTCCATGGGTGCCAGAACCAATAAGCTACGAGTCCCAACATTGCGATGACTGAACCCACGCCGGCCACAATCCAGACTCGGCGCCGGTTTGCAACCGCGGTGCCGCCAGGGCCAGCACGCGCTTTTTTGATTGTGCCCGCTTCGACATCGAAGCTCCACGCCAGGACGAGCGCCATCGGGAAACCGAGGGCAATAAGAACGACGAACAGTTGTTGGGCCCAATCCGGCGCATGAAAGATAGGCAGTACTGTCCCGACGACCTGGACCGTAGCCGACCCTGCGATGGCGTAGGCAATGGCGACGCGATAAACGCGTCGATTTTTCAGTTCCTCAAAGAAGCTCTTCATGTGGGTAGCGGGCTCTCATCGCGCTGCCCCCCTGGCCGATTATGTGTACGCATATCGCAGATTTCTCGCGGCGCCACAAGCGCGTTTTGCGCTTTTCAGGCAAGCCCGCCGTCCCGCTTACGAGACGTTATTGGTTCAAACATGGACGCTAAACAGACGCGGGTCGGCATCTGGCGACAGCGCTTCCTTTGCTCTCCGTACCGCTGACGCCTGGCCCAAACGCCGCAGCGTTTAAGATGATCATGATCAGCGCGAACAAGTACATCCCCATCGTGAGACCGATGGCGATATGCATTCCGAGAACGCATATCAGCCAAATCATTCGCGTCTTTTTCAGCCAAATGAAAACTGGGTATCCCGTCTCGATCAGACAGATAGAAATCCCGAGGACGGGCAGAAAATACTTCCACCTGACAAGAATCTCCGGCGGGACAATATTAAAGGGCGGGCGTGTCAGTGCGCGCCAAATGTTTGTCCCGTCCCACCAGCCGCTGCCCAGACATTTCGTGAGGCCGCTGAAAAAATAAATGACACACAAGTGAAGCTGAACAACCCGACGCCAGAAGCCGAGAACCTGTGAATCTTTCGGTCGCGATTTCCGCAGTCGCCAGTCGAGAGAATATCGATCTGGCAGCGGCGATAACATCAAGTAAAAGAGTCCAATCGTCATAAAGTTATCCACGCCATATGATACGAATGCTCCGCTTTTGGCTGCACATAGGTGAAGGAACCAAGCCAAGATCGCCGAGGAGCGACAAAAAAGACCGGCGAGCAGGCTACAGCCAGTTCCAAGCAAAGAGACCCACGCAATAGAAAGCACAGTCTGCTCACTCAGGCCAACGTGCTCTCCGAGTGCGATTAGCCATCCCAGCCTCGGAACAAAAGGGCTTTCCAGCGAGAGAATGGCTTCTCCCAGATTGCGACTGACGAGCCCGCTACCCGTTCCAGCAAACAGATAAGTCCAATCGTTTTCTAACGATAGAGCATACAGTATTATCTGAAGACCAAGACCGAGTCTCAAAACAGCTAGCCACGTGTTAGACCCGGCCGGAAACAGAAATTGTAAGATTCGTTCCCTCCAAGTTTCCATCCGCTTTAGGGAGTTTCCAGTTCGGTTGCTTTGTCGATACGGCTAAAGTCGTAAGCATACAAAAACTCGTACGATTCTCTCTTGCCGTGTTCAAACTCGCTGATGCTGGGCAAACTGATTGATCCGAAAACGGCGCGAATCATTGTCACGTCGGGATTTTCGCGCCAGGTCGAGTAGGCCAGCATTCTTACCATGTACTCCCTTAAAGGGTCGTAACGAGTGCGGCCAATCTCGTCCAAGAGACCGGCTACACGTAACCCGGCAGCGGCGCGGTTAACACGTGGAAGCTGATATTCCACTCGGCCGTCAGGATAATGCAGCTCCAAGACAAGCTTGTAACTCTCTGGCACATTTGGCGCAAAGTAGCCGTATCCCCTTTCGATTCCGGCCAGGTGCAAATACGTCGCAAGCGCTTGGCGGAGCGCACTCGAAGCCGCCAAATTGTGCCCGCGGGCCGCAAATGTGGCCTTCTCAGCCTTCGCGGAATAGCTCTTGGAGGACGAAGGAAATATCGTCAGTCCTCGCGCGACCAACCAAAGTGTTTCCCGAAAGGAAACTGTAATTATCAGCAGAAAATGCAGGATGAAACACGCCAAATAAACAGATTTCTGGCGCACAGTTGCATCCAGCTTTCAGAAGCGCAGTGGTAAATTTACGCGCTACTTACTACTGCAACTCATTCAGAACGCTCTGGATGTCCGATATGGACATGGAAGCAACCCGTTGCGTAACGTGAACCTGAATAAGCGTATACTCTTTACCCGCTTCGTTTTTTGCTGTTTCGGACGCTGTAACCTTATCAGTCTTTATGCCCAGCTTAGCGAAAGGCGTTGGGCTAGGAATATTTTCAGGTGGGCCGTGACCCTGACTATGAACCATGTTGGATTTCGTAGAGCTGCGTCTTAAGGTTCTTTAACACGTCTTTGAATTTTTGTTCGTCCTTGACCGCTGTGACGTCCTTGATTTTTAGAACGAAGGTTCCCTTGGACGCGGGAGGCTCGGGCGGGAGAGGCCGTGGTGTTGGTTGAGCAAACGCCCGGAAGGTAAGGACCGCCGCCAGGGTTCCAATCGCCACTAGGATCACGAGTTTGGATGTTCCAGATAGGGTTTTCATAATGCCATCCGGTTTGGCGGAACAGTCGCCGATTTACAAGCATAAAGTTTCGGACACGCTTTGCCCAAGCGCGACTCGCCTAAATTCGCAACGAGAGCGGCTCAACCGCGACGAAAACGGATTTCACTGATTGTTTCCCACGCGCGGAAATCTCGCGCTCCTCGATGTGGATCCGATCGGAGAAAAGATCTGGCTCATTGGACATGGCGTAGATCAAAGTCGCTACTTCGGCGCGAGCGAGGCGGCGATTTTTTCAAAGCGCGGATCGCCGCGCAGCGAGTCCCAATAGGGATGAAGACGCAGTTTGCCATAGCTCAAATAACCGGGGATGCGTGCCGCAATGGCTAACTGTTCCAAGGAAAGATCCTTCTCCCCCGTCCACGCATAGACAAGCGCCAAATTTTGCACCAACAGCGGACCGATGATCGCATCTTTCGTCACTGGCAATAACTCGACCGCATGGCGGCCTTCGCGAATCGCGTCCTCTTTGTTGCCGAGGGCCGCGTCAGCCATTCCGAGCACGCAATGCGCTTCCGCATAACTAGGTTGTCCGGCAACCAGTTTGGCCGCTTCGGTTCGGGCGCTGGTAAAGGCAGCCCGGGCCGCCGCTTGATCGCCCCGCATCTGAGCGACTACGCCTTCGCACCAGGCCCGCGGAAAGGGAATAGTTTGCTGGTGACACCCATCGATCGGCAGAGCAGCTAAGGCGCGAAGCGCGGCATCGAAATCGCGCTTATACAACGATCCGCGAAGCCAAAACTCCGCTATATTTTTGGTTTCGCCCGGATCTTCGGAGATGATCGCCTCTATTGTCGAGATCAGCGGGCGCGGGTCGGCATGCCACTCGAGCTCGATCTCCGCACGCGAAGCTCGCAATGCTGCATCTTTGGGAGTAAGCGCGATCGCGCGGTCCACGGCGCGTGCTTCGTCGGCATAACGGCGCAGAAGATCATAACTCGCAGCGATTTGTTGGAGAACAGCGGGGTTTTGCGGGTCGAGCTCGACAGCGCGCTCGAGACTTTTGGTCGATTCAGACCATCGCCCTTGCCGTCGATCGATATAACCGGTTAGGACAAACGGGAGCGGATCGTTAGGCAAACTCTTCTTGGCCAGGCTAAGTTCCTCTCGAGCTCGGTCGTAATCGTGGTGACCCCAGTACAAATGCTTGGCCACGGCGAGATGCGCTTCGCCTGAATCTGGGCGCAGGCGAGCGAGGGATTGAATCGCCGCGTCGGCCATGGCCAACCGCGCCGGAGTGTGATCGACGCCTCCAAAGTAGAGCTTATCATGAGCGTGGGCCAGTTGGTAATAGGCAAGTGCGAAGGCAGGATCGCGTTCGATTGCTTGATTCAGCAGGCGAACGGCCTCGAACAGGCTCTCCGCTTGAGGTGTGCTGTAAAGAGCAGTGGCGATGAGTGCTTTGGCCCGTATATACAGATCATGAGCAACAAGATCAGCCGTTGGTTTTTGCTCGATGGCCGCTTTCTCTTTAGGCGAGAGCTTTGATTTGAGTTGCGACACGATCCTTTCAGCTAATTCGTTCTCGATCGCGAATACATCGGCGAGGTCCCGATCGTAAGATTCTGCCCAAAGCTGCATATCTGTTTTGGCATCGATTAACTGAGTGTTGACGTGCACACGGTTGCCAGAACGCTGGACACTTCCTTCCACGACATGCGCAACGCCGAGTTGCTGGGCGATCTCGCGCAGATTGCGCGCGACTCCGCTCTTGTACTGCATCACCGATGTGCGGCTGATGACTTTGAGGTCGGCAACCTGAGCAAGGTTGGTAAGAATCTCATCTTGTACACCATCAGCGAAATAAGCGTTCTGTTTATCATCGCTCAGGTTCTCGAAGGGCAGCACGG
Organism: Verrucomicrobiota bacterium; assembly: GCA_003219265.1. Taxonomy (GTDB): domain Bacteria; phylum Verrucomicrobiota; class Verrucomicrobiia; order Chthoniobacterales; family UBA10450; genus AV133. The sequence goes on from QHQE01000151.1 coordinate 12,348, forward strand.
CGATGCTCTTTTCGGGACCGGGCGAACCGCCCGGGCCCACTACCTCTGGGCTAGTTTTCCATGGATGCCAGAACCAATAACCTGCAAGTGCAAATGCCGAGACCAGCAAACCGACGCCACCCAAAATCCAAACCCGGCGGCTGCTCGCAACCGCGCGACTGTCGCCGCATGTTCTTTTGATCGTGCCGCCTTCCATTTCGAAGCACCAAGCCAGCACCAGCGCAAGCGGGAAACCAAACGCGATCAAGACAACAAACACCTGTTGGACCCAATCCCGAGCATGGAAGATCGGAAGCACAGTGCCTGCCACCTGGACGACAGCCGATCCCGCCACGGCGTAACCGAGCGCGACGCGATACACGCGCCGATTCTTCAGTTCCTGAAAGAAGGTCTTCATCTGGGTGGCGAGCTCTCATCGCGCTGCCCCCTGGCCGATCGTTGCTACGCGTATCGCAGATTTTCAGCGGCGCGACAAGCGCGTTCTGCCCTTTTCAGGCAAGCCCGCAGTCCCGCTTACGAAACGTTATTTGGTTCAAAGGATTTCGCGGAGTCATCGACAATCGCGCCTAACAGGAACATTCTACCACCGTCGAACTAAACACGGCGGACTGGAGACCGACGCTCCTTGGCCGCTCCTTGTTATCTGTGCCCTCCGAGTAATCCGCGGTGTTCGAACCGATGATCAGCCACTATCACTGCATGTCTCATATCAACTTTTGTAGTATGCCTCAAGGAAATCCGTCCGCAGAATGCCTGATTGGGAGCAGATCGTGCGCAGAGTCGACGCTTTGAGCGTGGAATGATTGGGCATCGTTAACGGAGTGCGAGTTCCATCTGGATTTTGTCGCGCCATCGAAACGTGTTCGCGCTCGCGGACGATTTCGAACCCGAGCGCGCGCAGTGCCCGAAGAACTTTCGCCTTCGGCGCATCAGCCGGGAATTTCATCCCGTGGTCAGCGAAGCCTCGGTGACGAACGCCTCCATTACCTCATCCTGGTCGTCGAACGCCTCTTTTCCAAAGCTTTCGATATGAAACGCGGCGGCTGATTTCGCATCGGCCAGCGCGGACTCGTAGCTATCACCCTCGCCGACGACGGCGCCTTTCAATCCAAGCGGGTACGCGACATAACCATCGCGATGTTTCTCGACAACAAACTTGAGCTTTTTCATGGAGCCTTGCTTATCATACCACAGCGCAATCGAATTGAGAAATGCGGATCAGCGTCATCTTCCGAAAAATCTTGTGCGCGCTGGATCACATTATCCCCGGCGAGAATACGTCTGGCGGGAGCCGAGACGGACGCTGAATTTCGTCAGAAAGGATCAACCCGCGAATCACGCGAATGCGCGCGAGTGTTTAGAAAGAAATTTTTATTCGCGTCAATTCGCGTGTTTCGCGGGCTTCATATCCGTGCCATCCGGTGCCTGCCCGCCGTAGCTGCCAGTGAAGGCCGGTAATCCGCGGTGTTCCGAAACTTTTTTGAAGATTTTTTGAAGATTTTCGAGAACTTCGCCCTCCAGATTCCGGAGAAGGATAGTGAAAATGAATCAGCTAGAAAAACGATGGAAGACGCGGACAGAAAACCATGGCCCCGAGTGCGGGGAAGGCCCGGCCCTCTTCAAATTGATAAAAGCGTCCGTCCCGTGAGCCTCTTTGTATTGATTGGCGTTTGGCTGTGCTCAGCGCTTGCTTGGAGCCGCGGCTACATTGAGAAGGCGCGGCTCCCAAAGCCGCAGCTACAGCGCCCCTCCTAAACTTTTTCGAAAGATTTTCGAGAACTTCGACCTCCAGATTCCGGAGAAGGATAGTGAGATGTTCTCGGCCCAACAAAACGACACGCGTGGCAGACCGCACCGGGTTCGCTTCGCCATCGATCCGGCGCTGCTCGAAGCTGAAATGCATGCGCCACCCGGCGGTCCGCGAGAAGTTGCGCTGGTTGGATTGCGCACGGCC
>QHQE01000151.1:14366-16279 GCA_003219265.1 Verrucomicrobiota bacterium
GACGTGCCAGATAACGCTGGGCTATTCCGTCGTCGCATGGGTGGTGCTGCAATTGTTGTCCATTGTTTGCCCGGCGCTCGGTTTTCCAGATTGGGCGATGAAAGTAACGCTCGGGTTGCTCGCGATGGGCTTCGCCATCGCCTTGGTGATGGGCTGGATCTTAGAATGTTCGTTCCGTCGAGGACGTGCGAGCGCTCCCACCCAACCGGAATTTTATCCTTGAGAAAAAATTTGCCGATCGACATGATGACCGGCTGTGAAGCCGGACACCACTGCCAAGGGCGAACACAGCCCGGACCGTTTCGCCACGACGCGCTGGAGCGTGGTTCTTTCCTGCGCCGATTCGGGCACCGGCGAAGAAAAAGCGCGCGAGGCGCTGGCCCAACTTTGCCGCACCTACTGGCGGCCGATTTTCGCATTCATTTGCCGCCGCGGTTATTCCGTGCCGGATGCACAGGACTTGACGCAGGATTTTTTTCTCATGGTGCTTGAAGGCGATCTACTCAAGCGGGCTGATCCGAGCCGGGGATGTTTCCGGTCGCTTCTGCTCAAAGCGCTCCAAAATTTTTTGATCGACAACGCCGCGAAGAAGCATGCGCGCAAGCGTGGCGGCGATGTGCAATTTGTTTCCTGGGACGATTGGATGGCCGAGGCGCCGTCGCACTTGTCGATTTCCGCGCGGGAGGCTGAAAGTTGGCCGGCGGAAAAGATTTACGATGTGCGCTGGGCAGCCACCGCGGTCGAACATGCCCTGCGACGGCTCGGCGAAGAATGCGAAATCCGGGGGCGGCGGCGCGTTTTCGATGTCCTGAGCGGTTGTCTGGCTGCAGAACGGGAAGATGTCTCTTACGAAAAGCTTTCCAGAACACTCGATGTTCCGGAAGCTTCTGTGAAACGGCTCGTGCATCAATTGCGACTGCGCTACCGCGAACTTCTTCGCGATGAAGTGGCGCAAACGGTCGAAAAACCGGACGACGTGGATGAAGAACTTCGCTACTTGTGCGCGGCACTGGCCGCTGGGGCAAGCACCGCGTAGGACTAACCACTAATAAACACGAATGGACACAAATAATGAAATTGAAGTACTCAACAACAATGAATTCGTGTTGATTCGTGGTTAAGCACCGCATGAATGTCTCTAGCATCTCCGATTCGGTCCGCGTGGCAAAGGCGCCGATTGCGTGCGCACAATGTGGATCGACATCGCGTGTCGGGCGCGGTCTTTGTTTGAGTTGCCTGTTGCGAGCGGGTCTGGGCGCTGAGACCGGGAATAACGAAACACTAGACGGGGTGCTCGCCGAGATCGATGTACCCGATGCCGATTGGCGAATCGGCAATTATCAGATTCTGGAAGAGATCGGCCGCGGCGGCATGGGCGTGATCTATCGCGCGCGGCAGCGACACTCGCGCCGCATCGTTGCGCTGAAACGTGTTTTGAGTTACCACGCCGATTCGCGCGAGACGCTGGCGCGCTTTCGTCGCGAGGCCGAGGCCGCTGCCAGCCTCGATCATCCAAACATCCTGCCGATTTATGAAGTCAGCGAAGGCGAGGATGGCCTCCCATTTTTTAGCATGAAATTCGCTCCCGGTGGAAGCCTGTTGGACGCGGGTCCGGCGCTTCGCGACGAGTCACGCCGGAGCGTAGCGCTGATGGCGAAGGTGGCGCGTGCCGTCCAATACGCGCACGTCCAGGGTATTTTGCATCGCGACCTGAAACCGGGAAACATCATGCTCGATGGCCGCGGCGAACCGCTCGTGAGCGATTTCGGTTTGGCCAAATGGCTCGACACCACGAGCGATCTTACGCGCACGCTCACGGTTTTCGGCACACCCGGTTACATTGCGCCCGAACAAGCGCGCGGACCGGCGGCGAGTCTCACAGCCGGAGCTGATGTTTACAGTCTCGGCGCGAT
>QHQE01000185.1 GCA_003219265.1 Verrucomicrobiota bacterium
CGACAGAATTTAATGATTCGCGAGGCGGTGGTCGCTTTCGATCCAAACCGATTCAGCGAACCCGTGCTAGGAAAGCTCGAATCCGCACGACGCTTCAACCTCAGCTCGCGTAAAACTGGGAAACGACCGAGTTCTCGAATAAGACGGATATAACTTTCGATCAGGAATTCCTCCTGATGTGGAACCTGCCACACGTTTAGGATCTGCTCTTTCGTCATGAGCTCCGGAACAATCAGAGATTCCTCGACTTCGCTCGGAATGACAAGGAGTGCGTTAATATCTTGGCACTTCGTCTGGAGCCTAAGTATTCCCAGCGATGCAATGCGATCGGGACGTTGCCGTTTTTCCAGACGAAATCGTGGAAGGCGCGGAGATTGAATTTTTCTCCCTGTTGCAAGCGGGCTTCGGCGAGCAGTTTCATAATTTGGAGTTTGCCGATCTGATAGGTGATGGCTTGGCCGGGACCGGTTGAGAAAGCGATTGCTTCCTGGCGCGCGGTCTGTGCGTCCATGGGCACCTTCTCCTGCAAATAGAGCGCGCGCAGACGCATGAAATTGTAAATGATCTCGCGCGTGTGTGGGCTGTCGTCGAACAACCCCGCCTGCAACATCATCTCCTCAGAGTAAAAGCCGATCCCTTCGTTCGCGCCCGAGTCGTAGTAATGTCGCCGGATCGGGTCTTCGTGTTTCCAGGAAAGACAAAGCTGGAAATAGTGACCGGGAATTCCTTCGTGCACGGTGATCGGTCGCGGATCCTGTGCCGTCGCACGCCAGAAATAGCCGAGATTGTCTGATGGCTCAGGCACATAACGGATACAATTTTCTTTCAAACGCGAGGGCGAAGTGAAGTCGTCATTCTCGGTGAAGCCAAGCGCGCGCAGATATTCCGGCGTCGGTCGGAGCGTGTAATGTTGGATCCAATCGGGCACGGTGAGAATACCGTGGTCGTCGAGAAATTTGCGGATCGACAATTCTTTCGCCGCTGCATCTTTGATCCAGTTGTCGATGTTATCCGCGATCTTGAGCGGCGGCACATCCTTGTTCCGGTTTTTCTCGTATGCCTCAAACGCGACGGCGCGGTTCCACTCCTGCTGGCCCATGGCGAGAAGTTCTTCCGGCGAATACGGCATCAGCGCGACGTTCTTAAGAAAGAAAACATAAGCGTCGCGACCGAGCGCAGTTTGCTGCGGCAGCGTCGAGAGTTTGTGCTGCAATCGCTCCCGAAATTTCTCGAGCGCATCTGCCCCGCGCTGGACTGCACTGCTCAGCTCTTGTTCTTTGAGCGTGGTCGATCCTGCGAGCGCGCTTGCCATCTTGCGCAAACGTTCGCGAATTCCGTCAAGGTTTTGGGCTGCGACGGCGGCAAATGGCGCTGGCGGTTTATCGAGATTCGCTTCGCCTTGTTGCAAGACCGACGGAATATTCTCGACGCGGGTGAGAATTTCTTTGCTGCGCGCTTCGTCATACGGCGCGGGAACAGTCAGTGCTTCGACGAGTGCCGTGAGTGTTTGCTCGATGTAGAAATTCGGATCCCGTTTCCAGCGCGGATTGATGTCGAGTTCCCAGTGGACCCGCGATAGCGCTGACCCGATCAGTTTGTAATCGACCTGTTTTGTAATCGGCCAACCGTCGATGTCGATCTTCTTCCACCGCGCCTCAAACTCTGCGAGATCTTTTCGCCGCTTGTCGATGCTGACGCGCGACCAATCACGCGTTCCGCCGGGCCGCTCGATTCGATTTACATCGTCACCGGTGAACGGCGCATACTTCGCGCGCCACGTCCAGAAATCGTCGGTAAGTTTATCGAGAACTTCCGTGGCGGAGTTTCGCGATTGCGCCTGTGTGGAGGCGACACTCAATGAAACGAGCAAGACGAAAAATGTGGCAGCCCGAGAGGCGTTCATGCTCGATCGGTCTTCAATCCCTTTTCTCGTTCGAACTTTTCCATCGCAAGTGCGATCAATTTGTCGATCAATTCGCCATAGGGCAGGCCGCTCGCTTCCCAGAGCTTTGGGTACATGCTTATTCTCGTGAATCCCGGGATGGTGTTGATTTCATTCACGATAATTTCTTCGCCGTTTCGCAAGAAAAAATCGACGCGGGCCATTCCTTCGCAGCAGAGCGTGGAGAAGGTCTTGATGGCGGTCTGACGAATGCGCTCCGAAATCTCCGGCGCGACTTTCGCCGGTATCTCCAGGACTGCGCCGTTCTCATCGAGATACTTCGCCTCGTAAGAATAAAATTCATGGCGAGGCAGAATCTCGCCCAGGACTGAAGCCACCGGCTGAGCATTGCCGAGCACGGAGCATTCTATCTCGCGCCCGTCGATGCACTCTTCGATCAAGACCTTGTTATCGTATTTGAATGCATCCCGAACGGCCCGATCGAATTCTTCGCGATCTCTGACTTTGTTAATGCCGACCGATGAACCGAGATTTGCGGGTTTGATAAAAAGCGGCAGGCCGAGTTGGTCTCGCGCATTATCGAAATCAACTTCCGTGGCGGAGTATTTGTTGAGCACGATAAATCGGGCGATGGGGATATCGGCATCCCGGAGCAATCGTTTCATCACATCTTTGTCCATGCCGACAGCCGACCCTAGGACGCCGGCACCGACGAATGGAATATTGGCGAGCTTCAGCAATCCTTGGACAGTGCCATCTTCGCCGAAAGGGCCGTGAAGGATGGGAAAGACGACATCCAAAGAGCCCGGCGTCTGCTGGCCCGAGAGCAGGATAAGCTGCTCTTCTTGTTTGCCGGGAACCAGCGCCAGATTTTCGCCGCTGGCCGGCAGCTGCGGTAATTCCGATTCAGTCGTTCGAAGGAGGAATCGAGAGCCCTCGTCGAGATGCCATCCTCCGTTTTTGTCGATACCGATTAAGACGACCTCGTATGTATTTTTGTCGATAGCGTCGATGATATTTTTTGCTGACTGCAGAGAGATTTCATGCTCGGCAGATCTACCGCCGAATAATATTCCGACACGAATTTTCTTAGACATCTACGGATGTGAAGCAGGCGACTCGCGCAGCGGGAGTTCTATCGCGCTGGCGTGCTGCGCATCATGATAAACCTTCACGTGCGCAGCGCGCGCATCTTTGGCAGTTTCATCGGCGACCACGCCACCCGAGTTGTAGTTCTTCTGCCAGAAGATCGAGTTCGGTGAATAAAGAACCAGGCGCAACCGGCTGCCTTTCATGAGCCGGCGAGCGACAAAAAGGCCG
>QHQE01000186.1 GCA_003219265.1 Verrucomicrobiota bacterium
AATCGAGCGGCTCGCGCACCAAACCGCGCTCGACCAGTTTGTCCGCGACAATGCCGCCCACGCTTTCGATGTCGAGTGCGCTGCGCGCGGCGAAAAATTCCAACCGCCGAGTCGTCTGCGCCGGGCACTGAATATTTTCGCAGCGCCAGACGACAAATTCCGGATCGCGCCGTACCCGGCCGCCGCAGACGGGACATTTGCCGCGAATGTGTCTGAAAAAATCAAATGGTTGGGCCTCGCGCGGCCGCTTCGATTTCACCACCTCGACCACGGCCGGAATGACTTCGCCGGCCTTTTCGATCACGACGGTGTCGCCGATGCGGATGTCTTTGCGCTTGATTTCGTCTTCGTTGTGCAATGTCGCGCGTGAGACGCGGCTGCCGCTCACCGTCACCGGCTCGAGCACGGCCACGGGCGTGAGCACCCCGGTGCGGCCGACTTGCACGATGATGTCGTGCAACTTTGTCTCGACGCGCTCGGCTTCGTACTTGTAAGCGATGGCCCAACGCGGGGATTTCGCCGTGAACCCCAGCCGCTCGCGCTGGACGAGCGCATCCACCTTCACAACCGCGCCATCGGTTTGATAGGGGAAATCGTGTCGTATGCGATCCAATTCGCGAATCGCCTTTAGAATTTCTTTAACCGAGTCCGCCAGCCACCAACGTTCCGCAGCGGGCAAGCCCAGTTTCTTGAGCAAGGGGAAAAGCGCCGAATGTTTTTCCAGCGACAAGCCTTCAATCGCGCCCGTGCCATAAAAAACCACACCGAGCGGCCGCCTCGCTGTGATTGCCGAATCGAGCTGCTTGAGTGAGCCGGCTGCGGCATTTCTGGGATTGGCGAAGGCGGGCAGACCCGCTTCGGTGCGCTCCACGTTTAGTTTCGCGAAGCCGCGTTTGTCCATGTAAACTTCGCCGCGCACTTCGAACACTTTCGGCGCGGCGCTCTTTAATTGTGACGGCACCGAGCGAATCGTCCGGATGTTTTGCGTGATGTCGTCGCCCACCATCCCGTCACCCCGCGTCGCGGCATAGCGCAACCGCCCATTTTCGTAGAGAAGCGAAACTGCGACACCATCCACTTTCGGCTCGATCACGACCGGGATTTTCTCGTTAGGCAAGAGACGCGTGACGCGCGCGTAAAAATTGGCGACCTCATCTTCGGAGTAAGTATTGTCGAGACTGAGCATCGGTATACGATGCGCGATTTGCGCGAAAGCTTCGAGCGGTTTGCCGCCCACCCGTTGCGTCGGTGAATCCGGCGTCAGGAGTTGCGGGAAACGCGTTTCAAGATCGACAAGTTCGGAGTAGAGTTCGTCATACTTGCGATCGCTGATCGTGGGCGCGGCTTCCTCGTGGTAACGGCGGTTATGCTCTTCGACTTCGCGCCGCAGCTGTGCGATTCGCTTTGCTGCTTGCTTCTTCTCCGCGGACATGCCGTACGATATAATGTGCGAAACGCTCGGCAATCATCCAAAGTTTGTCATTCCGCGGGTGGATCGAGCAGTCGTCGCCGCGGCGACCTCGATGTCAAAACAGGCGGCGAAGCCGCAAATTGGTTAGCGTTTGCGCGCCATTTTCTCCGAACTGCCCAAACAAATTAATCGCGCGGGCATCTTTCTGGCCGGCTGCGGCACCGCCGAAGATCGACACTCACTCTCGAATCTTTGCGCCGAAATCTGGCCCGGCGCCAAGATCCTGACCGGAAGCGACCGCGACTCCGGACTCGCCGCCGCGGTCGGACATGGCGATGGAATTGTCGTGAACGCTGGAAGCGGCTCGTCAGTTACCGGGCGTCGTGGCGACCGGATCGAGAATGCCGGCGGTTGGGGACACATTCTGGGCGATACGGGCGGAGGTTATTTCATCTCGATCCGCGCGCTCCGCTTGATCTTGCGCGAATACGATCTCCATCGCGGCGAAGTGCAATTGACCGCAAAAATTCTGCACGCGCGTTCCTTGAACAATCTCGATGAGCTCGTTCGCTGGGCCCAGACCGCGGACAAAATGGAAATCGCCACGCTGGCGCCGGTGGTTTTTGAAGCGGCCGCAAGTGGCGATGTGCGCGTGATGGAGATCATCGAAGAGGGCGCGCTCGTTCTTTGCGAATACACCGAGGCGGTCGCGTCGCGGCTGCATCTGCTCGCGCCCAAAGTAATGCTGCTCGGCGGGCTCTTTCATCGCGACTCCATCTACACGCACGCGTTTCGGCGAAGACTAAAAAAGAATCTTCCCGATGCTCGCGTGGCAACGGCGGAGCGCGCGCCCGAACTCGGGGCAGCCTGGCTCGCCGCTGAGATGGACGAATTGACAAAAGTTCGCGCAAAGCCTGCCGAGAACAAGATCGACAACCTTGCTGCCGCTTTAACCGAGCAGCGCAACCCGCGCTCGGAAAATCTGGAAAAAATGAGCGCGCGTGAGTTGGTGGAGCTTTTTGTCGAGGAAGAGAGATTTGTGCAGGATGCGTTGCGCGGCGCGATTGTCGATCTTGCCAAGGCGATCGAGATCGTGACGGGAGCGCTCCGGAAAGGCGGGCGCCTGTTTTACGTCGGCGCCGGCAGCAGCGGTCGAATTGGTGTGCTCGATGCGAGCGAGATTCCGCCGACATTCGGCGCATCGTCCGATCTTGTGCAGGGCATCATCGCCGGTGGCGTCACCGCGCTTCATCGCAGCGTCGAAGGGGCGGAAGACGAGGAAAGCGTCGGCGCGCTGGCCATGGATGAGCGCGGAACTAAAGATGTCGATGTTGTCATCGGGATCACGGCGAGCGGTCGCACGCCTTTTGTCCTGGGTGCGCTCGGACGAGCAAAGTCGTTAGGTGCAAAAACCATTTTGCTCACTTGCAATCCGGCCATTCGTGGAGACGAACTTGGGAATCTTTCAATCCATCTCGCGGTCGGTCCGGAAATCTTGACTGGATCGACAAGACTCAAAGCGGGAACAGCGACAAAGGTCGCGCTCAATATCATCAGCACCGGCGCGATGGTGGCGCTGGGCAAAGTACGCGGCAATTTAATGATCGACCTTCACACTTCGAGCACGAAATTGCGCGATCGCGCTGTGCGCCTGGTCGCTGACCTGGCAAACTGCGATTACAATTCGGCTCGCGAGCGACTTGAAGCGGGCGGCTGGAATTTGCGAGCTGTCGTGAACCAGATCGGCAAGTGAGCTGTGGCGGCAGACGCGTCGCCTGCGAATCTCAAATGGCGCCGCGCGGCTGCCTCCACAATTTTTATGGGAGACACTGAAGATGTAGGAAAGTTTTATAGAATCGAATTTTCCATCCGATAAGCGCAACAAGCGTGCGCGAGACGAAGCAAACTAGAAATCAACCGAAAGGAACCTCTATGCTCTGGACTATATTTGTTATTCTACTGGTGCTTTGGCTACTTGGCCTGGTCAGCTCCTACACGCTGGGCGGCTTCATTCATCTTCTGCTCGTCCTCGCCGTCGTAGTGCTAATCATCAATCTGATCCAAGGCCGGCGTCCGCTCTGACCTGGCGCTCATGAAACCAGCTGGAATTGTAGGTATTATTCTAATCGTCGTCGGCATCATCGCGCTGGCCTACGGAGGATTCACTTACACGAAACGGGAGAAGGTGATCGATGCCGGGCCGCTTCAGGTCAGCGCCGACAAAGAGCACCAAGTGCAATTTCCGCCTGTGCTCGGCGCCATCTGCCTGGCGGGCGGCATTGTCCTGGTCGCAATCAGCAGCCGCAAAAGCTGATCGCGAAGTCTAACCGGTGGCCTTCAGCACGGCGAAGGTCTTGCTGCCTTTGCGGTCGAGGTAGAAGAGGACGCCGCGTTTCGGGTCGGCTTTGGTGAGGGCTTCGCGAAAGCTGG
>QHQE01000187.1 GCA_003219265.1 Verrucomicrobiota bacterium
CAGGCGACCGCTATTCGACGCAAGATACTGCAGGCCTTTGAGATGGCAGAACGGGAGACGGACCCAGAGAAACGCAAAGCGCTACTCACATTTGTGCTGGTGGGCGCTGGCCCAACGGGAGTCGAGATGGCGGGAGCGATTGCGGGTCTGGCCCACAAAACCCTGGTCTCCGACTTTCGCCATATCAAGACAGAGCAAGCTCGTATTGTGCTTGTCGAGGCGCTTCCACGCATCCTGATGGCTTTCGATGAGCGATTAGCAAAAAAAGCACAGACTGCCCTCAATCGTCGGGGGGTCGAAGTGCGAACGAATTCCCCTGTCGAAGCGATCGACTGTGATGGAGCCGTGATTGCTGGAGAACGTATTCCTGCCAAAACGGTCATCTGGACAGCAGGGGTGGCAGCATCACCTGCAGGAGAGTGGCTGGGTGCTGAGACGGACCGGGGAGGGCGTGTCAAGGTCGGCAGTGATGTGTCTGTTCCAGGGTATCCCAACATCTTTGTCATTGGGGATACGGCCAGTTTTATCCAGGATGGCAAGCCGCTGCCGGGAGTCGCTCAGGTGGCGATCCAGCAAGGACAGTATGTCGCTTCCGTCATTGCTGACCGGGTCGCTGGCAAACCACACCCCGAGGCTTTTCGCTATGTTGATAAAGGGAATATGGCCACTGTGGGACGCTACTATAGCATCGTTTCGATCGGCAAGTTTCGCACCGCCGGTCTGTTAGGATGGGTCATGTGGCTGGTCCTGCATCTCATGTTCTTGATTGGCTTTCGCAACCGCCTGGTGGTCGGGTTCCAATGGCTGGTATACTTGACGACATTCCAACGTGGTGCCCGGCTCATCACATCTGGGGACGAGATACATTATCAATAGATTTGTGTTCGTTCTTATTTTTATGAGGAGGAGCAGTCTAGACAATAGGAGGTCGAACGTGGCAACAGAGAACAAAGACCAGGAGCCGGAAACCGCCTCTGCCGCCCTGGCAGATGGCATGCACTTTGTCGGAAATACAGAGGGCTTTCGCATAGACCTTGATGCCGAGGAGAGCGTGGGCGGCGTGGGTGCCGGCCCCCAGCCTCCTCGCTTGCTGCTGCAGGCTCTGGCTGGCTGCACCGCCATGGATGTCATCTCGATCCTGCGTAAGAAACGCCAACAGGTCAGCGGCCTCAGCGTGGAAGTGCAGGGGAGCCGGGCGGACCAGCACCCGAGGGTCTACACCCGGATCGAAGTACTCTACCGGGTGCGGGGCCAACATGTTGATCCGCAGGCTGTAGCGCGAGCCATCGAACTTTCCGTAACCCGTTATTGTCCGGTGATTGCAATGCTTGGCAAAGTGGCGGAGGTGACCACAAGTTACGAAGTTGAAGAAGAGACCGAACTGAAGTCGGTTCGTTAAATGTAAGGCAAGGAACGACGATGCGGGAGAAAGTGACCGTACCCGCTATACAGGCCCGAAAGTGTGGGCCTAAGATTAAGATGGTAACAGCCTATGATGCCCCTTCGGCACGCATCGCTGATCGAGCCGGAGCGGATATGATCCTGGTAGGCGATACGCTGGCGCACGTAGTCTTAGGATATGACGATACCCTCCCCGCCACAGTGGATGTAATGATTCACCATACGGCTGCTGTAGCACGAGCAAAACCTGGCGCTTTGATCGTAGGCGATATGCCCTGGCTGAGCTACCATGTCTCTGTAGAGGAGGCCGTGCGCAATGCGGGCCGCTTCATACGTGAGGGTCGGGCGGAATGCGTGAAACTTGAGGGAGGCCGCAAGCGACTGGCGGTGATAGAAGCGATCCTCGCTGCCGAGATTCCAGTGATGGGGCACCTGGGGCTTACCCCACAATCGATCCACGTCATGGGTGGCTACCGGGTCCAGGGCAAGAGGGCCGAGGCAGCCCGCGAGTTGGTGACTGATGCCCATGCACTGGTTGCTGCAGGCGTCTTTGCGATCGTTCTGGAAGGGGTGCCTGATGTACTGGCACAGATCGTGACGCAGGAAGTGCCGGTTCCAACAATTGGCATTGCAGGACCACACTGCGATGGACAGGTGCTTGTCTATCACGATGTGTTGGGTCTCTACGATGGACGGGTTCCCAAGTTTGTTCGCCAGTACGCTCACCTGGCCAATGTAGCTACCGAGGCCCTGCAGGGCTTCTTCGCCGATGTCCAGGCGGGGACATTCCCTTCGGACGCTGAGAGTTATCACATGGACGAGGAGTCTGCACGAACGCTCCGCATTCTTATGAGAAATGAGGAATGACGCTTATTTTCCGGAGCTCACATCGTTCCTTGTTGATAGCAAGCAAGCCATGAAATTACTCTAAACTTCAAAGGAGGAGAGGCATGTCAAATTACCAATCTATTCTAGTTGACCGCGATGAGCGCGTTGGGATTGTCACCCTGAATCGGCCAAATGAACTCAACGCGCTTAATTTTCAGCTTGTCAGCGAACTTGCCAATGCGCTAGAGGAGCTTGATCGCGATGAAGAGATTCGCTGCATGGTCATCACCGGTGCAGGCGAGAAAGCGTTTGCAGCCGGAGCCGACATCAAAGAAATGTCGGACAAGTCGCCTATCGATATGCTGCTGGGCGGTTTTGAGAACTGGATCCGCATTCGACGCGTCAAAAAGCCCTTGATTGCGGCGGTGGGTGGCTATGCCCTGGGTGGCGGTTGCGAACTGGCGATGCATTGTGACATGATCGTGGCATCAGAGAATACGCGCTTTGGACAACCTGAAATCACCCTTGGGGTCATACCAGGGGCGGGGGGCACACAGCGCTTAGCACGGACGCTTGGCAAATATCGCACCATGGAGATGGTGCTGACCGGTGTGCAAGTCACCGCACAGGAAATGGCAGATCATGGACTGGTGAATCGCGTCGTGCCGAAGGGTGAACACTTGAGGGAAGCGGTCAAACTTGCGAAAGAGGTTGCCGCTCGGGGTCCCATTGCCGTACGATTAGCGAAACAAGCAGTGCTGGCATCCTTTGAAACGACGTTAGAAGAAGGCTTAGAGATGGAACGCAAGAATTTCCTCCTGCTGTTCGCCACTGAGGACAAGCGTGAAGGTATGCAGGCATTTATCGAGAAACGCAAAGCGGACTTCAAAGGGAGATAAAGGAGATAGACGATGAGTCAAGATATTCTCGGTATTCATCATGTGACGGCGATTGCAGACGACCCGCAGCGCAATGTAGATTTCTACACCGCGGTGCTGGGTCTGCGGCTGGTGAAACTGACGGTCAACTTTGACGACCCCAGGTCCTACCACCTGTATTATGGGGATAAGCTGGGTCATCCTGGCACCCTGCTGACGTTCTTTGCCTGGCCAGGAGTCCCAAAGGGACGGCAGGGAACAGGACAAGTGACGGTGACGTCCTTCTCTATTCCTCAAGGGTCAATAGACTATTGGATCGAGCGCCTGAGCCAACAAGGCGTCTCCTTCACAGGACCCGCGTCGCGTTTTGACGAAACCGTCCTTTCCCTGCAAGACCCAGATGGGCTCGTCATCGAACTGGTCGCTCACCCGCAGGCCGAGCTGCGTCCAGCCTGGGCAGAGGGACCAGTGCCTGCTGAATATGCGATGCGGGGCCTGCACACCGTCACCTTGTCGGAGGATGGCTACGAGCGCACGGCCAAGCTCTTGACCGACACCCTGGGCTTTCGTCTCCTCGGCCAGGAAAACAACGTGTTCCGCTACGAAGTCGCTGAGGGAGGGCCGAGCGCGTATGTGGATGTGCGCTGTGCTCCGGGGCTGCGGCGCGGGCATGTGGCTAGTGGAACGGTCCATCATGTGGCCTGGCGAACACCCACTGATGAGCGCCAACAAGCCTGGCGCGGGACGCTCGCTGGTCTCGACCTCAATGTCACGCCGGTGCTGGATCGCAAGTACTTCCACTCGATTTACTTTCGCGAACCGGGAGGCATCCTGTTCGAAATCGCGACCGATCCCCCCGGCTTCACGGTGGATGAGCCCGTCGAGCAACTGGGAACCCATCTGGAGCTGCCAGCCTGGTTGGAGCCGCAGCGAGAAGAGCTGGCCCAGGTGTTGCCTGCGCTCCGCTTGCCAGCAGCAGGTACAGGTAAGTCTGCTGCCTCTTAAGTGTATTTGGCCAGCAGCAGGACCGGCACATTCCTGTGGCGAAGGAACTTTTCAGCGCCATAGAGCGCCTGCTCTCGTGTTGCCACAACGAGGAGATTGCGCAGCCCGTGCCCAGTGATCCGTTCGATGAACGCCTCGGGATCGCTTGCGGTGGTCGCAGTTTCGACGCGCAGTCCGGTCGTTGTTCGTAGGAGTTGTGCCTTCTCCTCAAGCGAGTCGGCGCTTTTCAATGCTTCCTGCGCAGTCTCATCGGATGCAGGCTGCTCTCCCTCTGAGACGAATATCTCC
Source organism: Verrucomicrobiota bacterium (assembly GCA_003219265.1). Classification (GTDB taxonomy): domain Bacteria; phylum Verrucomicrobiota; class Verrucomicrobiia; order Chthoniobacterales; family UBA10450; genus AV133. The sequence continues at coordinate 4,401 of QHQE01000187.1, forward strand.
TCTCCGGGACGTGGTGGCACAGCGACCAGAACGAGGGTGGCCCTGAACTCCTGGGCGA